>CADCHG010000004.1 GCA_902801155.1 uncultured Prevotellaceae bacterium | reverse complement strand
GAGTATTAGGATAAATAACAGAATCGTCATTCTTCATTTTTACGAACTCCAATACGGTCCTGTCTATATTTCCATCATCATTATCGTCATACTGGTGAATACCATTTATACGAGCCACCTCGAAATCATCCTTCCAGTCCTTATATTCCAGAGAGAAAGGAAGATATAGAGCCTCCCAGTTCGCAGTATAACTACGGGTAAAGGAAACTTCTGCACCATCAACCTGCGAATTTTGGGTATATGACTCACTACCAGTCAGGAATAATTGCTTCGGATTTGCCTGGATATTAGAGAAACCAAAATCTTTCAACGCTTCCTTGTATGCATCTATGCTGATACTTGGAACATATATGGGGATAGATGTATTGACTATATAAAAAACCTCTTTCCCGAATTCAGGAGGAGAAGTTCTTTTAAAAGTTATAGAAGTGAGATCAGAACAACCACCGAAAGCATAATCTCCAATACTCTTCACGGAGTTCGGAATTGTGATTGAAGTGAGTTCAGAACCAAAGAAAGCATAATCTCCAATACTCGTCACGGAGCTAGGGATAACGGTATTCTTACATCCTGCAATTAAAGTATTGGATTTTGTTTCTATTATAGCATTACAATTGTCTCTGCTGTCATATTTGGGATTGTCTTTTTCTACAATTATAGAGGTAAGACGTAGGTTATCCATGAAAACTTTTTCACCAATACTCGTCACGGAGTTAGGGATTGTGATGGATGTTATATTACAATTTTTGAAAGCATAATCTCTAATACTCGTCACGGAGTTAGGGATTGTGATGGAGGTAAGCCTTAAACATAAATGGAAAACACGACTTCCAATACTCGTTACGCCATATTCAATCACAACTTTATTGATTTTGCTTCGATCGTTAAACCAAGGAACATCATCTTCAACCACATAACTAGGCATATCTCCTGTTCCCGATATGGTCAACGTACCATCATCAGACAGATTGCATTTTATCCCATCTATCTCCCAAGATTTCTCCGCATGAATTGCAGAGAATGAGAAAAGGGTGAGGATAAGAAGGAGTAGAGTCTTTCTCATATTTGTTTGTTGTTTAGGGGTTTACAGATTAATTGTTGTCAACACACTAATTGCATGCAAAAATACACAAAATATCTGATACTGCCAAATTTTTACGCAAAAAATAGTTTTTCCTCTCAAAATGATTTAACGCAAAGGCGCGAAGGCGCAAAGAAAGATAACTCAGCGCCTCTGCGTCTCAGAGTTTGAAAATCCCTCTTGACAACGCTCGACCTTCGTGGTTGCTCCATCGCTGCTCCATCGCTGGTCCATCGATACTCCATCGAAACGATGGACTTACGATGGAGTAACGATGGAGTAACGATGGAGTATCTACGGCGAAAAGAAGGGGAATGAAGGGGCGAGACGGAAAGGAAAATTTCCGCTTGCGCGGAGATACTTGGATAGAAAATTTGGAGGAAATTAAAACAGTAAATTAATTCATTAAATTATTTTTATTGACCACAGATATATCTCGGATAACACAGATGTCAATCACGAGCGCAAGCGAGATTATCCGTAAAATCTGTGTTTTCCGTGTTCAAAGAAAAAAGGGAAACGGATTTATCTGAAAAATTTACTGATTTAATTTACCGGTTTTAATTTACTGATTTAATTTACTCCCAATTTACTTTCCCCACCCTCCGCGCAAGCGGAATCCTTTCCTAATACAAAAAATCCCCTTGCAAATCCATCGACTTGCAAGGGGCAATTTCTGTTAGCTTGTACCCAGAGCGGGGGTCGAACCCGCACGCCTTTCAGCATCGGTGTTTGAGACCGACTTGTCTACCGATTCCAACATCTGGGCGGAAAGCGGTTGCAAAGGTAATAGTTTTTTTCGGTTTTTGCAAATTAATCTCCAAAAATTTTGCGGATAGATATAAAATTAGTAACTTTGCACTCATTAAAAAGGCTAAAGACAAAAGGCTGAAGGCTAAAGACAATTATTACATCTGATGACTTTCGACTTTTGACTTTCGACTTTAGCCAAAAGACTTCAATCATGGCACTCGAAAACAGACTCACACAGGAACAGGCTCTGATACAACAACAGCAACAGCGACTTACCGCGCAGCAACTTCTGCAGGTGAAATTGCTGGAGATGCCGCTTGCCCAACTGGAAGAGAACATCAAGACTGAACTGTATGAGAATCCTGCCCTTGAGAGTACCGATCCTGACGAGAATGATAACCTCAACCCTAATGCGAGCCTGAATGAGGGCGACAGCATTGGTGAGGGTGAGGATGAGGATTTCGATGCACAGACAGAACGCGAGGACAGGGAGGAGGCTCTCGACTCTGCCCTCGACAGCATAGACTCCGACGACCGTCTGGCAAGCGACTACCGAGCTTACGGAGACAGTAACCAGACGGGAGCAGAACAGGAGGAGATGGTGTATGGCGATACCCAGTCGTTCTATGACAAGCTTCAGGAACAGGTCAGCGAGGAGGACCTTACGGATACTCAGCGTCAGATAATGGAATATCTCATAGGCTCTCTCGATAACGACGGTTTCCTGCGCTCAGACCTATCCTTCATCAGCGAGAACCTCGCCATCTACCAAGGGCTTGACGTTACGGAAAGGGACGTGAAGTATGTGCTAAGCATACTCCAGAGCTTTGACCCAGCCGGTATTGGGGCAAGTTCGTTGCAGGAATGTCTTCTTCTGCAGATTGCCCGCCGTGAGGACTCAAGACTCACGCGAAGGATGAGGAGGGTGATACGCGACTATTTCGACGACTTCACGAAAAAGCATTGGGAGAAGATCCGTCAGCATCTGAAGACATCGGAATACGAGGCAGAGGAGGTTATCAAGGAACTCAGGAAGCTGAACCCTCGTCCGGGGGCTTCGCTTGGCGAGACAATGGGGAGGAGCATACAGCAGGTGACTCCCGACTTTATCATAGACACCGACGAGAATGGTCAGGTGACTATGACCCTCAACAACGGGGAACTGCCACAGCTGTTCATCTCACGCGACTTCGAGCAACAGATGCTCGGCTATCAGAACAATAGCAAGTCGCTCAACCGAATGGAGAAAGAGGCTCTGCTCTATACAAAGGAAAAGGTGGAGCGAGCACGAGGATATATTGACGCCATAGAGAGAAGAAGGAAGACGCTGACATTGACTATGCAGGCAATAATAAAGATGCAGCATAAATACTTCCTTGACGGCGACGAGGCTGACCTCGTGCCAATGACTATGACGGATATAGCCGAGCAGATAGGCATGGATGTGAGTACCGTTTCACGAGTATGCAACGCGAAATATGCCGAGACGCCTTGGGGAATATTCAAGCTCAGGCATTTCTTCTCTTCAAGTTTCAGCAAGGAAGGCGATGAGGAGATGTCAAACCGAAAGGTGAAGATTGCCCTTGCAGATATCGTTAAGGCAGAAGACAAGAAACATCCTCTTAGCGACGACGCCATATCAAAGGAACTGAAGAAACAGGGATTCCCGGTTGCAAGGAGAACGGTGGCAAAATACAGGGAGGCTCTCGGAATACCGGTAGCAAGACTGAGAAGGTAAAAAGACCCCTTTCTGTCCTACGGACATCTTTCCCCGTGAAGGGGCAAGAAGCTGCCGCCGTATGGATATTCTCGTTAGGCCTTTCTGCGCTAACCTTCCCTGCCCCTTCACGAGGGAAGTCGGAGATTGAGTATCTCCGAGTATGTGCAGAGGTGCCTGCAAGGCGGGAAAGGGTCTTTACTAAAAGGCTTTCATACAAGCAAGACGGCATAGGCTTCGCAGAAGTATGCAAACTTGAAGGTGTTTTTAAGGTTTTTGTTATTAAACAAACGAAACAAACTTTATTTTTATAAATAATGACAGAAGGAACACAGGTATTGACACAGGAAAGAGGTTCGCGCTCAAGAAGAAGCGTGAACAAGATGCTTAGGCTTTCTGTGAATGCTTCGAGGATTATGAGTATAATCTTCACACCTTTCTATCTGCCTTTGGTCGGCATGATAGCGCTCTTCTCGTTCAGCTACCTGAGTCTGCTGCCTCTGTCATACAAGCTGTTCGTTCTGCTGATAGTATATCTCTGTACTATCCTCATACCAACGATATTGATACATTTCTATAGAAAGTATCAGGGATGGTCAATGCTGAAACTCGTGACGAGGGAAGGACGTATGGTGCCATACGTTATCTCTATCATGTGCTATTTCATGTGCTTCTACATACTGAACTATTTCCATTGCCCTCATTTTATGAGTTCAATAGTAGTAGCAGCTTTATTCATCCAGATTCTGTGCGCGACCATAAACGTATGGTTCAAGATATCAGTCCACACCACAGCCATAGGAGGCTTCACGGGCAGTCTTCTTGCCTTTGCAGAGCTGTTCGTCTTTAACCCGCTTTGGTGGCTCTGCGTGCTTCTGATACTTGCCGGACTCGTAGGCACAGGCCGAATGATTCTTCGCCAGCACTCTTTGCACGAGGTGGTGTACGGATATCTGATAGGTACAATAATTAGCTTTATAACAATAATAGTGGTATAGAAAACAATGAAACCAATAGTTAGCATTATCATGGGCAGCACAAGTGACCTGCCTGTAATGGAGAAGGCAATGGCCTTCCTTAACGACCAGAAGATTCCTTTCGAGGTAAATGCTCTTTCTGCTCATCGTACTCCTGACGCGGTAGAGGCATTTGCACGTGGTGCTGAGGAGCGTGGTATTCGCGTTATCATAGCAGCAGCAGGTATGGCAGCAGCTCTTCCTGGCGTTATTGCAGCAAGCACAACACTTCCGGTTATCGGTGTGCCTATCAAGGGTATGCTCGATGGTCTTGACGCTATGCTCTCTATCATTCAGATGCCTCCTGGCATTCCTGTTGCAACGGTTGGTGTTAATGGAGCTATGAATGCGGCTATCCTCGCTATGGAAATGCTCGCCCTTTCTGATGCCGATATCGCAGCTCGACTGAAGGAATACAAGTCAGGTCTCGGCAAGAAGATCGAGAAGGCAAACAAGGATCTTGCAGAGGTGAAGTACGAGTTTAAGACAAATTAAAAAAAAGCCCCCCACCCCCCCAAGGGGGAGTCTTTTAGATAGTATTAATCCCTTGTATCCATAGCGATAAAAGGTATATAAAAACTCCCCCTTGGGGGGATGGGGGGCTTCTAATATATGCAAAGAAGACTTACAACTCCTACCAAGGTAGGAAACATAATAATAGGTGGAGATGCCCCAATCAGGGTACAATCCATGAACACCACCAATACCAATGATACGGAGGCTTGTGTGGCACAGGCAAAGCGTATCATTGATGCTGGAGGTGAACTTGTACGTCTGACCACCCAAGGCTCTCGTGAGGCTGAGAATATGAAGAATATCTCCGCAGCATTGAAGGCTGAGGGATATATGACACCACTCGTGGCCGATGTTCACTTCAACGCTAACGTGGCTGATGTGGCTGCTCTCTATTGTGAGAAGGTGCGCGTTAATCCGGGTAACTATGTGGATCCTGCTCGTGTGTTCAAAAAACTGGAATACACAGACGAGGAATACGCTCAGGAGGTGCAGAAGATTCGCGACCGTTTCGTGCCTTTCCTTAATATCTGCAAGGAGCACAACACAGCTGTACGTATCGGTGTGAATCATGGTTCTCTCTCCGACCGTATCATGTCACGCTATGGCGATACCCCTGCCGGTATCGTAGAGTCATGTCTTGAGTTCCTTCGCATCTGTCGTGATGAGGATTTCCAGAACGTGGTTATCAGTATCAAGGCAAGCAACACGGTTGTTATGGTGCAGTCTGTCCGCTTGCTCGTTGAGAAGATGAACGAGGAGGATATGCACTACCCTCTCCATCTTGGTGTTACCGAGGCTGGCGAAGGTGAGGACGGACGTATCAAATCCGCTGTCGGCATAGGAGCACTTCTTACTGAGGGTATCGGCGATACTATACGCGTGAGTCTTTCTGAAGAGCCTGAATGTGAGATTCCTGTTGCCAAGAAACTCGTATCATTCATTCCTGAATGTGCAGAGAAGCGCGAGAATGCACGTATCGAAAACGGCACCCTCTACCTTGATTTCAACGAGTCTTCCCTCGAAGACCTCCAACTCAAGGCTGCTATGACCGCAGGTGCCCTACTCATCGACGGTAAGGCAAAGGATTTGGTGATCACTAACACCCAACACCCATCACCCATCACCCAAGAGCTTGCCGACAGCATCCTTCAGGCTGCTCGTGTAAAGTTCACCAAGACTGAGTATATCTCATGCCCGGGATGTGGCCGTACTCTCTACGATCTCCAAGGCACAATAGCACGCATCAAGGCGGCTATCAAGGCAAAGTCAGCAGAGAATCCACGTTTTGCCACTCTCAAAATCGGCATCATGGGCTGTATCGTTAACGGTCCGGGAGAAATGGCTGATGCCGACTACGGCTATGTAGGTGCTGGTCCAGGTAAGATTTCCCTCTACAAGAACAAGGTTTGTGTGGAGAAGTCAATTCCAGAGGCCAACGCCGTGGAGAAGTTGATTGAGTTTATTGAGAACGATGCCCCCCAGCCCCCCAAGGGGGAGCATTCTATATAGTTTTTTTGCTATAGGGGCACTCTAATAAAGAATAATTATTAACAATAATTCCGCTCTACCCTCAGCGGTATGGTTTTGAGCAATCAATACTATAAAAAATTCCCCCTTGGGGGGATAGGGGGCTTTTTTAATATGGAAGTATCAGTATCAAACGCATTCGCAGAGAAACTGCTCGCCGTAAAGGCAATCAAACTTCAGCCTAACGATCCGTTCACATGGGCATCTGGCTGGAAGTCACCTATCTACACCGACAACCGCAAGACTCTTGCCTATCCAGAGCTTCGCTCTTTCGTTAAGCAGGAACTTGTTCATCTCGTTCACACAGAGTTCCCAGAGGCAACAGCCGTAGCAGGCGTGGCAACTGGTGCTATCGCACAGGGTGCATTGGTAGCCGATGAGCTCCTCCTCCCTTACTGCTATGTTCGTCCAAAGCCAAAGGATCACGGTATGGGCAACCAGATTGAGGGTACTATCCCAGACGGTGCCAAGGTTGTTGTCATCGAGGACCTTATCTCAACAGGCGGTTCTTCACTCAAGGCTGTTGATGCCCTTCGCAAGGCAGGCTTCGAGGTTGTAGGCATGGTAGCAAGCTACACCTACGGTTTCCCTGTTGCCGAGCAGGCATTCAAGGAGGCTGGTGTCCGTCTCGTCACCCTCTCTGACTACGAGCACACCACAGCTATCGCAGCAAAGACCGGCTACATCAAGGAAGAAGACCTCGCCGTCCTCGCTGAGTGGCGTAAGGATCCGTCCAATTGGCGTAACGACCTTAAATAAAATTAATGACAGGTTGCTTTCGCCATTTACAAAAACAAATTAAAACAAAAGAAAACATAGAAAACAATAACTTTTTATGTTTGAAAGGAAAGAAATAGAACCTGTTCTGAAAGCTAAATGAAAAGAAATATGTCTATGACATAGTAGGATGTTGTCAAGAAGTACATAAAGAACAAGGTCCTGAGCTAACAGAATATATCTATCAGGAATCATTGGAAATCGCATTTAAGCAAGCCAATATTCCATTCAAGAAAGAATACTATTTCAATCCAAAATTTAGAGGCGTTGTCTTAAACACAAAGATGCGTGTGGACTTCTTCGTAAAAGATAAAGTTTTCGTTGAGTGTAAAGCAATTAACGAAATAGGAGTTCACGAACGTCTTCAACTCTGGGCATATATGCGAGCAGCAAAAATCAGGATAGGAATACTATATAATTTCCTTCCTGTTATGGATGAATGCGAGAAATATTATTATGACCCAGAAGATGATAGTATAGGATACTTTTAAATTGTAAAAGTTTTTACTTTGTTTTATTTGGTTTTATCCTGTTTTTTTAATTGGCGTAAGCAACTAAAATTAATAGTAGTAAATGTCAAAATACGAAAGTCAGATAAAGATGCTCAACGCACCTGTTGAGCGTGTATATGCAACGCTGAGTAATCTTGAGAACTTCCGTCCTATTCTCGAAAACGCAGCCAACAACCCAATGGTGGCAGAGAAGATGAAGGAAGCAGGACAGGATCCAGCACAGCTTGAGAAACTCAAGGAGGTAGAACTTTCTGCCGACCGCATCGCTATCCCTGCACCAATGATAGGCACTATCGCCCTCAACATCATTGAGCGCGAGGAAAACAAATGTATCAAGTTCGCCACAGAGCAGTCACCTGTTGATGCTAATCTCTGGATTCAGGTACTGCCAGTAAGCACAGGCGGTTCAAAGATGCGCCTTACCCTCAAGGCTGATCTCAACATGATGATGAAGATGATGATTGGCAAGAAACTTGAGGAGGGTATCGACAAATTCGCCGATATGCTCGCCATGCTGCCTTACTAAGTGAAGAGTGAAGAGTTAAGAGTGAAGAATTTAAGTTTGTATTGCAGTTTATAAGCATTAACAGCCTTTTCGCTATAAAGGTAATTCAAATTCTTCACTCTTAACTCTTCACTCTTCACTTCCAACTTGAGCCATGCGAAAGTTGGTGTAATATTATTTTTCAAAAAGTTTTTAATGCCGAGTATTACACCTTTGTCGGTTTGAGCATTTTAAACAACTGTATATCAATTTGTTTGCCTTGGTGTAATACCCCCGAAAGTATTACACCAGTATTACACCAAATCGCCCAAAATGGTGTAATACTTTCAAGGGTATTACACCGCATCTAACGCTCTGATAATCAACAAAAATACTGTTCAAAATAGCAAAAGGTGTAATACTCACTCTAAAAACTTTTTGATTTTTTCTTTGCAAGGGTATTACACCAATCTATTACATCCGTCTTGCCTTCGCTCTCCCTTCGCTATGCCTTCGCTTTAGGTTCGCTTTCCCGATTGGAGCTGGAACGGATTAGAAACGGTTTTGTAACGGTATTATAACGGACCTGAGGTTAACCCAGAATGCAAATGATTTTATTATCGGAAAAACGCAAAATAAAACAAACAAAAACTTTTCTCGGATTTTCTTTGTCGTATTAGTTTTTTTGTTTATATTTGCCCTCAAAATGAGCAATATCCAAATTGTACAACAGAAAGGAGCTTGACCTGATGCAGGTAGAGATATAGAAAAAAGTTTTAACAAATGTATGTAATAAATAGAAATAAAATTTATAAATTACGTGTATGGTTAGGGATTATACCGAGCATACTATCATTTATATATGTATATCGGATATTAACACATATAGATGTATGGGATTCATTTAGTTTATTTATGACCTCATTGGGATTTGGATACCCCTTGTACACATTATATTATTTGGTAAAATACTTTGACAAAAAGAATAATTACGTCGTTTTTAAAATTGACAATTATGGTATTTTCCTATGCCCAAATAAAAATGAAAATGTCTTTATTCCATGGGAGAAAATAAAATATGTGACATTCGTAGTTGATTTCTATGGCTCAAAAATTGCAATTCTACAATATAACAAAAAATCTCACTACATGTCTTTAACGGAATATTTTTTCTTTCTCTTGATAAATTTCACTCCCAGAAGTGCAATTAAGGCTGCATACAAATATGCTGACAACATAAAAAAGATAAAAGAAGTAAAAGCAGACCTGCTTTTTAATTATGAAAATGGAATCTGGGATTATTACATAAAGAAGTAAAATAACGTGAGTTCGATTAATTTCTTTACTCGTATACCGCTGAATATCATGTGGTTGAAGAAGCTCTGAAAGAGCGACATCTAACAGGGCAGTCCGTTAGGGCTGTTACAAGAGGTTGATGTTGGGGGAATGAGGTCTGTAGGACCGACATCTATAGTCCTAGTTTTCAGGTGTCGCACTTACAGCGCTCCATTAACCACACATCCACATATGACAGCCCTATCGGACTGCCCTTTTAGATGTCGGGCTTTCAGCCCTCGCTGTCTTTAATTCATCTAACTCAGGCTTAGAATAGCAGAATATCAGAAAAGATAAAGGAAAAGAAAGTCATACTTAAACCTATGCCTTACCTTTTCGTCTATGAACGGAAAGGTAACAATTTCGGTTTGTGGAAGACCTTGTTTCTATAATGTTAATTAATCTCATAATTTGCGCTGGGATTTGGACATTAGGAGAAAAATGAGTAATTTTGCCGAAATCTTAAAAAAAGATAACTAAAACAACTAATAATAAATATAAAAAAATGAGATTTTACGCAAAACTCATGGGGTTAACCCTCAGCGCTATGCTCTTCTCTGGCATGGCTATGGCACAGGATGTGCAGAATTTCTATGAGAAAAACCAAGTTCTTAACTACAACGACGGCGACAAGCAGGCTGGCGAGATGCCTCAGCCTGACAAGTTCGACCCTAACTTCCACATCTATCTCTGCTTCGGACAGTCGAACATGGAGGGAAATGCGAAGATTGAACCACAGGATCGTGATAACCTGAGTCCTCGCTTCCGCATGATGGCTGCCGTGGATATGAAGACCACAGGCAGAAAGAAGGGACAGTGGTATGTTGCTGTTCCACCATTGTGCCGCGCATGGACAGGTCTTACTCCAGCCGACTACTTCGGTCGCTCTCTCGTTGAGCAGCTTCCAGAGGAGATAAAGGTGGGCGTCATCAACGTTGCAGTAGGCGGTGCAAGTATCGACCTCTACGACGAGGACAAGACAACGGAGTATATCTCAAAGCAGGCAGACTGGTTCAAGAACTTCTGTAAGGAATATGACGATGCACCTATGCGCCGACTCATGGAGTGTGCGAAGGCAGCTCAGAAAGTGGGTGTTATCAAGGGTATCCTTCTTCATCAGGGCTGTACCGACAACAACCAGAAGGACTGGCCTCAGCGCGTGAAGCTCGTTTATGACCGTATGCTCAAGGAACTCGACCTCAAGGCTGAGGATTGCCCATTGCTCGTTGGTGAGCTTATGACTGAGGAGGACGGCGGTTGCTGCTTCCACCATAATGCCATCATCGACAGGATTCATGAGACTATCCCAACAGCATATCCAGTATCTTCACTCGGCTGTAAGGGCCGTCCTGACAAACTCCACTTCACAGCAGAGGGCTATCGTGAGATTGGCCGCAGATATGCTAACGTGATGATGTCGCTTCTCAACAAGGAGTCATTCAAGGTGGCAAGCACAACAGTTCCTTGTCAGGAATATCCAAAGATTGACAAGGACGGTCGCGTGCAGTTCGGTGTTATGGCTCCACAGGCAAAGTATGTTGCTGCTGATATCTGTAGCAAGAAATATCCTATGGTAAAGGATTCAACTGGCTTCTGGACAGTAACTACCGACCCACTCGTTTGCGGTAATCACTACTACTTCCTCACTATCGACGGCACCAACTACATCGACCCATCTTCAAAGGCAGTATTCGGCTGCGGCAAGATGTGCGGTACTATCGATATCGACGTGAACATCAAGGACAACGCACCTCTCATGGCAAGAATGCACGGAGCTACGATGAGTGACGATGAGATTGCCCTCTATCAGCCAAATGCAAATGCAAAGCGCGGTCAGGTGCGCGAGTGCCGCTACTGGTCATCAGTAGAGAACCGCGAGCGCCGCTGCTTCGTATATACCCCTGCAAGCTATGACAAGAACGTGAAGGCTAAGTACCCTGTTCTCTATTTGCAGCACGGTATGGCAGAGAACGAGACAGGCTGGAGCACACAAGGTAAGATGCAGTATATCATGGATAACCTCATCACCCAGGGCAAGGCAAAGGAGATGATCGTGGTTATGGACAACGGTAACTGCGACTACGGCTTCGGCTCTAAGAAGGGTGAGACAATGCAGGAGTTCGGTGCTTCTTTCCAGAACGTACTCATCAAGGACATCATCCCATTCATCGACGGTAACTTCCGCACAAAGAGCGACCGCTTGAACCGCGGTATGGCAGGCCTCTCATGGGGTGGTAAACAGACTCTCGACATCACTACAGCCAACCTTGATAAGTTCGCTTACATCGGCACATTCAGCGGTGCTATCTTCGGTCTCGACCTCAAGACATACGCTAACGGTGTGTTCGCAGATGCAAATGCCTTCAACAGCAAGGTGAAGTATTTCTTCATGGGCATGGGCTCTGAGGAGAACTTCGGTGCAGAGAAGATGACAAACGACCTGAAGGGAATGGGCATCAATGTGACTTACTTCCCATCACAGGGCACACATCATGAGTGGCTCACATGGAGAAGATGCTTCGCTGAGTTTGTGCAGCATATTTTCTAAAAGCCTAACCACAGCCCCTCACCCGTCCAGCGGACAAGTGAGGGGCTGTTTTTTTTTCTTATATTATTTGGTGTTTTCCCCAAAATTGTGTACCTTTGCAACTCAAATAAACTAAGAAAGATCTTTTGTAAACATTTATCCCGCATTTGCTCCTGCGGTTATGGCATTAAGGGTTTGATGCCCTGATACTATATAAAAAAGTTTCCCCTCGGGGGAATATGGGGCTGATTTTTAGAAATGAAGAAAAATCTCGAGACAATTTGTATTCATGGCGGATGGAAAGCCACTAAAGGAGAACCACAGCAGTTACCTATCTATCAGAGCACCACATTCAAGTACGATACCAGCGACCAGATGGCTCGCCTGTTCGATCTGAAGGACAGCGGCTATTTCTACACACGTCTGGCAAATCCTACCAACGATGCCGTTGCAAAGAAGATTGCAGCACTCGAAGGCGGTGTAGGTGCAGTACTTACAAGCTCTGGTCAGGCAGCCAACTTCTACGCTATCTTCAACATCTGTGAGGCAGGTGACCATTTCATCACCTCAAACAACATCTATGGCGGTACATACAACCTCTTCGGTGTTACCCTGAAGAAGCTCGGCATAGAGTGCACCTTCATTGATCCTGACTGGGATGATGAGCGTATTGAGAAGGAGTTCCGTCCTAATACAAAGTGTTTCTTCGGTGAGACAATATCAAACCCTGGCGGTAACGTATTCGATATAGAGCGATTTGCAAAGATGGCTCACAAGCATGGTGTGCCTCTCGTTGTTGATAACACCTTTGCTACTCCTATCAACTGCCGCCCATTCGAGTGGGGCTGCGATATCGTTACCCACTCTACCACAAAGTACATGGACGGTCATGCTACTCAGGTAGGCGGTTGCGTGGTTGATTCAGGCAACTTCGACTGGGATGCACACAGCGACAAGTTCCCTGGCCTTACCACTCCTGACGAGTCATACCACGGACTGGTATATACCAAGGCATTCGGCAAGGCTGCTTACTGCACCAAGCTCGTAACACAGCTTATGCGTGACCTCGGCAGCATTCCTGCACCACAGAACTCATTCCTCCTGAACCTCGGTCTTGAGACTCTTGCCCTTCGTATGCGTCAGCATTGTGCTAATGCCCAGAAGGTGGCTGAATGGCTTGAGAAGAACGAGAAGGTGGGCTGGATAAACTATGCAGGACTGCCATCAAACAAGAACTATGCTCTTGCCCAGAAGTATATGCCAAACGGCACTTGCGGTGTTATCGCATTCGGCTTGAATGGTACTCGTGAGGAAGCAATCAAGTTCATGGATAACCTTGAGTTCATCTCTATCGTTACCCACGTGGCTGATGCCCGCACCTGCGTACTGCATCCTGCAAGCCACACACACCGTCAGCTATCAGAGGAGCAGTTGCGTGAGGCAGGTATAGCACCAGACCTTGTACGATTGTCAGTCGGCATCGAGAATGCAGAGGATATCATCGCAGACCTCGAGCAGGCAATGGCTAAGATGTAAAGACCCTCTAAATTCCCCTGCATAGGGGACTTTTTAAAGATTTGGCTAAGCAGAAATATTATGTAGTATGGAACGGACCGTCTCCTGGCGTGTATTCCTCTTGGGAAGCATGTCAGGAGGCGGTTAATGGTGTTTCTGGAGCCAAGTATAAATCATTCAAGACACAGGAAGAGGCAGAAGATGCCTTTGAGATGGGAGAAGAAGCCTACGAAGAGACTAAGGCTACTAATACTATTGATGACAGCACTTCTAGCAAAGCTAGTGAATCAAGCAGTTCCAGTAATACAAGCGAGCCCAGCAAGCCCGTTCGCCCAGCCTTTAACCCGCAGAATCTTCCTGCAGAAGTCATCCGCGAGGCAATAGCCGTGGATGCAGCCTGTTCGGGCAATCCAGGAGCAATGGAATATCGAGGCGTATATCTCGCTGACGGCAAGGAGATATTCCACTATGGCCCGGTACATGGAACAAATAACATTGGCGAATTCCTTGCCCTTGTTCACGGTCTTGCCCTACTCAAGCAGAAAGGTCTCAACACTATGCCGATATATAGCGATTCGGTCAACGCACAGCTATGGGTAAGAAAACACCATTGCAAGACAACCCTTGTCCGTAACGAGCAGACTGAGAAGCTGTATCAGATGATAGAGCGGGCAGAAGCATGGTTGAGGAAAAACACATATCGAAACCCTATTATCAAGTGGCAAACTGATAAATGGGGCGAAATTCCAGCTGATTTCGGGAGAAAATAGGCCTATTTTGGTTAAAATTAAAGGTTTTTCGAAAAAAAAACGGGAAAAGTTTGATTTATATCAACCTTTTTATTATCTTTGCAAATGTTTTCCGGCATACCCAATCTGGTTTAACCTCTGAATACTATACTCTCACAAAAATATTCTCACTATTAAGCTCCTAACAATACTGAACAATCTATTGTCGGTAAAACCATAACACTCATAAAGAGTGCTCAGATGGAGCGGCACTTGTCAACCGACAGTGCCGTTCTTTTATTTTAACAGTAGAATCTGAATGCTTATGAAAAATTGTATCATACTCTCCATACTATTATCTCTTGTTGCGATGTCATGCCTTGCCATCCCGGCAAAGCGTATAAAGCGCTCCCTTACCCTTGCCGACGGCACCACAGTCATGGCTACGCTCGTCGGTGATGAGAACGGGCATTGGTATGTTGACGACAAGGGAAATGCCTTGACAGAGGATAGTATCGGTATAGCTCACTATATCTCCCAATTTGAGTTTGAGTCTCGTAATAAGGCAAAGACAGAACGCATGACTATGCGCAACAATAGCAGGAAAGCCCGACTTGCGAAGGCGAAACAAATGTCATCATTTATAACACGAGGCTCTGGCGAAACCATCTACGAGGGCTACACAGGCCATAAGAAGGGTCTTATCATACTCGTAAACTTCACCAACAAGAAATTCACCTTCACACGCGATGATTTCAAAGCCCTTGCCAACGAGAAAGGATACAACAAGAACAATGCAAAGGGCAGCGTAAGCGACTATTTCAGAGAGCAGTCATACGGCAAGTTTGAATTGGAATTCGATGTAGTTGGCCCATACGACCTTTCACATGAAATTTCATATTACGGCAATAACGACGATAATAACGATGATGTCCTACCCGGCGAGATGATAACTGAAGCCGTGAAACTCGCAGACAAGGATGTCAATTTCGCCGACTATGACTGGAACCTCGACGGAGAGGTGGACCAGGTATATATCCTATACGCCGGCTACTCAGAAGAACAGGGAGCTCCATCCTATAACATATATTCGCATGAATGGGATCTCGAATCCGCCAAGCACTTTAACAATGGCGGAAACGGGTCTATCCTTCTGGATAACGTCTGGATCAACACCTATGCCTGCAGCAGCGAACTGAAAGATTTCAGGGGCAAGAAGATGAACGGCATAGGAACAATATGCCATGAGTTCAGCCACTGCCTCGGACTCCCCGACCTGTACGATACCGACAACAGCAGCACCTTTGGCATGAGGTCATGGTCGATAATGGACTACGGTTCCTACAATGGCGACAGCCATCGCCCATGCGGATATACCTCATACGAGCGTTGGCAAGCCGGATGGCTTGAGCCTGTCGAGCTTACTACCACCACCACCGTAACCGATATGAAGCCTATCACCGACACTCCCGAGGCGTATGTGATTTACAATGATGCCAACCACGATGAGTACTACCTTTTGGAAAACCGTCAGCTCACCTCATGGGATGATGCGGGCTATGGTCATGGATTGCTCATCCTGCATGTGGACTACGACAAAGAGGCTTGGGATGACAATACGGTGAACAACCTTGCCTCCCATCAGCGACTTACAATCTTCCATGCGGATAACGATGCCCTCAACACATCTCTTGAAGGAGACCCCTATCCCGGCACGTCAGGCAATAATTCACTCACCGACTCTACCATTCCGGCAGCCAAACTATTCAATGCCAATAAGGGCGGCAAGAAATTCATGGGCAAACCAATAACTGACATTACCGAAAGCATTAACGGCTATATCAGTTTCACGTTCACCAACCATAAAGCCACAACAAGCATAGAGACAATCACAGCAGAGCCCCAGACAAAGATATACAGCATCAGCGGTCAGTATATGGGTACTGACTTGAAGAAACTCCCTCGCGGAATATATAAGGTGAAAAACGTAAAATTAAACCGCTGAAAAAGTTTTTTCTAGAGATTTTCAAAGACCTCCCTTGCTCTTCGCCATACTTCCGTTCCAAGTCCGTTTCAGGTCCGTTGTAAGTCCGTTCCTTAGAAACAGACGCAGAACGAAGGCATAACGGGAGAGGCATTTGGGCAAGCCCATCATGAAGCGCATTAAACAAAAAAGAGTCCTGTAGGTCAATGACCTGCGGGACTTTATATTTACTCAATTATTGCTGTTACGAAATCAAAATAGTAAGGATGAATCCTACACGACACCCTCCTTGCGGCTTTTCTGCAAGGTCGAGCATTCCTCCTTGCTGAATCATCATCCTACGACTTAGGGAAAGGCCAATACCGCTGCCGCTTCGCTTTGTGGTGAAGAAGGGGACAAAGAGCGACTGCCGATTCTCTGCAGGGATAGGCAGACCATCATTGCCAATGTAAAGCGTCAACTCATGGCTGTTTGCGGGCTCCTCCATCTGCTCTATCATCATTTTCTTCGCTTCTGCTTCCGCTGCGTTCTTTGCCAGGTTCATAAGCACTTGTCGTAACATTCCGACATCTGCTCGAACTATCATATCTGTTGGAACGTCTATCTCCCACGTCAGTTCTGGATAGGCATTACATACCTCATCAAGCACAGCACGAAGGGACACGTCTTGCAACACGGGTTTCTCCAATTCCGACATCTTACGGTAATTAGCCACGAAGTCACTCAAATGGCGGCTGGTGTCGAAGATGGCCTGAATGCCGGGTTCAAGAAGAGTGCCTTTCACATCATCGCGGCTAAGCATTGACTGGCTGATACTGGTAATAGGAGCTGTGGCGTTCATCATCTCATGAGTCAGCACACGGGTTAGCCGTTCCCATGATTCCACCTCATTCTGATTTACTTGCTGACGGATGGTTTCTCCCAGTTGGTTCAGCGTCTGCTGCATAGCCCGTTCTCCAGGAAGTAAGCCATTGGTAGGAAGACGGAAAGTGAAATCATGATTGCGGATAGCCTCCTGCATCATATGGGCACGTATCTTCAGCGAATGCTGCCGACGAACTGTCCATACTATGAGCGCAGCGAACAAAATACATATGATAATAAAGAGCCACATCATAACCGCTTCATTTTATTATAGAGTGTCTGTCGCGCGATGCCAAGGAGTTCTGCTGCCTGTGTGAGATTGCCGTGACAGTGGTCAATGGTTCGACGGATATGATCTTTCTCCATTTCGTCAAGTGTGACAATCCCGTTCCGCATTTCGAGAACATCCTTTAACTTGCGAATCAGTTCGTCATTATCCCACGGTTTGGTGATGAAATCAGCTGCACCGCTCTTCAGTCCTCGTACTGCCAGCGAAACGTCAGCGTAAGCCGTCAGCAATACCACCGGAGTCTGCGGATGCTGTTTGCGGATAGAGCGAAGCCAGAACAGGCCCTCCTGTCCGCTGTTCACGCCAAGTGTGAAATTCATGTCGAGCAATACGATGTCTATCTCTTCCTGTGCCATCGTTTTCAGAATATCATCAGGCCTTTCCAACGTCAATATGCGTTCAAAGACACTATCCAAAAGATAGCGCATGGCTGTCAGGATGGAAGCATTGTCATCTACAACTAATATAGTACCATATTGTTTCATGGTTGCAAAGATACGAATATTCTGTCAAAAAATTATACGGATGACTGTCAAATTTTTTGACAATCTAACTCTGGCGACGTTAAAACTCTTGGAACATAATGGGAAAATATCTAATTTTGCAGAAGAAAAATTACGAGAACAGGCTGCACCTCAGTAAAGAGCAAGCTCTCTACACTCGGTTGAAACTGTCCTTGCATCACAAAAGAACAATAAGTAATGAAAATATCATTGATCGCTATCTTGACGCTTACAGCAGTTTCAGCCCATGCACAAAACTCATGGACGATGCAACAATGTATGCAATACGCAGTGGAGCACAACCATGAGGTGAAGCGTACAGAGCTTGAGCTTGACAATTACAAGGCCAGTAAGACAGGTGCCATCGGCCGTTTCCTGCCTGATGTGCATGGAGGCATCGAAGCGCAGTATAATTACGGACGTGCCATCGACCCTGAAACCAATGGTTATACCGATGTGAATACCTTCTATAACGGTTATTCCCTGAGTGCCTCCCTGCCCTTGTTCGACGGATTCAGCCGTCTGCATGCGCTTCGTGCAGCCAAGGCAAGTGTACTGATGGGACGAATGGCGCTTCGTCAGCAGCAAGACCAAACGGCTCTGAACGTGCTTCAGGCATATACCAATGTTGCCTACTACCAAGGTCTTGTAAAGATGGCTGAAGAAAAGGTTGAAGAGGCCGAACTACTGCTCAGACAAGCGCGAATACTTGAAGAGGTGGGTCGCAAGAGTGCAGCCGATGTAGCTCAGGTGGAATCGCAGCAGGCAGAAGCCCATTATGAACTCACCCGTCAGCAAAGTCTCTTGGCTTCAGCGCTGTTGGACTTGAAAAAGGAAATGGCTTTCCCCATTGCTGACACGCTTTCGCTGTCAGTCCTACAGGATCAGCCAACACCCAACACCCAACACCCATCACCCATCGCCTACGGACAAACCTTAACGAAGGAACATCCGGAACTACAGGTATCGCATTACCAGATGCAGACATCAAAACACGAGTTGCATCAGGCACGTGCTTCCCTGTTTCCGTCAATCTCGTTGAGTGCAGGTATGAACACCACCTACTACCACACCCTTCATTCAGATGCCGGACAGTCTTTCCGCAACCAGTTCAAGAACAATATGGGTGAATATGTTGTTGCCACGTTGAGCTTCCCCTTGTTTAATCGCCTGCAGACCATTACCAGCATCCGACGGGCCAAAAACAATTATCAGATAGCTCGCGAGAACTACGAACAGAAGCAGCTGGAGTTGGAGAAGCTGAGCCGCGAAGCCTGGCAGGACTGGCAAGGCTATCTCAAACAAACAGAGCAGATGGTAAAGAAAGTTGAAGCCGACAGTCTGGCCTATCAGCTAACACGTCGCCAATTCGAGGAAGGACTCTCAACTGCCATTGACATGCACACCACTTCCTCGCAACTGCTAAAATCGAAAGCCACCCTGCTGCAATGCCGGCTGATGGCGATAGTTAAAGAACATTTGATAAGATATTATAACGGAGAAACGATATGGAGCGGCGAGCGGAGAACGGAGTAAACTCCAGTTATCCCGAGTCGCGAATGAGTTCAACTAAGTTAAACGATATGGACAAAATAATCGAAAAGACAAAGGCACAACAGTTGAAGAAATATTGGCCGTGGATAGGTGTTGGGTGTTTGGTGTTTGGTGTTAGCCTCTGGCTTATATTCGGCAATCATGCCTCAACGCTGAAAGTAAATGCCAATGACGTGACTATGAGCGAGGTAACGAAAGCAGAATTCAAGGACTATGTACGTACTAACGGACAGGTACTGCCCATACAGGTGGTGCAGATTTCGCCAGAAGAAGGCGGCATCGTGATGGAGAAGGTTGTCGAAGAAGGCACACACGTCAAAAAAGGCGATGTCATTGTTCGTCTTAGCAACTCCAACCTCGACCTGCAGATTCTGAATGCCGAAGCTGAACTGGCAGAGAAGCAGAACCTGCTGCGTAACACCCAGGTAGCCATGCAGCAAGACCGTCTGAACAACCAGACGGAGCAGGCACAGCTGGATATGGACACCCAGCGCAAGCAGCGTACCTTCGAACAGAACAAACGGCTCTATAAGGAGAAACTTATCAGTCGTGAGGATTACCTGAAGTCGCAGGAAGACTATCAGCTCGCTGCCAAGAAACGCTCCTTGATCTCAAAGCGTCTGAAACAGGATTCTCTCTATCGCACCACGCAGATGGACCAGATGGAAGACAACCTACAAAATATGCGCAAGAACGTGGTACTGGTGCGTCAGCGCAAGGGCAAGCTCGAAGTACGCTCAGCTATCGACGGTGAACTGGGACTTCTCGATGTGGAGTTGGGACAGAGCATCCAGCCCGGTCAGAAGATCGGGCAGTTGAACGACCTCTCTGACTATAAGGTGCAGGCACAACTTGATGAACATTATATCGACCGTGTACGTCAGGGTCTTACTGCCACCTTTACCCGTGGCGACAAGCAATACAAGTTGCAAGTGCGCAAGGTATATCCCGAAGTGCGTGAGGGCAAGTTCCGTTGTGACTTTGTCTTCAAAGGCGAGCGTCCGGAGAACATCCGCACAGGCCAGACCTACTATATCGACCTCGAACTGGGGCAGCCCGAGCAGGCCGTCATCATTCCTCGCGGCACGTTCTTCCAGACTACTGGCGGACAATGGATCTTCGTCCTCGACAAGAGCGGCAGCAAAGCCTATCGCCGTAACATCCGCATCGGTCGCCAAAATCCGCAATTCTATGAAGTTCTTGAAGGCTTAGAACCTGGCGAGCGCGTAGTCACCAGCGGCTATGAGGCATTCAAAGACAATGAAGTGTTAGTAATTAACAATTAACAATGAAAAATTAACATGGAGTGCGAATGGCTTTTGACCTTAGTCTTTAGACCTTTGACCTCCAATTACATATCAACATGAAGAGTTATCTGAAATTCCTGAGCCGTCACAGGCTGTTTACCATTATCAATATCGTAGGCCTTTGCCTATCGATGGCGTTTCTCCTGTTGCTGGGCGACCTTATCTATCGTCAGACGACGGTGGAGAATTACCAGACGCGAGGTGAGCGTACCTTCGTCGTGGGTAACGAGATATTCATGATGTCGCACTTCCGCATAGGGCAGAAGTTGCAAGACCGTTTCTCGGAGATTGAAGACTGGTGTTCTATTTCGGGCATAAATGTGACATTCACCATTAAAGGACAGGAGGCAAAGACGAAGATGCTTCTCACGGCACCCAACTTCTTTGATTTCTTCGACTACAAGCTATTGACAGGCAATAAGAAGAAGGTACTTAGCGCTCCCAATCAGATAGTGGTCAGCAAAAAGTTCGCCCAGCGTTATTGGCCCAACGGTGATGCTGTAGGCAAAGAAATTGTTCTTGACGACGATAAACCCATTACCTATACCGTCAGTGGCATAATGGACGATTTCGACCGTTCTGTTATCCCAGACACCTATGAATGCGTGGTTAATTTGGAGAACCTGCGTCAGCTTCATGCTTCGGCATACGTTGAGACCATGAATAATGCCGCCAGTTGCGTGCTTTTCTTGATGGAACGCGAGGGTTGCAACCTTCGTAGTAAGATAAACGATATGCGCGACTACCTGAAGACCTTCTTCTGGCTCTATCAGATGGGGGCAGCGAAGGAGCTGACTCTCACCCCGCTGTCCACGCTCTACTACGATGCAGGGATGTGTACTTTCGAAGGAGACGGCGATGCCCTTAATCATGGCAGTCGCGACATGGCGCATCTCTACGTGGTCATAGCCCTGCTCGTACTGGTGTTCGCCATCTTCAACTACGTGAACCTGAGCGTGTCGCTCACCACGGAGCGTTCGAAGGAGATGGCAACACGCCGATTGCTCGGCTTGTCCCGACTACAGGTTTTCAGCAAACTGATAGGCGAGAGCATACTCTTCACAGCCATAGCCTTTATGATAGCTTACCTGATAGCACTCGCCCTGCAAGACAAGGCTATGGAAATGGCCAATTGCCAGATGGACCTGCTGAAGGATACAGGAGTAGTGACCATCGTTGCTATAATACTCGCTATCATCCTCGTTGGTTCAATGGCAGGTTTCGTGCCAGCCGTGATTCTCAGTAACTACAAACCCATCGACATCGTGCGCGGCACATTCCGCCGTCGTGTTCGCCAGCGTTGGAGTCACATGCTGATGGTAACGCAGACCGTGTTCGTCATAGTCATGCTGACAATCACGTTGTTACTTAGCAGCAGCATCCGTGAGCGCATGAGCCGTCCGTTAGGCTACGACATCGAGAACATCCTCAGGACAAAGGATATAGCCAGCCTCAATGAGGCCCAGCGTCAGACGTTTCGCAGCAAGATGCTTGAACTGCCGGAGGTAGATGCCGTCGGCTTCGGTTACGGCACTCCCGTTGAGGGACTGGAGAACCAGACAACTTCTGCCGATGACGGAACGGTGGTCAGCCAACAGCTGATGATAGGCGACAGCACCTTCTATAACATCCTGAACATCCACCCTGAGAAAGTCTATAGCGACAACGGCGTGGGCGTCAACCACCAGTTGCTGCGCCAGTTCGGCAAGCGCGATGATGAGCGTAGGATAGCGACGGCAAACGGAAACACCTACTGGGAAATCGGAGCCGTCTATCCCGACATGGTCTTTCTGAACGTGATGAATGAGGAAGAGCATCCCACCCCGTTTGTAATTATCAATGCGAAAGAGTTCCATGACGATGCGGACACCTTTGAGAACAGGAATTACGGAAGACCTCGTCAGGCTCTTGTGAAATACCACGGTGATCGCAAGAAGGTGGAAGATGCGATCAAGCGACTAATTAGCACAGCTACAGGCCATGAGGCACAAGAGGTTCGCTCACTCACTCAGGAGCATCAGAAGTGGTACGAGGAATACGAGCGCTTCCTCAGCGTACTGACGGTCTTTACTTCGGTTGCCCTGCTGATTGCCATACTCGGTCTGATGGCTATGAACAGCTACTTCGTCAGCCAGCGCCGTCGCGAGATAGCCGTACGTCGTGTCTTCGGAGCAGAAATCAGCGGCATCACCATGCGGTTGCTCCTTGCGGTAGTCGTACAGTCAATTGTCGCAATGGTTATCGCCATTCCCCTTTCGTGGTGGTTGGCTCCAATGGTAGGCAGTATCTCAGGTCTTACTATCAAGATGGAGTTCTTGCCATTGTTTCTCTCACTTATCATAGTACTCGCCGTCAACCTGCTGACCGCAGCATTCCAAGGCTGGCAAGCTGCAACCGAGAATCCAGTAAATAGTATTAAAAACGAATAAGGAATAAAGAATAAAGAGTAAAGAGTAAAGTAGACTGCGAAGCTGATGAGCTTTGCGAATAAAGTTTAAAGGCATGAAGAGTTATTTTGAATTCCTATCGAGAAACAAGGCTTACACCTTTATTAACATTGCAGGCCTGGTAGTGTCGCTGATGTTCATCATCCTGATGGGCGACTACACTTGGCGACAATACAGTATCGACTCATGGCATGAGAATGCCGACCGCATCTACCTGATGTGGAGCAATGAAGATTTCTTCATGTGGCCACAGGTGGCAGGTGAGGTGAAGGAGATGTGTCCTGAAGTAGAGAAGACCTGCTGTGTGATGAGCCAGAACGGACGCATCAAGTATGGACAGCGCGAAGTGATGGCAAAGGAGAACGATAACAGCAATATCATGTTGGTTGACTCGACATTCTTCCAGTTCTTCAGTTTCCCGTTAGTGCAGGGCAATCCACAGACAGTCCTCGATGCACCCGACAAGTGTGTCGTGACAGAGAGTCTGGCCCGCCAACTGTTTGGCGACAAGAACCCCATCGGGGAAACACTACAGATAGTGGGCGACCGTAATGTATATTTGAATAATCAAGACCCTTACGACTCTACGCTGGTTTATACCATCAGCGGCGTGGCACGCGACTTTGACCACACGGTGTTGCCCAACGAAACGCAACTCATTGTCAGCATGGAGCGTTTTGGGCAGGTGATGGGCTACAATCTCACGAGCGACGCCATTGGTTACGGTCCAACAGGTTACTGCAAGGACTTTTTGATGTTGAAGCCCGGAACCTCGCTCGATGGTAAGAAGAAAACCATAGAGGATTACCTGGGTAAGAACTACACACTTTGGGGCCGCTTGGGGGAGCATGAGTTAGAGCTTACACCTCTTACAGACATCATGTTCGCGCCACAAAATAACGGCCACGGAATACAGAAGGGTGATCGGACACGTTTGCGCATCCTGCTGGCTGCCGTATTGGCAATTCTGTTCTTCGCCGTCAGCAACTACATCAATCTGACCGTAGCGAATACTGGTTTCCGTGCCAAGGAAATGGCTACACGACGGCTCTTCGGCAGCAGCCAAGTGGAGATTTCACTGAAGTTGATTGCTGAATCAACGCTCATGATGGGCGTGGCATTCCTCATAGGCTTTGCTTTAGCCCTCTGTTTTCAGGACGATGCAGCTGAATTGTTTAAGGGAAAGATTGCGCTGCTCAATGATATCAGCATCGGCACCGTGAGTGTCAGCCTCGCCTTCATCCTGCTTGTGGGCATCGCCTCTGGCATCATGCCATCATGGCATATTTCCAGCTTTCAGCCTATCGACATCGTAAAAGGCAACTTCCGCTATCACTCTAAGATGGTTATGGGCAAGCTGTTCATCATCATTCAGAACATCGTCACCGTAACCATGCTCACCGCCGCCCTTGTCATCTGGCTACAAGTGAACCACCTCATTCATGCGCCTTTAGGCTTCAATACCAAGCATCTCTATTACATCATGTCACCTGAAGGAAAGAGCCAGACTGTCAGGAATCAGTTGGAACGGTTGCCTTTCGTTGAGACTATCGGTGAGATGAGAGGCACATCGTTTTCTGCCTATAATTCGAAGATTCAGGTCATAAAAAATGGTGATGAACTGGTCACTTTGTTTCTCACCGACTTAGACTCTGCGGCTTTCAACCTTTACGGACTAGAAATCCTCAAAGACTACGGTCCGACAAATGGCGGCTATTATTTGAATGAGGAAGCCATCCGACGATTGAAATATACCGATAGAGAACGCGAGATAGACTGGTGGAAGGGACAAAAAGTACCTATCAGTGGCATTCTCAAGGACTTCAATCGCATCAATGTGCTAGAGGGAGTACAGCCTTTCGCCATCCGTGTGAAGGAACATGTGGAAGACCCGACCTTCCTCGTCAAGACGAACGGTGACAAGCAAGCCAAGGCTGCCTTCATCAACATCCTCAGCGCATTGGATGTTCCCGAGGCCGACCAACCAGAGAACGTCAGCAGCCTCGAGGAAAACATTGCCGAGTCCTTCGACGAGCAACATAACACGCTGAAGATCATCACGCTCTTCACCATCATCGCCGTGATTATCTCCGTGATGGGCTATGTCGGTATGTCACTCTTCTTTATCCGTCAGCGACAGAAGGAGATAGGCATCCGTAAGATTATGGGCTCGACATCAGGCGAAGTGATGATACTGATGCTCCGTATATTCTGCGCACCGTTGCTAATATCGTTCATCATCGCCATTCCACTCTCGTGGTATATCATGCGCGATTGGCTCAGCAACTTCAGTTATCGCATTGAGCTTAGTGCCTGGATTTTCGTTGCCACCTGTGCCATTGCCCTGTTGGTTGCTATACTCTCTGTTAGCCTCCAAATTATCAAGGCCGTCAGAACAAATCCCGTAGAAAGTATTAAAACAGAATAAAGTATGATTTCAGCAATTAAAACACTAAATAAACGAGGCCAGCATAACTGGACGAAGATAATCTGTCTGGCCATAGGACTGGCAGCCGGCGTAGTGCTGATAGGCAAAGTGGGCTTCGAGCAGTCGTATGACGACTTCTTCCCTGAGAGTAACCGCATCTATGTGGTTTGTGAAGACTATATCCACGATGGCGAGTATCATCACAATCCTCAGACAGCAGGAGGTATTGCACCAGGCATGAAACGGTATTGCCCGCAGATAGAGGTTGCCACGCGCTATGTAGATGTCGCCCATGATATGCCCATCGTGACGGAAGATGACAGGTGGGTGCGCACCAATTACACCCTGGTGGATAGCTGTTTCTTCGATGTGTTCCCCTTCCGTGTCTTGCAGGGTAATCCAAAGAAAGTGCTAAGTCAGACGGATTACTGCATGATTCCCCGCTCCTTGGCAGAAAAACTGGGTGGGAATGTTGTGGGAAAGAAAGTGTATTACAGACGGCGTGGCGGATTGGCACTCACCATTGGCGGGGTCTATGAGGACATTCCCTTGAACTCCAAGCTCCACGGTATGGAGGTGATGGTGTCAATGCCCTCGATAGCCAGGTGGTTACATGACGGACGCGAGGACTGGGTGGGCTATGACAGCTATGTAGGCTATGTCCGCTTGGCAGAGGGTATCACGCCCGAAGACTTGAAACCGCAGTTGGAAAAGATGAAACAGGAGAACCTGCCCTTGGATGATCTGAAAAAAGCAGGCTATGAATTGAGCTTCTCCGTGACACCGCTTATTGACTTCCACACTAAGGATGATGGTGTGCGTCGCATGACATTAATCCTCTCGCTCTTGGCTGCGGTACTCATAGGCTGCGCCGTGATGAACTACCTTCTGTTGGTAGTGGGCGGCATCAGTCGCCGAGCCCGTGAGATGGCGGTTCACAAGTGCTATGGCGCTGAAAGCCGACATGTATATCATAAGGTGATGGTCGAAAGCGCGGTTCATCTGCTGTTGTCGCTGGCATTGGCTGCCCTGTTGCTCTATGCTGCGAAGGATATTGTCGAGGAGTTGACATGCGCACCGCTATCCGTGTTGCTGATGGCAGGCAACAATATGTGGATGATAGCGCTGACCTGTCTCGTGGTTCTGCTTATCACAGGCATCGTTCCCGGCTACATCTACACCCACATCCCAGTAGCAGCTGCTTTCAAGAACTATAGTCAGAGCCATAGGCTGTGGAAACTCCTGCTGTTAGGCTTGCAGTTCGCATCGGCAACGTTCCTCATTGCGCTGTTGGCTGTGGCTGGGCGACAGTATAATAGAATGATAAACGACGACATAGGCTACGACTATTCCACGCTGGGTTCCGTACTGGTTAACGGCTTGTCCGTCGAGCAACGTCAACTGGTATTGGAAGAGTTGCCCAAGCTGGCATCTGTGAAGGGAGTGACGATGTCGTATGCTAATCTGACTGAGCAACAAAGCGGTGATAATATCTATTTGCCAGACGATGACCATGAGTATATGAATATAGCCGACCTTTATTATGTAGGCAACGGTTATTTCGATGTGATGGGTATTCCTATAGTCTCAGGTCGTACTTTTACTGAACAGACCGACACCTTGCGCGAGGTTATGGTAAGTAGGAAGTTCGAAGAGCGCATGAAGGAACTGGTTGGCTGGGATCAGGCTTTGGGCAAACAGATTTTCTGCACCTCGTTCGACGAACCGCATACCATCGTCGGAGTTTTTGAGGATATCCGCATCGGCAGCATAACGTATCCCGACACCCGCCCAAGCGTCTGTTTCTATAGTCGCAAACCGAGAAATATGCGTTACATCCTCATTCGCTTCCATACGATGGACGGTCTGGAGGCTGCCAACAAGCGACTGAAGGAACTGGTGCCCGACAATCCCGACATCAACATCACGCCATATAGCCAGATGGTGGTCAAACTATATACCGATGCCCATAATTTCCGCACCACGGTGATGATTGGTGGACTGGTGGCTCTGCTCGTTGCCCTCATCGGACTCATCGGCTATCTTTCAGGCGAAATAGGCAGAAGACAGAAAGAGATTGCTATCCGTAAGGTGAATGGTGCTCGGGCGACTGATGTTATCCGATTATTCATTATCGACATCATGCGTGTAGCTCTGCCCGCAACATTTATCGGAACCATCGCTGCCTGGTATGTCTCTCGTCTCTGGCAGGAGCAGTTCAGCGAGAAAGCCGTCCTTTCACCCCTGCTCTTCATAGGCTGTGCATTGTTGGTTCTGGCAGTCATCCTGTGTGTTGTCTGCATAGGCTGCCGTCGCGTCACGACAAGCAATCCCGTCGACTATTTGAAGACGGAGTAAGGTGGAAAAGAGTAAAGTGTAAAGAGTAAAGTATAAAGTGTAAAGAGTAAAGTAGATAGATTAAAGTATAAAGATTAAAGTTTAAGTTGAAAAATGATAAAGTTAGAAAACATTCAGAAGGTATTCCGCACGGAAGAGGTGGAAACCGTAGCATTGGGCGGCGTATCGCTCGAAGTAAAAAAAGGTGAGTTCGTAGCCATCATGGGCCCTTCAGGCTGTGGTAAGTCAACACTATTGAATATCCTTGGCCTGCTCGACAATCCCACCAGTGGCACTTACATGCTCGATGGTGAGAACGTAGGACAACTGAAGGAGAGTCAGCGCACAAAGGTTCGCAAGGGAAAGATCGGCTTCGTGTTCCAGAGCTTCAACCTCATCGACGAAATGAACGTAGAGGAGAACGTAGAACTGCCGCTTACATACCTCGGTGTACCAAAGAAAGAGCGTAAGACTCGAGTAGAAGAGGTGCTACGCCGTATGGCTATCTCGCATCGCGCCCATCACTTCCCCCAACAGCTCTCTGGCGGTCAGCAGCAGCGTGTAGCCATTGCTCGCGCCGTGGTGATGAATCCCAAACTTATCCTTGCCGACGAGCCAACAGGAAACCTTGACTCCAAAAATGGTCTGGAGGTGATGCAGCTGCTCACCCAATTAAATCAGGAAGGAACCACCGTCGTTATGGTAACTCACTCCGAACGCGATGCTGGCTATGCTCAGCGTGTTATCAACCTCTTCGACGGTCAGGTAGTGCCAGAAGTGAAATTATAAATACTCTCTTATATTATGTTTATGATGGGTAGCGTTGACTTTATGCCGGCGCTGCCCTTTTCTCTTGTTAAAAGCAAATTATGAAGCATTCACGCGCAGTAATGAGTACTGATTAGAGAAACTTCCTCAAGGAATATATTAAGGTGAAAAGCGTAAAATAAAGCCGCTGAAAAAGACTATTTCAGGTCTCTATGGCATAGACACACGGAATTAATTATATCTGTATATTCATCATAATTCCAGATTTCCTACTTTTCCAACAGCCTTCTGCTCATATATCTTACAGGATACCAAACGGCTATCCAACCTACTGCAATAACGGTTAGAAAGACTATTGCCACGTCGATATAATGCACGCTAACAGGATAGGCATCAACAACAAACGAACCGCTTGAAGAGCCGAGGCGTACAAAGCCGTACTGTTGCTGTAACCAGCAGAGCAAGAGTCCAAGAAGAACTCCCGCAACAGCACCGATAAAGGTTATCATCCTTCCCTCAAGCATGAAGATACTTGAGATTTGTTTGTCTGAAGCACCAAGGCAACGTAGCGTTTCAACATCATTCTTCTTGTCGATGATGAGCATTGACAGCGAACCAATGATATTAAAGCATGCCACCACAAGAATGAAGGTGAGGAAAATATAAGCCATGAGTTTCTCTATCTCCATCACATTAAAAGTGTCTGCCTGTTGCTCATAGCGGTTCAGCACACGGAACTTATCTCCTGCAACCTTCTGCATCCGCTTCTGCACAGCATCAACATCCACACCCGGTTTCAACTTTAACTCAAGGGCTGTAAGCTCACCGTCGCAGCCAAAGAGATTACGGGCAAATTCTATTGAAGTGAGAATATAATTCTTGTCATAGCGTGACTGCTGAACGCTGAATACCACTCCCGGAGAGAGCAAGGAATCAACAACAAATCCGTCCATTGGGTCAGACAAATCCAACTGCCCTTCACGACGTGGCGCATAGATGTTGATATACCCATCCCAACGGGCACCGGTACCAAGCGACTGAGCCAGTCTGATACCCATTATACCATACTGTAAATCAGCCACATGAAGCTCGTAAGCGCCATCACCATACAGAATATTCTGAATATTTACAAGCTTGCTGAAGTTATCATCCACACCCTTTATCATCACCATTGACTGCTGGTCGCGATAGATAGTGAGGGCTTGATCTTCCACACTCTCCGTTACAACCTCTACCTCTGGGAATTGACGTATCTTTGTCAGTTCTGGAGCATCTGCAGGGGCATATTTACCCATAGCAGGCACAATCTCAATCTGCGGGTCAAACTGAGTAAAGAAACCTGCCACCATATCGTGGAAACCATTGAAGACGCTGAGCACGACGACAAGTGCCATCGTTGCAACAGCAACACCCACAACGGATATAAACGATATCAGGTTGATTACGTTGGTACTCTTCTTGGAGAAAAGATACCTTCGGGAGATATAGAATGGAAAAGAAGACATAAGACCTACCCCTTCCCTCCTCAAGGGAGGGTGTTTTATATAGTAAAGAACGCCCCAATAGACTTCCTATATAAGTTCTCTGGGTAATAAATTAGATTGTTATTATTGAGTTTATATTCATCCGCACCCCTTTCCGCAAAAAAATGTAACTACTCCCCCATGTGGGGGAAGGGGGGACGAACCCTCCCTTAGGGAGGGTACTGGGTTGGCCTCTACTTCTTCAGCAACTCGTCAATTCTCTCCAGATAGTCAAGGGAGTCATCGATGAAGAAGCGAAGTTCTGGGATGATGCGCAACTGATTACGTACACGGGTGCCGAGTTCGTAACGTATCTGCTTTTCATTTGCCTGAATGTTCTTGATAATCTCCTCACCACGCTCAGAAGGGAACACGCTAAGGTTAGCTGTGCATATACTGAGGTCTGGAGAGATACGTACACGAGTAACACTTACCAGCACACCCGGCATCATGCGTGTCTGTGCCTGGAATATTGAAGCCAGCTCCTTCTGGAGCATACGGCATATACGAGCTTGTCTTGTTTCTTGCATAATAAAAAAAACACAGCCCCTCACCTGCCCTTCGGGCATCCTCTCCCCGAGGGGCGAGGGGAAAATTACATTTTATCGCTTAAAATCTATCCTTTAAAGGATTTTTACTAACTTCTTCCTCGCCCCTTGGGGAGAGGATGCCCAAAGGGCAGGTGAGGGGCCTTTTAGTTACCACAAAACCTTTCCCACTCAGTCTGGAAACCATTGAACACATTGATATCGACCTCTGTGTTTATACCCTTGACACGACCGTCAGGACACAACTGCCAATATACAAGATTTACATTCGGGCGGTACATACCATAGCGGGCTATCCACACGTTGTAATTCTTCATCAGGTCGGGTGCTGCGGGCAGGTATTTGTCCAAAAACTTCTGACTGACATAAAGGACAGGTTTCACACCATGTGCCTGTTCTACCATATTCAGCCACTTGCGTATATGGGCAAACATTGCCTTTGTGCCACCCATCTGCCTTATCTGTCCAGCAGTCGGCTCAACGTCGAGCACAGGAGGGAAGTCTCCATACTGATAACGCGAGTTCTTGAGGAAGAACATAGCTTGCTCTGCACCTGTGGTCTTGGTAGAGAAGAAATGGTACGAGCCCACTTTATATCCATGACTACGGGCAGCCTTGTAGTCTGCGTAATAGTAGTTGTTCCTGATGCTCTTACCCTCAGTTGATTTGATATAGATGAAGGAAATCTTATAGTTCACATCACCTGATATCGTCTTCTTGCTGATATTGCCGAGGTGTGTTATCTTCAGGTCGTTCCAGTTGATACCGAACCTCTGCACCTTGTTCCTTACACGCAACACCTTCTTTCCCTTACGGTTACGCACCCATCTCTTCACCTTCGTTATCTTCTCATGCTGATAACGAGAGATGTCTATGCCATAGATACGCTCTTCGGTATAGGTGATGAGCTCTCCCAGATAACCGCCGTCCTTCCACTCACCTATGCGCATTCGCATGCCTGGTGTGAGAGCAAGACCAAAGCCTGAACGTAATCCATGCAGCCAGTTACCCTCATAGTAACCACCATCATTTTTATAGAGCTTTCCATATCCGTGATAGTGACCTGCGGAATCAACACTACCGATATAGGTTCCGAGAGAGTCAATCCTCACATGACTTGGCAATACCATTCTCGGAGCCGGACGCTTTGCGAGATGCTGCTTTATCATGTCGGTGCAGAAGGTATTCAGACTGGTAGAGAGATAGTACGGTTTCCTGCTGTCCTTTGTGCGGATCACTACCATACCGTTCTTCTCTTTCACCGTTTCACACTCCACGCGCACGGGGCGTGCAGAGGCTTCCTCGGATTCTTTTATCCATGCATAATAGCGTGAGCATAACTCGAGACGCAACGGAGCATTGTTGCCTATCTTTGCAAGAGCCTTTGCAACACCGTTGAGCGAATCCTTTGAGTGGTGCATATATTCACTTGCACGAGTAACAACGTCAAAGCCGTCCTCAGTCACATTATGTGTGCGAATGTAATAGTCCGCATGTTCCTCCTGCTCTTCTATGTTTACAAGAAGTCTCTTTACCGCCGCCTTCTGACGGGCAACCATTTTGTGTAACTGCTCACTGCTTGCCTTACAGAGCGATGTAGTGTCAGTCTTCATTACCATCAGTCGGCCCTTGCATGAAGGTATCACAGGAAGCCAATTAACCCACTGGCCGGGAATTGAATATGTGATAGTGGACACATTTGAATGACTGTCCGGTCTGCCTCCCACGAAAAGCGTATCGCCTTGAATATCGCGAAAGGACATCAACGTGTCATTACCAGACATCAACAGAAAACAATCCTCGCGTTCTACCTTGGCATCTGACATTGCTATCTCTTCTGGAGGCACGGTACGTGACTGCCAAAGGAATACTACAACAATGATGCAGAGTAAGACTGCGGGAAATATACTATACTTAATTACCTTTTTCATTATTAGACAGCTTCTTCGCACGAAGACACTTGCTTCGGCTTGTTGAGCCTTGCGAAAAAATAGGGCATATCACTCACAAAGTGGTGCCCGTTTCATATTTGTGAGAGCAAAATTACACATTTTTTTTTTCATAAATGCAAGTTGTTGATATTTTTTTATATCTTTGCCTCAAAATAATTAATCTTATGCTTGTAAAAACATATTGTGCAGCAATAAACGGTCTGGAAGTTACCACAGTCACGGTAGAGGTGAGCGTGGAAGCAGGACAATGTCTGTATCTATCTGGATTGGGCGACGAGGCTGTGCGCGAGAGTCAAAGCAGAATCAGAACCGCGTATCTGTATAGTGGATATAAATTCCCCAATAAGGCTATTACCATAAACCTTGCCCCCGCTGATCTGCGTAAGGAAGGTACGTCTTTTGATCTGCCTATTGCTATTGGCATACTTGCCGCCAATGAGGATATGCCCAAGGAACCGCTCGACAAATATCTTCTCATAGGTGAGCTTGGTCTTGACGGCACTCTCCAGCCAATACGCGGTGCTTTGCCTATAGCCATCAAGGCAAGGAAAGAAGGTTATAAGGGAATGATACTTCCTCGTGCGAATGCTTATGAGGCTGCAGTCGTGAATAATCTTGAAATCTATGGCATGGGGACTCTGGCTGATGTGGTTAATTTCCTCTCCGGACAGAGTGAGGCAAGTCCTCTGGAATATGACACGCGTAAGGTTTTCTATGAACAACAGGCAAGTGGAAGTGACCTCGACTTTGCTGATGTGAAAGGACAGGAATCCGTGAAGCGTGCTATGGAAGTAGCTGCAGCTGGTGGGCATAACATGATTATGATTGGTCCTCCAGGCTCTGGCAAATCAATGATGGCAAAGCGCTTGCCGAGTATCCTTCCTCCCTTATCCCTTGCTGAAAGTCTCGAAACGACTCAGATTCATAGTATTGCCGGCAAACTCGGTAGTAAAAACGGTAATGCTTCTGCTCTTATCACTCAGCGTCCTTTCAGAAGTCCGCACCACACCATTTCACAGGTGGCATTGGTTGGAGGTGGCACTAAGGCCATGCCGGGTGAAATATCCCTCGCCCACAATGGCGTGCTCTTCTGTGATGAGTTACCCGAATTCAATAAAAGCACGCTTGAAGTTCTTCGTCAGCCATTGGAGGATAGGGCTATCACTATCTCTCGTGCAAAATACACAATAGAGTACCCATGCTCTTTCATGTTTGTTGCAAGCGCCAATCCTTGTCCGTGTGGTTACTATGGCGACCCAACCCACCATTGTGTCTGTACTCCCAATCAGATACAGAAATATATGAATAAGATTTCAGGTCCGTTGCTCGACCGTATTGACATTCAGATAGATATCGTGGCTGTTCCTTTCTCTGAACTCTCAAAGACTGCCCAAGGAGAATCATCAGAAGAAATCCGCAAACGTGTCATAGCCGCCCGTCAGATTCAGACGGAGCGTTTCAAGAAAGAAAAGGCCGTTCATTGTAATGCCCAGATGAATGACAGGATGCTTCGCAAGTATTGCGCTATTGACGAGCAGACCACCACCCTTCTTCATAACGCTATGGAGCGTCTGCATCTCTCTGCAAGGGCATATTCTCGTATTCTGAAGGTGGCAAGGACTATTGCCGATCTCGACGGTTCAGAGAATATCCAGACGCAACACATAGCTGAGGCTATAGGGTATAGGCAGTTGGATAGAGGTGATTGGGCTGAAAGAGGAATGTAATAGATTAATAAATAACGTGAGTTCGATGACTTGCTTCAGCTTGATGAACTTCAGCGAATAATTAAAACTTTGTTGTTTTAGCAGCAAGCTGCTGTTTTCGGAACAAAAATTTTTAGAAAATTATCAGAAAATTTATTCCAAAAAAATTTAAATTTTTCATTTTCTGAGGTAAATTTTTTGGCCATCGTGAATAATTTTTATTCCAGAATATAGCAACGAAGTTGCGTTTACGAGGGATTTTGATTTTTTCAAAGCTCATCAAACAAAAGCAAGTCGTCGAACTCACGTTAAATAAAAAGAAAAAAATATGGATCGTAGTTCGCAAATCATTCGCACCAGTTGGATAGGTATAGCAGCCAATGTGTTATTGGCAGGTTTCAAGGCAACAGTCGGCATTCTTGCCAATTCTGTGGCTATCATAATGGATGCTGTAAATAACCTGAGCGATGCGCTTTCAAGTGTCATAACCATCGTTGGCACAAAACTCTCACAACGACCTGCCGATCGCAAACATCCCTTCGGTTTCGGGCGTATAGAGTATTTTAGTGCCATAATAATTGCAATTATCGTGCTATCTGCCGGCATTACTTCGCTCATAGAGTCGGTGAAGAAAATCTTCGACCCTACAGAACCGGAATATACAACGGTAACGCTCGTGGTAATAGTAGTAGCGATTGTGGTAAAACTGATACTGGGACAGTATGTTAAGCGCAAGGGAGAGCGACTAAAGAGCGATGCGTTGATAGCCTCTGGCTCTGATGCTTTATTCGATGCTGTAATTACTCTTGCAACACTCATCTCTGCAGCTGTCATGCTGCTATGGAACGTTTCTCTTGACGGTATTCTTGGAGCCTTGATTTCCGTTGTCATCATAAAGGCTGGAATAGAAATGCTCGCCTCGCCTATCAACGAACTTCTTGGCACGAGCATTTCGGAAGAACTCACCCATCAGATTCATAAGGAAGTATCTGACTTTGAGGGCGTTCATGGTGTTTTCGACCTTATTCTGCACAACTACGGTCCTGACGTGAAGATAGGTTCTCTGCACATAAATATTAATGACACGATGTCGGCTCACGACATTCATGGTCTTACGCGCAAGATATCCATGCAGATGTATGAGCGTCACGGCATCATAATGACCGTTGGAGTCTATGCTATAGCCACAGGCGAGAACAGACGAACCGAACTACAGGCGAAGGTTATGCAAACTCTCGCAGCCCATAAGGATATTGTTCAGGTGCATGGCTTCTACTATTCTGAGAAAGACAATATGCTTTCTGTTGATGTAGTACCCGACATTTCTGTTCACGATGATGCCGCTCTCACCAGCCAACTTAGCGCAGAGATTCAATCCTTAGTGCCAGACACGCAAGTGGCTATTGTCGTGGATCATAATTATACAGAATAAAACATATATAGGTAACTTTATTTATGAAGATTAGGCATAAAAATATATGTTTTTTGATAGGTATAGATTACAAAAAAGATGATATTTCGAATATAATTATAAAAATATAATAATTCCTTGCATATTTGTGTACTTTTGTTGTGTATTTGCGAAAATATTAATATCATGAACCTTCATGTATCTCAAAAATGATACAGATTGTTTTTATATAACATAAAATATAATAGTTATGAAAAATTACAATTATTTATTAATCTTCTTATGTGGCTTAATTATTTGTTCTTGTCAAAATGCGATTAAGTCAGAAGTCGCTGAAGGAAAGAAAGAGTTAGATTCTGTAGATATTCTTAATGAAGAATTAGGTGTTCCCACAGATTCTATAGAGTTAGAGTTCTCTGATTATGAGAAATCAAAACTCAGATTTTTTATATCTTCTTTTCTAAAGAAGAATCCGGAATCTTTTAATAATGATGTGTCCATGGAACACTACTCTAATGAACTTAGAAAATCGTTAGATTATATTATTGCTAAAGATAGCGCTTTCATTTTAGATTTGCCTGTATCATATGACGAATTGGTTACAGATGGAGCTTCTGATATCAAGACAAAAGAAAAAATGTATATTGTAGGTTTCAAATCTGGACTATTTGGTGAAGGCTTTATTTCATCTGACAAATTCGACTATCGAATAGAGTATACAATCATTGGTGGAATAAAAAAATCAGAAATGATGAAACTCAAGCAAGGAGAACAATATTATATCTCTGGAAAAATACAGAGTCGTGTAGATGATGATTATTCTGGAAGAAAATTTGGTATATCAGATGGAAATATTTATTTGGGAACCTTCTTCATAAAAGACTTGGCTTTTAAGAAGGCTTTTGATTAAAATCTTATATGTATTTCCCCAATTAAATATAGTATAAATATATACCCCTTTTGATTTCAAAGTCAAAGGGGTGTTTTTTTCAAAAAACTGTCAAGAATAAACAACTTTATTATTGTAATTCGACGAAAAGAAAATGGCAATAACGGTTATTTCTTTTGAGGCCTTTCCACCCAATTCTCAATTTCGATGCCGGGGATGCGCTCGAAGTGGCTAACGTTTTCTGTCACCATCACATAGCCATGATGGACGGCAGACGAACCGATAAGCATGTCAAACTCTTCTATCTGTAATCCTGCACGTCGCAACTGGGCTTTCACCTCAGCGTAGGTGGGTAGAGTATCGTAAATGGGAACTATGGTTAGGTTCTCCAATACAATCTCCACATCATGCTTATGTTTCTCTGATTGGCTATAGGCTGCACCATAAAGTAACTCTGCAATAGTGATTTCGCTAATGCAGCAGTTTTTGCGACCAACTTTCTGTATCTTCTCCTTGATGCCATACTTGCCTTGCAGAAAGAAGATGCAGATATTGGTATCAAGCAGATACTTCCTCTTACTCATCTTCTTCGAAATAAGCCAGTTTGCGTTCGTAACTTGCAGGCTGTCGTCCAATCTGGATAGCGTCAAGCATCTCATCGCCTATAGGGTCATCTTTCCATGCACCAGCCACGCTGAAGAACTGTTCGTCCTTCTCATTCTCTGTCAACTTTCGCTTGGCTTTGCCTACAGAAGTCGCCTTTTCCTCTGCTTTTACTTCCTCATAAAGATGGTCGGCAAGCCAACGCTTGTTACTCGTAGAAAGTGACATTGAATGCAAGAAATTCAGCACCGTATTCATTGAGATTGTCAAATTCATAAGCTTATTGTTTTTAATTTTCGCTCCAAATTTACGAATTATTTTTCAATTATTATTCGTTTCCTCCGCAAAAAATGCAAAATGTGGACTAAAATGCATATTTTTCAATCTCTTTGCTCAGCAGTTTCTTCCAAATACATAGAAGATCACACACAAGAAAAAAATTCATACCTGCACGGCAGTTCCTATACAAGTCCTATTCAAATCCCTACCAAGTCCCATTTCCGCCTATTCTATGAAGCGGATTTAGAGCGGATTTAGAACGGATTTAGAACGGACTTAGAACGGATTTAGAGCGAAGGAGAAACGGACCTAAGTCTATGAGACTAGGAAATTGTAATGTAGAGATTGCAATTTTACGTTCAAAAAAAGAGTTTTCAAAAAACTCATCACTCGTCACCCGTAATGCTGTAAATCATTGTGACATTGAGGATTATAGCTTTGATTCACCCCATACCACTCGTCACCTCACTCGTCACCCAAACAAGGGTATCTTGCTGATAATAAACATATTAGGCACGCGATTCACCCTCTCCCCACTCGTCACCCCGAAAAAGGTGACGAGTGAATTAGCCTTGCAACTTGTTATATATCAGAATGATATGCCATGTGAGGGTGACGAGTGGGTGACGAGTGAAACGAAATGAATCACCGCCGCAACAATCTATATCTCAGCACAATACGGCGTTTCGGGTGACGAGTTGACGAGTGTTGTAAAAATTCTATAAATTACTTGCCAGAGCCTTCATCAGTTCTGCAACATCAATAGGCTTGGCTATATGGGCATTCATACCACAGCGGAAGGCCTGAATCTTGTCTTCTGCAAAGGCATTCGCAGTCATGGCAAGAATAGGGATATTAGCCTTTTCGTAGTCACGAAGGGCACGGATGGCTCGTGTAGCCTCATATCCGTCCATTATCGGCATCTGGATATCCATAAGGATGATGTTATAATAGTCGGACGGAGCACTATCGAGCATATCCAGACATTCCTGTCCGTTGTAGGCGTGCTCTACAATAAATCCCATCTCCTTTAGCATCTCAATGGCAATCTCAGCATTAAGTTCGTTATCTTCCACAAGTAAGATGCGCTTGCCATGGAACAAAAAAGTATCAACCTCCACGCCCTTGTGAGAGACCATAGCACAAGTGTCTGCTATGCGATGTGGGATAGTAACGGTGACTTTGGTACCAACACCAAGTTCCGATTCTACCTCGATAGTTCCATCCATAATCTCGACCAGTCGTTTAACGATAGGCATACCAAGTCCTGTACCTTCCACTTTACCCTGAGTGGTGTTATGCTCGCGCGAGAACTCCTCAAAGAGATGTGGCAGATATTCCTTGCTCATACCAATTCCGTTATCGGAAATGACCGTTCGGAACATGGCATAGCCCTCACGGTCAGAAGGAATCTCTACGGTATTCATATCAATTCTGCCACCCTCTGGGGTATATTTATACGCATTGGATACAATATTCAGGAATATCTCGCGAAGCTTTGTCGGGTCGCAGAACACGTTCTTATGCATTACATCAATGGAACGGGAGAAATGAAGTCCTTTTTGGCTCATCATATCCTCGAATATCGTGAAGAGGGTGTCGTTGAACGTCTTGGCATCCCATATGCTTTCTTCAAGTTGAACAGCTCCCTTCTCAATTCGCGCCATCTCAAGCACGTTGTTGATAATAGACAACAGCACATGACTTGATTCGCTGATCTTGCGGATAAATTCAGAACGGCGTTCAGGATCATTCTGATACTTGGCAAGCAAATTGGTAAAGCCCATGATAGCGTTCATAGGCGTGCGGATATCATGACTCATGTTGAAGAGGAAAGCGGTCTTAGCCTTACTTGCCGCCTCTGCCTGTTCACGAGATTCCATGAGCATCTTCTTGTCGCGCTCCTCACGTGCTATGAGCTTGTCAATACACTTACAGCCGACAACCATGGTATTATGGTCATTAACATCCACCGGCAATACTATCGCCTCAAAATTCTCCTGACCTGCCTTATTCGGCTTTGTCTTGAAACGGATTGATATGTTGAAATCACCACAGCATGCGCGACGGCGAAGGTTATCGAGATTGGCTACCTTGCGAAACTCCTCACGATATTCCTCAACTACGAAGGTATCAATATAAAGCGTGAAGAAATCGTTAAAAGGAACCACGAAAGGGAAATTGAACTTATGCGCATTCTGATTAGCATCCATCTTGTGGATACGCATAATACCTTCCTTGAGATTGACGGAGAAGATTGTGGAGTATTCGTCAGCAAGCGCATTATTTAGCTTGTTGGTCATCTCCATTTCGCGCTTCAGATTTACCTCCTTGCTTATGTCGTAGTTGAAGGCGATACATTCCAAGTGGTTGTTTGTCGGGTTGATTACCAATCGCCCAACGAAACGCACAGGCACTATGTCTCCGTTCTGATGCCTCACCTCCGTATCAAGCGTTATCGCCTTCTCACCTTTTTCATAGGTTTCCTGAACATAGGCATAGGAGAAGACACGTCGGAACTCCCTCTTTGCTTCAGCTGTAGTAATCTCGTCCTCTATGGCTTGCAGAAGCATATCAGAAGAGGTGATCTCTATGCCAGGCAACACGTCTTGCTGCATATTGAGGTTGAGAAGTTTCCTGTCGTTGATATCGACATGGCAGATACCCTGAGCCATACTGATAGAGCTGACAATGGCATCAACCTCGGTCTTATATCTCTTCTCTGAACGGCGCATCTCCGTAACATCGGAGAAATATTCCAACAATGCCTTTTTGCCTTTCCATTCAACGAACTTGATCTTTATTGAATAGACTCCCGTACAATCTTCTACATCCTTGACAATCTGTTCACTATTGTCCATGCTATTATATGGACAGAATGAGCACGGCACATCGCTATCCATAAGGTACTTATGACATTTCTGCCCAAGATACGGGATATCGCCATGTGCAGCAGCCTTCAGCATAGGCGCATTGGCATAGAGCATGGAGTGTGTCTCCACGTCACATACCTGAATCATCTGATCCGAGTCATCAAGGATTTGTCGAAGTGCGGAAAGCTCATTATTCATAGCATTATAGTTTATATCAAACTTAGGTTTATGTCTGGAAACGTGTACTCGCGAAATGGAGAAGGAAAAAGGCTTTAATCCTTAGATTTCTTCGTTATTGGTTGCAAATATACATTTTTTTCCTGAAACATCCAAACAAATTGAGCAAATTGTGAAAACATACGGCGAATATCTCAAAACACAGATATCCAATATAACCAAAACTTCAAGGATACTCCATCGTTAGTCCATCGATGGAGTATCTTAGGAGGAATAGCGGAAAAACAACGGAATTTCCTACAATGTTTTTGGAAAAAAATAAAGAAAGAGAGAAAAGAAAAATAGGCGTGCATGATTTTGCACACCTATTCTCGTTATTATCATTATTTCCCTTACGGGGCTTAATCCTTTACATACTCTGCGAAGTCTGTGAGACGCATATCGCCCTTACGACGGAGTGTGTCGTGGAATGCGAATGCACAAGGCAAGTTGTGATGAGTATGACCGCCAGTAGCGAGCTTGAGATAGTCGCGGAGAAGTGGCTTGTAGTCTGGATGAGCACAGTTCTCGATGATGAGATTAGCACGCTCCAACGGACTCTTGCCGCGGAGATCGGCTACACCCTGCTCTGTCACGATTACGTTTACATCGTGCTCTGAGTGATCCTGATGGCTTACAAATGGTACGATAGAAGAAATGATACCATCCTTAGCTACAGAAGAACAGGTGAAGATTGAGATATAGGCGTTGCGCTCGAAGTCGCCAGAACCGCCGATACCGTTCATCATCTTTGTTCCTGAGATATGGGTAGAGTTTGCGTTTCCGTAGATATCTACCTCGATAGCTGTGTTGATAGCTATGACGCCAAGACGGCGGATTACCTCTGGAGAGTTACTAATTTCAGACTGACGGAGTGTGAGACGATCCTTGAGGATGTCGATGTTGTCGTAAATCTGCATCAGGCAGTCGTTGCTTACTGTGAGCGAACAAGTAGAAGCATCCTTTACACGACCTGTGAGCATCATATCAACGATAGCATCCTGAAGCACCTCGGTATAGATGTTGAAGTCAGGAATATTCTCATCCTTAGACAGAGCTCCGAGGATAGCGTTGGCTGTTGTACCTACACCACTCTGAAGTGGAAGGAATGATGAAGGGATGATGCCACGCTTCATATCATTGAGAAGGAAATGAGCCACATTGGCACCAATCTGGTCGGTGATTGGGTCTGAACCCTTGAAGCCGCGAGCCTCGTCAGGGAGGTTGCACTCAACAACACCTACTACCTTAGACTTTGGAATCTCTACGTATGGCTTACCAATACGGTCGCTTGGCTTTGTGATAGGAATTGGCTGACGGAAAGGAGCATCGAGAGGCTCATAAACGTCCTGAATAAGACCAGTCTTGTCGCTATGGAAAGAGTTGAGCTCAAGGATTACCTTATCAGCGATACGCGCGATAGTTGGAGAGATACCACCTGCTGCAGTAAGGGAAACATGATAGTTTTCGCCTACTTCCTCAATCTTTGAAACCTCGAGGATAGCCCACTGGAGCTTACCATAGAAGCCATAGCGGAGATCCTGAGCCATGTGAGAGAGATGGAGGTCGTTGTATGAAATCAGGTTCTGATTTACAGTCTTACGGAAAGAAGGGTTGGTGGTGTAAGGCGCACGGAACTTGATTGCGTTAGCCTCAGAGAGGACACCATCAGTTGACTGACCTGTACTTGCACCTGTGAAAAGATTAATCTGAAACTCGTTACCCTTAGCATGTTCAGCCTCAGCAATCTTTGCAAGTTCGCGAGTAACAGCCTTAGGCACACCAGCAGGTGTGAAGCCACTAAGACCGAGAGAATCACCATTCTTAATAAGAGCCGCAGCCTCTGCAGCAGTAATTGTTGTGTACATTAAGAGATATATTTAATTTTTTGTTTTTTTCTTTGCGGATGCAAAGTTACATATTTTTTGCGAATTAAAGACATAAAAAAAGAAGAAATTACACATTTAACTGTAAAATGTGCAATTTCTCCTTAGTAAGTGGGGGTTAGACGATGGATGTTGGCGGTTTGTAATATTCGCGAAAGAATTACTGTCTGCTAAACCTATGTGACTTATCTTTCATCAGGAATTTGAATCAAATAAGATCAAAATACTTCTTTATGTCTTCCCTTATAGGTCTGGCTTACAGCCATCCCTGGTAGTCATGTGCGCTTGTTTCCTTGTGAGCCTTTAGGGCTCCCAGTAAACAATCCCACAAGCCTACCGGAAGACATTAAAAAGACAAAATATAATTCAAAATAGCTCCCTACGGTCGTAAAAAATCCATGCGGCAAAGGGATTGACTATCAGAATGTTGTGATAGTATTATCCCTTTGATCATAGTAGAATCTATGTATAACTACCTTGGGATAGGCATGGAAGTTAACCAATATGCCAATTGGGAATTTTGTTCCTATAAGATAGGAGAAAAGTTGCTGATATTCCTTCGATGTCAGTTTCTCTATGGCTTTGCATTCAATAATGATATTCCCTCTATTTCGTGGTATCATTATGTCCATTTTCAGATAAGACGACATCTTCTGTCCTCTGAATTCCGGATGATGCTGATATTCTTTTACAGGGTTTAACCCTGATTGAGCAAGAGCAATATTCAACGCTTCTTGATATAGATATTCAGGCATCCCTTGAGGGAGTTCACTATGGACATCTTGAATTACTCCAATAATGTCATACACATACTTTTGGAGTTCTTCTTTGATACTATTATCGAGTTTTTCTTTTGGCTTGATTATCATATTATTTCTTTTGGGGTGATTATCGCGAGCAAAAATACAAAATTATTTGCAAAAAAACTTCACCGATTGGATTTATCTGCGGGAATCTTTGTATTCTGCTGGGAATTCCACGTTCTCGGAATGTTTTTTACGACCGCAGGGAAGCTATTTTGTCCCCGTATTTTGTCTTTCCGTAGTGGCTCCGGCTGGGTGAGGGCTCATTTTCTTGGGAAGCCCAAAGGCTTACCAGAGAAAAGGAGAACTCGCATCAGCAGGGATTTGCCACAAGCAAAGCCCCAAAAGGAGACACAAGGAAAGTATTTTGATCTCGGTTCACATTGAACTTTTATGTTTTTACCGGACACCAATATTCGCGAAATATACGCCAATAGCTATCACCTATTACTTAATACGTGCACCTGAAACGGAGAATGTGCCATTAGCTGTTTCGATGACAAGATGACCATTCTGGAAGGACTTACGAGCCTTGCTTGCCTTAGCTACAACAGGAGCATAGAAGTCATTGATGCCAGTTGTCTCATCGCCATAGATTACATCAAGGATGAAGTCCAACTGTTCACCTGCATTCGTGAATGTGAAGCTTGACTTGCCGTCGATAGCGAAAGTCTGGACATTCGGTGTAGCGCAAAGCTTATTGACAGCAATCTCGGATATCGTTGAAGTTCCCTCGGATGGAGTATATACCATTTTTTCATCTACAATTTCTCCTGTGCCGTATTCCGTACCAGCGAACTCATACCAGAAACATACGCGATCACCAACGCCTTCATGCTTACAACTGACTATCTTCACACTACTTATTGTCTTGCCTTCCGGAGCATAGAAAGTGTTCTGAGCACCATTGGAAAGCTTGACAGACTTATACTGTTTTCCATTATAGGTAATGTCACTTGCAGCACCATAGGACTTTGCAGTATTGCCCGTGAGGGAAAGCTTTGCTCCATCTATATAGTCGATCGTATTTATCGATTTCTCTGAAGAAACATAATAATATACCTGTGATGCCGTACCTGCAAGCTCAGGATAGTACTCTTCAAATGTCTCTTCAGCATTAGCACGCTCTTCCTTGATAATATTCTCTACAAGAGAGTTTGCATATACCTCAATATTGGTGTAATAGCCCTTTGGGTCAAGGTCGTAGCCATTGGCATTTGACTGGTAAGGATCAAGACCGCACTTTATCTCGAAATCATCAGGCATACCGTCACCATCGGTATCAACAGCCTTTTCTCCTGTGAGCGTAGGCCATACCATTAATTCACTCTGGTCATCTTCCATGATTTTACCAGTACCGTTCTTTGTATCATTGGCTATACGTACATCAACAACATCGCGTGAAAGGGATGCACCGGCGAACTCAATTACCTTGGAAAGAGCATCATTTGCATTATGCTGCGAAATGATATTATAGTTGAACTCTGCATCAGAAGATGTGAACTTGGTTGCAGAGACACATGAGTTCTTCCATTCCTGATAAGTAATAGGTGACTTACCATCCATCTTTATTGCAGCCGTACAGGTATTGTCCTTGGTCACAAGAGCAGAACCCTCCATTACATTGCCCGTAATATAGAATTTGCCAGGCACATCAGTACCCGTACAGTTATCACAAGCAGTTGTAGGATTGAGGATACGAGTCTTGGCTGAGCTTGATGTGCTTGGACCCGGTTTGTAATAGTTGTTGACAATATTGAAGGTCTTTGCCTCTGCACCCTGGTTAGTCTCACCACCGTATGCAGAATTGCTGCCCCAGTTATAAATCACATTATTGACATAATCCACAGGACCGGCAAACGATGATACATAGCCGTGGTCGAAACGAATCATTCGTGAGTCGTTATGAGCAAGGAGATTATGATGGAAACTTGCCTTCTTACCTCCCCAGATACCTGCATAACCATGTTTTCCTTCCTTGTATTTATTGGTCTTCAAGCTCTCAGAGAGAATACACCATTGGAGTGTGAAGTTCTCATTACCATAGAATGAGCCTACCTCATCCGTACACCATGACATAGAGCAGTGGTCAATGATTACGTTCTTCTCAATATCCTCATCGTGGTGAGCAGCCGACATTGCATCGGCATCACCGCCATTGCTACCAAGTCGGCAACGTATGAAACGTATGATTACGTTGCTTGATCTGATGGACAGATTATATCCCTTGAGACAAATACCGCCTCCTGGAGCAGTCTGACCGAGAATGGAAATATCGCCCTTGTTTATCTTGAGGTCACCTTTGAGCTCTATGGTTCCTGCTACATCAAAGACGATTATTCTTGGTCCGTTCTTCTTTGAAATGAAATAACGGAGTGTACCTTCAGCTGGATTCTGAACATTATCGTCAAGTGATGTAACGTGATATACAGCACCACCGCGTCCACCTCTGGTGAAACGACCATATCCTTCAGCACCCGGGAAAGCAGGAGCCGAAGCAAACTGTGCAAGGGCTGTTGAAAAAGCCAGAGTACACGCAGATAATAGAGTAAGTATTCTTTTCATAATTCGTGTTTAAGGTAACTTTTTGTTTATTTTGGGCAAATTTACATATATTTTCCGAGATTGCAAAAAATTTGGAATAAAAAGTGTAAATATGGTGTGGAATAACAAAACGGGGCAGTATTCTATGATACTACCCCGTTATATTTGATGTCAAATGTAATTTGAATTCTTTTTTATTTTACACGAGCACCTGTTGCTGAGAATGTGCCGTTAGCAGTCTCGATAACAAGACGACCATTTACGACAACCTTACGAGCCTTGGCAACCTTAGAAGCAGCAACCTCGCTGATGCCTGTAGTAGCACCATCAATATCAGCGTTGATGGTCATTGCATAGATACGAACACCACCATTTGTTTCCTTAATCTTGCAAGTTCCATTAGCACCTACCGTAAAAGATGCGACATTGATTTCTTCTTTTGACTTAGAATCTACATCGTCACCCACAAGATTTGTTTCTGCATGAAGAATTGCAGGGGTGTCACCCTTTGCAGAGAACTTAACTTTAATTACGTCACCTTCCTTGAGCTTCAGATCGTCATTGCCAATAAGGAACACGAAATTCTTAGTATCTGTATTCATAAATTGAGAAGCAAAGGTGACGATATTAGACTTTGGATCTTTATTTGCATACTGAAGCGTAATATAATCCCTTCCCTTGAGCTGGATCAGGGTTTTCACTGAACTCCCAGCATTATACTTTACAATCGGGCATTCTGCTCCGTCAAAAGATCGGCTTTTGACTTCACTATTCTCATCCACGATAATATCATCTGCCGTTATACCAGCAAAGTCGTAAACTATTGGCTCAGTTTGAGCATTAACACTAACTGCCATAAAAACAGTTGCAATAAGAGTAAAGATTTTCTTCATATGATTACTTTTTTAGTCAGGTAATTAAGTTCCTAATTTACAAGTGCAAAGATACAAAAAAAATGAGAATTCACAAATATCACCTTTACTAAAAGGCTAAATTTTAGTTTTTTTAATCAAGTAAGGAGTGCAACAATTTGTCACACTCCTTACATTTATATTGATTTACTGCTTACTATACCAGCGCGGATCACCCGTCTTGAATTTGCTCACGCTCTCGTTCTTTAACTGGAAATTACCCGAAGCAGCATCAGCATACTGAGGATTAAGAACAGTAGCCATCTCGTCGATAAAGAGGTTCGTCTTACCACCCTCGGCTCCATCAAGAACATTCAGTTTTTCGCAGTTGAAATAGAAGTTGTTGTTGCCGAATGTAGGAACCGATGTCTTTGACTGATTGCTCCAAACCGCAGCTGTATTTGTCACAATATTGTTTGTCCAGTTGATTGTAGTACCCACAAAGCGGACATAGAGAAGACGCTTGCCACTCTTATTAGCCGCAGCATTGATGGTGCAATGGTCAATGGTTATCTTTGGAGTAGCACCCGCAAATGCGCCAGAGGCATCGTCGAAACGAACAAAGTCACGCTCTGCACAGCTATTATAGATGGTAGAGTTAGTGATAGAAAGGTCATCGATACATCCTGCACGACAGTCAAGCATATCACCTCCGTCACAAATAATATCGTGAATCAGACAGTTATTGAACTTGATGTAAGGAACCTTTGCTGCCACATTAACATAATAAAGGCCCTTCTTGAAATTCTTTATTTCTGCGTTGTTAACAGAAATTCCGCCAACATTTGTTCCCTTATAATTGAAACACTGGTCACCCGTGGTTCCTTCACCATCGATATTAACCATATTGATTGTCAAAGAAGCACCATCATCAAGTTGGAAACGGCCATTGATAACTGGGACATCAGATGGATCGGCACCCTTGATTGTAATGTTCTTATTAACAACAATTACACCTGCTGTTACGGATTCACTTGAGCTCTTTACAACAAATTTACCCTCCATTAAGGCGAATACTTCACCATCCTTGGCATTTGCAATAAGTGCGGCAAGATCATCTTTTGTAGTCACGGCAGTTGCACCGTTGAGATCCACCTTAGTCATAAATGTCTTACTACCACGCTCCTTCAATACTCCATTAGAATTAAAATAAAGTTTGATGGTATATTTGGTCAAAGGACTGAGTCCTTCAACCTTTGCTGTGGATGAGTTTTTCTCTGCATCAGAAATAACATGGGTAGATATCAGAGCACCAGTCTCATCGAAAGCACGAAGCTCTGAAACATCTTTGTCGCCTTCAGCCCAAGATACCACTACGCTTCTGTCAGCAATATTCCCTTTCTCAATGGCATTGAAAATCTGCTGGGCAGCAGTACGGAAAAACAGAGTTGCCGGTTTTGAATTACGACTTGAATTCTTTGTGTCCTTGGCAATTACCTTTACGCTATAACGGGTGTCATAGGTAAGGTCCTGTAACGGCAATTCATTTTCTGTAATGTCAATGGATTTTGGAGAGGAAGTAAACGTAAGACTATCGTCAGGATATAGCTCAACGGTATATTCGGAAACACCTGTTGAAGCTTTCCACTTGAGCAATGCCGACGTCTCCTTAACGTTCTTCACTTCAAGATTGGTAGGTGAAAACTCCCTGTCAAAGATGATGTCTGTGATTTCCTCCATTGGATCGCTACATGATGCCATTGAAAGGATTCCAATGCCAATCAAGCATTTGTTGATAATAGATCTTTTCATATAAGGATTTTTTCGATTTTAGTTTTTATTCAAGTTTCAGTTATAAGGTCTAAGGACAAAGGCCCAAGGTCTGAAAGCTTTTGACCTTAGACCTCTGTCCTTATCATTTACAACTGACCATAGTTACCATCATTGTTGAGCATGTTATTGCTCTTGTCAATAAATGTCTTCCAGATAGGCCAGAGATAGTTAAGACTTGGCTTATTGATGAAGATTCCATCCCAGTAGTCTGAGGTTATGACATTCTCATCATTGTTGATGAACCAGTTCTTTGGTGTAAAGCCATCCTCCTTGAGTGATGAACCTATTTCATCGGTCTGCCCCTTCTCAAGACCATAGATAACGATAGCCTCACCAGACTTGCCATCCCCTACGTACATATCATAATTAGAGATAAGCTCCTTGTCGGTTTTCTCATCGTATGTCTTGACATATAGCTTTGCCGGATAGTCAGCATAAGCACCAGTACGGTTTGCAAGTGCCTGAAGTTTCTTCTTAGCCTCTTCCATCTTCTCGTCAATAATACCCCAGCGAACGAGGTCTGCACGACGGAGAGCCTCACCTGCGAATTCAAGTCCACGCTGATCCACGATACCATTCTGGAATGCCTCCTTGCTTGCGGTATATTTTGCCTTCAAAGCAGATACCTCATTAGCAGGAAGCACACGTGCAAGAACCGGCTCCATATAAGACCATGCTGCTGCCGGACCATCAAGATAGTTTATTGCCTCTGCTGCCATAAGATATACATCTGCAAGACGCATATACTGCCAGTTTATACCATCATCATTGGTAGAGGTAACTATACGATCCATCCACTCATAACGAAGTTTGCCAAAGCACCACTGTGTAATCTTGCGGAGATCCTGAGGTGCCTTGCCGTCAACAAGATTCTTACTCCACTCATAAGGCACACAAGTAATGTCACGACGCTTGTCATTCTTGCTATAGTCATAGAAGAGGTAAGGCATTGGACCATTTACACCACCTTGTGCCTGCTGTGTATATTGATCCTTAGTCTGATGCTTTACACCCCATGTATAGAGTACACGGCCACGACCTGCAGAGAACGGAATTTCCCAAAGGCTTTCAAGGTTGGATGCAGGAGCAACAGTACCATCTGTACCATCCTTACAGAGGTTTTTGAAATTATCCTCAAACTCACCAAGAGTATTCTTACCAGAATTGATGACATCAAGGCACTCCTTCTTTACTATAGCCATCATCTTGTCCTGAGAAAGTTCAGGATTATTGCTACGACGATAACCATCACCACGAAGTGCATAACCACAAGCATATAAAGCAAGACGTGCACGAAGTCCCTTGACAAACGACTTGTTTACACGCTCAGATGTTTTTGTGATATGACTCTCGTTTGGCCAGTAACAATAGTTCTCTGCCTCTTCAAGGTCCTTGAGAAGCTGGAGATAGATATCATCCTTGTTCGTACGTGGAAGATAGATGTTATCATTATTGTTTGGAACAAAACGAGCTGGAACATCACCCCAAGCCTTAATAAGATCGTTGTAGATTACGGCACGCATTGTGAGAGCCTCACCAAGAAGGTGAGCCATATCAGGGTTATTCTCGATGTCACCATACTTACGAATTCCCTCGATAGCTAGATTTGCACGTTCGATTCCCTCATAGAACTTAGCGTATGCGTTGTTATCGGTATTCATCTGAGTGTTGTTATCCAATGTAGAGAAGTTACAGAGGCTCATCTTATCGTCATTTTTCTTTGACAGGCTAGGATATGAGCCTGATGTTGTCTCCACATCAGAGTTCAATCCATAGTACGGAAGATAACGACCACGGTATGAGTTTGTCTCGCCAAAGGACACATTGATTGACATAATCTCCTGCTCTGCCAAAGTATATATGCTATATACAGAAACCTGATCATAGGACTTAGAAGGAGAATCCATATCACAGGAAGTTGCAAGTAATGCAACAGAAAGCGAAAATATAGAGATTTTTATATAATTTTTCATTGTTGTATCTGCTTTTTAGAAGTTCAAGTTAAGACCGAATACGAACTGACGACTACGTGGATAGCCAGAATGGTCAACACCAGGAGTGAGGGGCGTACTACGAACACAATCACTCTCAGGATCAAAACCAGAATAGTTTGTCAGCGTAAATACATTGTAACCTGTTACATAAAAGCGCAGGCTTGAGATATGAGCCTTCATTGTCAGACTCTTTGGAAGAGTATAACCCAAAGTCAGAGTATTAAGACGAAGGAATGAGGCATTCTCAATAGCCCAATCTGTAAGTACGAAACGACTCATATATGGACTCCACATAGTAGTGTTCGAATTCATTGCCTTCAACTGATCCATGTCATTACAAAGAGTACCGTCAGCATTAAGGTTAGTCCAACGCTTACCTTCTGCCATACCAGTAATCATACTACGATACATATACTTTGAAGTAGATGTATATTCAATTTTATTAGCATTATAGATATCGTTGCCTACACTAAAGTTGAAGTTTGCAGCAAGATCGAAACCATAAGCACGGACATTAATACCGAAACCACCCGTGAAATCTGGGTTAACGTTGCCAATAATGGTATTGTCATTGTCAGAAATCTTACCATCGGCCGTTTTACCTTCTTCATTAAGAGTCTCACCTGTTGAATTCCAGACCCATGCGCCCTGAGCCTCATCCCAATGCTGTGTAGTAGATGCAATCTTCATTGTGCCAGGACGGATGTCACCAACAGCGTACGAAGATTCTACAACACCCGGCTTTAAAGTCCAGCTCTTTGTTGACTCATCATATCCCACAAAGTCATCGACCTCATAGCGACCTGCGTTTACATAGCCACGAATCTCACCAATCTGACGGCCTTCTGCAATCCAATAGTCGCTAAGAATCTCTGTTGAAGCCCAATACGAGCTAATACCATAATCATTTAGTCCACCAAGAGACTTTATCTTCTTCTTATTGAAACTTATGTTTGCGTTGAAGTCAATACCAAAGTTCTTTTTATTAACTGCATGCCATGAGAGAGTAGCCTCAAAACCCTTGTTCTCAGTCTCACCTATATTACGATACTGGTAGTCATAACCTGTACCTGGTACAGGGAACTTCATAAGAAGATCCGTAGTATTGCCAATATAAGCCTCAATACTACCAGAAAGCTTGCTGCGGAATAGAGTGAAGTCAAGACCCAAGTTACGAGTGGTGGTCGTTTCCCATTTAAGATCAGGGTTAGCCATAATCTTACTTGGAGCAACATAAGTGTTAAGGCCATTTACCCATGTTGTACTTTTTTGTTCATACGACTGAATAAGCTGACCTACAGGAATATCGTTGTTTCCAACAGATCCATAAGCCAAACGCAATTTCAAGTCGTCAAGCCAATTCTTAGTACCTTCCATGAACTTTTCTGAAGATATACGCCAGGCAATAGCAGCAGACGGGAAGTATCCCCAATGGTTTTCAGAGCCGAATTTAGAAGAACCATCAGCACGGAATGTGGCATTGAACAGGTACTTATCGTCATAGTTGTAGCTAACACGGCTGAAGTAAGACTGGAGTTTGTCATCATCCTTATCAACGCCTTCTATCGCAAACCGATATCTGCCTCCTGATGGAAACATCCATGCAGTCTCTGCATCATAATCAGGAGGGAATCCGTGAACCTCATTTGTCACGTCATGCTGCTTTGTTATTATATACTCATGACCGGCAAGCAAGTTCAATGAATGTTTGCTATCCTTCCCAAACAGCTTTTTGAAATCATAGTTCAATGTGTTTGTACTGCGGAATCTGTGACGCTTTGTGTCAATCATTCGGATTACCGGCAATCCCTGATATTCAGGGGCTGGAATATTCTTTACATAATATGTTGTTTTACCCTTATATGTTTGATTATATTGTGTGTAGTTCTCATAACCCAACTCTGCCTTGAACTTAAGGTTCTTGATAATAGTCCATCCGAATGCGCCAGAAAGATTGAGGTTCTTACGCTCCTTCTTTGCATCATTATCCTGCTGAGCCACTATCGGATTATAGAGGTTGCCGAGGTCATCGTCACCTGAAGCTGCTGACGAGTTCACGTTCCTAACAGGAAATGGAGGATACAGAATAGCATACTTAAGACGCTTGTCAGAATCGTATGTACTTGTAGCTTCATTGGATCCACCACCTCTGACATCTGTATCAACATATCGAACCTGAAAATCAAGAGTTGTTACCTTGCTTGGCTTTGCGTTTAACTTGAGACTGAAGTTATCACGCTTGAAAGTAGAGCCATACAAAATAGCCTTGTCGTTTACATGAGCATAACTGAAAGAATACTTTAACTCATCATTACCACCATTGATATTGAGGTTCTGATTGAAGACGTGACCTGTACGACCATATAATATATCCTGCCAATCATTAGCCTCAATATTCTGGTATAGATCCAAGTCCTGATAACCACCAAATTGATCCTCATAGTCAGACATCTTGGTAAGATCACCCTGATTCTTGAGAAGAATAAGCTCATACTGCCACTTAGCATAGTCGTAAGAATCAATAACATCCATCTTCTTTGCGAGCTTCTTCCAACTATAGTAAGCGTTGTAAGAGACATTCACCTTACCAGCCTTACCACTCTTTGTAGTAACGAGAATTACACCATTAGCAGCACGAGAACCATAAATGGCAGCAGAAGAAGCATCCTTCAATGCTGTAATATCCTCAATGTCTGATGCAGGAATATCACTGATACTCTCAACCCAGAAACCATCAACAATATAAAGTGGAGCACTAGACTGACTGACAGAACCGCCACCACGAATACGAATCTTCACCTCTGCGTCTGGCGAACCTTCTGTAGTAGTAACCTGTACACCAGCCATCTTACCAGTAAGTGCCTCAACTGCTGATGCAACAGGAACAGCCTCCAAAACTTTTCCACCTACGGTCGCTATAGGGCCTGTAAGATCCTTCTTCTTCATAGTACCGTAACCTACTACAACAAGATCCTCAAGGGTATTATTGTCATCCTTAAGCTTAATAGTGACATCTGACTCATCCTTCACATCAACAATCCTGGTCTTCATACCAACGTATGATACCACAAGTTTGTGGCTCTTGCCCTTAAGAGTGATTGAGAATTTTCCGTTGACGTCAGTAACAACACCATTCTTGGTGCCCTGCTCCTGCACAGTCGCACCTATAACGGTTTCGCCAGCATCGTCCTTAACGACACCTTTCACAGTTTGTGCCTGTACTACCGCACAGAAGAGCAATAGTATTGCAACAAGCGCATAGCGTACGTTTTTAATTTTATCAGACATAGAGATTATGTTTGTTAGTTATTTAAAATTAATGATTTACGATTATAAAAAATTCATACTGCTTCCGAATCACCAGTTACCACTAAAAAACAATTTACCATATAGTTAGTTCCCAAATCGCATATCATAAGTGCTTGATTCTCTGATTAAGATTTGATATGACTTCTCTTTTATCAATATAGTGGACAATAGTGTTTCTGAACATCTAATCACAAGACAAAAATAGGTTAAAAATAGCAGATTCTCAATATTTTATGATTATCTCGCTATCGCGTATAAAACCCATTAGAGTCTATACTACGCAATTTCTTGGCAAAGATACTTGTTTTTTATCTTAATTTCGTCTTTTTTAAGTTAAAGAAGGTTAAACATGCTTTTTTGTTCAATTAGTACAACTTTTGTTTTTCTCATTCGTCAAAAAACGAGCTGAATTGAGGTCCGTAGAGCCATAAGGTGGGTTCTACAAATTTTTCGCAAAGCTCATCAAGCTAAAGCAAGTCGTCGAACTCACGTTATTTATCATAACTTAATTCTTGTTTCTTCTTCATGTAAGCTCGTAGCAGCTCCAATCCAAATCCAATTCAAATCCAATTCAAATCCAATCGGGAATTGGAAATCTATTGGATTAGAATAGGATTTACATTAACGTGAGTTCGATGAATTTTTTCAGTTGTATATTATTGACTATCATGTGGTTGAAAGAGCTCTGAAGGAGCGGTACCTAAAAGGGCAGTCCGATAGGGCTGTTATATTTGTCGATATTAGAGGGATGAGGTCTGTAGGACCGACACCTAAAGTCTTCAGGTGTCGCACTTACAGCGCTCATTTAATCACGCTTCTACCAAATAACAGCCCTTACGGACTGCCCTATTAGGTGTCGGGCTTTCAGCCCTCGCTGTCTTGAATTCGTCGAACTCACGTTATATTATCGCTTCTCCAAATATTCTGGTAAGAATATAATAAAATTATATCCCGAACAATTCGAATATTAGAATAATTCGGGATAAAAGAAAATTTCATGAAAAATTCACGTTATGCTACTTAACCTCCAACAGGAATGGACTTGCAGGAAGTCCGTTCTTACCCTTCATGTTATGCTTTTCCGGGTTGTCCTTCCAAGCAAAACGGATAGTAGGCTTCTGAGAAATGGCTGTTGCTGGTGTTATGACAACGGTCTTTCCGTCAGTTGAAGCCTGAGCGTTATGGAACTTTCCATCCTCGCCTTTTACCTCAAACTCCATGAGATTGTCGCAAGGTTCGAGAGGCTGATTCATCGAGAGGATTATCTTACCGCCATCCACATGTGCCTCTACCGGCTCTGCGGAAAGCACGTTCTTCTTGCCAAAGACGCTATTCTCAAGTCCGAGGACAATACGCTCAGTAAGCTCGCGCTTGCTCAGAGGATGAATATCCGAAGCCTCGCCAAGGTCTATATTGACGGTAAGCGTAGAATATGGATCGTTATCGGTAAACTCACGCTGAAGCTCACGAACCTTTGCCCAAGAACTGTTCTGTGGCTGGTCGCTTGGCTCCATGTGGTTGGCAAGCTGAACGATATTGAAAGGAAGGTCAGGACGCTTCCAAAGTGTGCGCCAGTTTCCTGTGAGTTTCTTCAAGAGAACACCATAGTCGTCAGGAGTACCTGTATTTGACTCTCCCTGATACCAAACTATTCCTGAGCATGCGTAAGGAGCAAGCGGATGAAGCATACCGTCATAGAGCATAGAAGCCTGATTCTCAGTATCGAGCTTTCCGCCAAGAGCACCTTCGAGCATAACAGAACCGCGCTTTGTAAGCCATTCATAAGAAATCTCTACAGGAGATAGTGTCTCATCATCAAATTCTATCTGGTGTGGTTTCTTCTTATAGAAGAATGCCATTCCACTCTTACAGATGACACGTACGGAAATCACGTTGTCGCCTTCCTTGAGAAGTCCTGCAGGAATCTTGTAACGGCGAGGAGGATACTGATAATAGGTAGTACCGATATGCTGGCCGTTGAGATAGGTATAATCCATATCGTGAAGGGTTCCCATGTGGAGAGTAGCAGGCTTTCCTGCATGAGCAGCATCTATCTTTATATGCTGACGAAGCCAGAAAGAACCGAGGGTAGAAGGGCGTGAGCCCTCAACAGGGGTCATAGCCCATTCGCGGTTGTTATACTGGTTTACCTTCTTCCATGAAGAGTCGTCATAATCAGCCTTTGAATAAACATTTAGGCCAGGATCTGATTCATCCATTACCTTTGTCCAGAGATTGCCGGCAATAGCATTAGCCTTTGACTGGGCAGCTATGTAGTCCTTGTCTGTATAAAGAAGATACTTGGCATAGTAGGTGTTGGGTATTGGGTGTTGGGAAGTAGGCTTGAGAGAGTCTATATCAATCCATGACTGGATAGGACTACCGCCCTTACTGCTCTGAATGATACCCTGTGGAATGCCTGTGCGCTTGAGCATCATCTGTCCGAGGAAATAGCCCACAGCAGAGAACTTCCAGCAGTTCTCCTTATTAACATGTTTCCATGCAGTTGGGAGGACATCAGTTTTGCGATCTACAGAGAAATCCGTCTGCACTTGGAAAACGTGAATCTGGTCGCTTGTATAGGCATCAAGATCCTTCTTATAGCGAGGATATATACGCTCAATATTTGTGTCTATATTAGATTGTCCTGATACAATCCACACATCACCCACGAGAACATCAGTAAGGGTGATATCGTTGATTTTCATCTCGAAAGGACCTCCATGCTTCTGCTTTGGGAGGTCTATGCGCCATTTGCCATCAGCCCCCGCAGTTGTGGTATAGGCTTTTCCACGGAATGTAATCTTCACATTCTCATTTGCATCGGCTGTTCCCCAGATAGGGACAATCTGGTTACGCTGAAGCACCATTCCTGACTGGAAGAGCTGAGGGAGCTTGACTGCTGCATTCGCAATTCCGACTGGAAGCAAGGCTACAAGAAGGAAAAGCCTAACCAAGCCTTCCCTAAGGGAAGGATGTTTTATAGTATTTTCTGCTACAATTTTTTCCATTATAAATTATCCTTTAGTATTATACAATCTTTAAAACGTGAATAGGCTAAGGTTTATTGCCTATATTAATTACAAAAAAAATGCGGATTACTATTTTAAGCAATCCGCATTTTATAATTTTATCTAAGTGGCAAGAACCAGTTTCTCTTATCCATGAGCTTAGAGCGAAGAGCATCATCTATTTTTCCATTACGCTTTGCAACTGCGTCGGCAAGATATGCAGGATCGTTTCTTCTGAGAGCTATGCGCATAAGGTCATAGAAACGCTTACCCTCAAAGGTGAACTCAAGACCATACTCATCGATAATCATCTGCTCAACGAGAGGAATCTGATACTGAACGGTATCCTCGTAAGAAGCGAGTGCAGTAGGAGGTTGTGGAACACAATAGTTCTTGTCACAATCCACATCACCACATCCACGGGCATGAACACCCAAAGTATTGTCTTTTGTAAATACCTCATCATCGAAATCGAGGAGAGTACCAGCCTTTTCACGCTCCTTTTCAGAAACATATCTCTCTATGTTCTGATTACGAAGACCATACTTGAGCACACAAAGGGCAGCCTCTGGACAGCCAAGACGGTTAAGTGCCTCTGCGTACATGAGGTAAACCTGCTGAACACGATAGAACCACATACGGCTATACGGGCTATACGAATATGATGCCTTCCTATTTTCTATGCGTTCTCTTGAAAAAGGAGAAGCCTCATCAACATTTTCAGTTTTACGTGAAAGAATACAATAAAGACGAAGATCACCATCCACGAATTCTTGAGCCCAACTTCCCTTAGTTACATATAATGTATCTCTTTCTGTCTGTGATGCTTCAACACAATATACGTAGTTCTGGTCCGCAGAAAGTTTTTTCAATGCCTGAGATGGTTCTATCTGAGCGTAATAGTTGTTGGCAAGAACTGATTCGTAAACAGTAGAGATTTCTGATTTTACACCTTCGTAATCCGAGGTTGCCATTGGAATATAGCATAGCATCTCACCTGAATCAAATGTATAAGCAAAACGATTCCATGACGCATAGAAAGTTCCATGGAGTTTCTCATATTCAAGAATATTACCATTTAGTCGTCCTGTTGGTACAGGAGCATTCTTCATAGTAAGATATTCATGAAGATACTGGGCTGCCTCTTTGTATTTACCAGCCCAAAGACAAAGCTCGCCAAGAAGCACACGTACAGGAATCTGCATATAAGCCTTGATTACAGCAGGCGACTCAGTATCTACGTATGGTTTGATATCCTCAATAAAATAGTTGCAGATAGTGTTGATGTCAGAATATGTTTTGTTCATCTCAGCTGTTGCCTCTGCCTCTGTGAGAACCGGACCGAGGACAAGAGGCACCTCGCCATAGTTCTTTACCAGCTGAAGGTAAGTCCATGCACGATATGTCTTGATTGCAGCATACTCTTTCTCAAACACCTTTTTACCCAGATTTACAAGTGCTGTATCGGCATTAGCGATATAATAGTTGCAGTTATTGATAATGGCATAGTAGTCGCTAACCTTGTTGTAAGGATTTTCTGCATCTACCTCGAAATTTGCAATCTGCTTGATTGCTGTTGTTGCACTTGCAGTTGTTACGACCTGATCACTACGTATATCGCCAAGAATGAATGTGCGGTCGGCAATAGTCTGAATACCACGCACAACACCCAACAGACTTCTTACGGTATCACGTGAAGAATTCAGCTTGTTTTGCTCTGCGAACTCAATCATGCTGCTGTCGGTTTCGAGCATGTCAGAGCAGGAGGTAAAGAAGCCCAAGAAACCTAACAAAAGGAGAGAAAGGACTCGGCCTCTCCCCCCGCCCTCCCCCGTAGGGAGGGAGCCGGAAGGCACAAGGCAAGAGGATATTTTAGATAATATTTTCATTTTCTTATTCTTTTTTCATTGTTAATTATATTTGCGTTTCCATCGGCTCTCCGGCTCCCTCCCTACGGGGGAGGGCGGGGGGAGAGGCCGCAGGTTTCGTTTTACAGATTAATCTTCACACCCATTGCGAAGCTTCTGCCTGAACCGAGAAGACCGCAGTCAATACCCTGATAGAGTATGTTGCTTGAGAATGAACAGTCAGGATTTGAACCGAGATAGTGTGTGAGGGTGAAGAGATTGTATGCTGCACCCCATACAGTTATACCCTGAAGGTATGTACTGCTGATAGGCAGAGTGTAGTTGATTGTCACATTGCTCAGACGGAGGTAAGAGCCATCCTCAATCCAGCGGTCAGAGAAGCTTGCATTACCCTGTGGATCACGATAGCTTATGCGTGGAATATCGGTTACCTGTCCCTCTGTTGTCCAGCGATTGTTCATTGCCTTAGTCTGGTTGTAGAAGTATTTTCCGCTCTCCAGCACACTACGCTCGTAGTTGTAGATGTCGTTACCGACAGAATAGGTAAATGCAGCATCGAGAGTCCAGTTCTTCCAGTTGAGACGTGTATAGATGTTACCGTAGATGTCAGGATTAGGATCACCGATAACCACACGGTCAGCCTCTGATATTATGCCGTCGTCGTTTTGGTCAGCAAACTTCATATCACCAGCCTTGTAAGCAATCCTATTGCCTTTATCATCCACATAGCCAAGGTTTGCTGCCTGAGCCTGTGATGCTGTTGTTAACACTCCATCGGTCTTATAGCCGTAGAACATGCCAACAGGATTTCCAATCGCAGTAATAACAGTACCGTTGCAGATATCGGTGAGTATGCTCTTGTTGTCAGAACCGATCTCCGTAACCTTGTTCTTATAGTGACCTACGCTTGCGCCAAGTTCCCAATGCAAATCCTTAGTGTTAAGCACACGATATGACATATCGAGGTTGTAGCCTGCATTCTGAAGCTTACCGCCATTGACGTAGTTAGCGTCGAGACCACTTGTCCATGCCATGTGGCGGAGTGTTACAAGACCTGATGTCCAACCTGTGAAGAAGTTGAAGTTCATGTGTAGGCAATTGTCAATGAAGTTACCTTCAAAACCAGCATTTACACGACGTGTCGTCTCCCACTTCAAACCACTGTTACCTACATTACCAAGAGACAAGGTACTATAAACCCCCGAAAATTTCCTTGAGACGAAATAAGTACGTGAAGCAGTATAGTCGATGTCATCGTTACCTGTGATGTCGAAGCCGGCATTCACGCGGAGATAGTCTATGCCCTTAACCTGAGCAAGCCAGTTCTCGTTTGAGAGAACGTATGAAGCCTGCAAGCTTGGGAATACACCCCATACCGTTCCAAGAGCCTTGAGGCCCATGGCATCCTTTCCAAAACGTGAGGAAGCCATTGCAGAGAGTCCGGCAGTAACATAGAGTTTCTGAGCATAGTTATAGTTGGCCACAATATAGTTGATCATATCCACGTACTTGTCATCAGCACCTCCTTTGGTTGATTTGTACTTAAGACCCATTCCAAGGTTTGGAGTCTTGTCGTTACCAGTGTTATAACCAGTCTGGAAATTACTTCTGAAACTGCTGTTGATATAGCGGAAACCACCGGTAAGCTTGATGTCGTGAGCACCATAGATATTGTTCCAGACAAGACGAGTGTCACTCTGAATAGTATTCTGACGTGAAGTCATTGACTGTCTGATATTGTCAACAGTAACCTCTGAACTGCTACTGCTACTAACAGATTGGATTTCAGGAACGACATACGATGGTACGCCTGACATAGAGAGATAGTGGTCCTCATTGGTGTTTACAAGAGAGAAGTTGAAAGCCTCCTGCACGCTGAGGTTCTTGTTAATCTTATATCTTGGATTAACAGAGAAAGACACGAGACGATTGCCGAAGTTGTTACGGTTGTCACCTGCACCATATTCGAGTATTGCAGAAGGGTTTGACAGGCTTCTGTCATTACCTAAAGAGGAACCAAATCCTGACAGATAGTCATCTTCTTCAGCAAGATACGAACTCTTGTTACCCATGATATCAATAGCATAAGGTGACAGGAACGGAGCCTTAACAAGTGCGAGGAAACTTGGGGCAGTAGGCGTGCCTACCTCCAGTGTCTTGCTCACACCCATATCAAACAGACTACGGTCCACATCACTGAACGATACGTCGAAACGCGCATCCAGATTCTCAATGATAGCGATATCAGTATTGATACGAAGGTCGAAACGTGAGAAATCGCTTTTCTTCAGTGTTTCATCAGCAAGACTGTAACCTACACTTATATTATAGCTTGCCACGTCATCACCGCCTTGCACATTGATACCATATACCTGAGTGAAGGCATCACGATATACCTCCTTCTTCCAATCGGTATTGTTATGATACTGATTGTAGTAGTAATAGTTAGGATCGGAATTCACAAACTTCATTCCACTGACAGAAGAGGTGACACCGTTAAGAAGCTCTGTGGCGTATGTACGGTAGTCGGTTGCATCCATCATAGAGGCAGTACGAGGCTGTAGCTGGAACTTACCACCAAGAGTAACATCAATCTTGGTAGCCATGCTCTTACAGCGCTTAGTAGTGATGAGAAGTACACCGTTGGCACCCTTTGCACCATAGATTGCAGTTCCATTCTTCAATACCTCCACCTTTTCAATGTCATTAACGTTGATGTTGGCAAAGAGATTATTGAAGAAGCCTTCATGAATCAACTCACGGCTATACTGCATATCCATGATTACTCCATCGACAACGACAAGCGGCTGTGCATTGCGTGAAAGTGAGTTGATACCATTGATAAGCATCACGCTGCCTGCACCCTCAATACCGCTGCGGCTAACAGTGCGCATCTGGCCGTTAAGACGCTGCTGAAGGAAAGGGTCGATACTTATCTCGACATTGTTGTCGAAGTCGGAAGCAGAAGAGAGCTTCACAGCCTCGGTTGAGCGGGTATATGAGTTAGAGAACGCATCGCTATACATCTTCACATCAACCTTGGTCAGGTCCTTGCCAATAGCCACCTGCTGTGACAGGCAGCCCTCCACGCGCATATAGAGGCTTGACACATTGTCAGGCACGCTGATGAAGTATCTGCCGTTAACATCAGTGATGGCAGCAAACTTACTATTACCGTATGCCTCGATGCTCACACCCTGTAATGGCTTGCCTGTTGCGGCATCAGTCACCTGACCCTTAATCTCCTTGGCAGATGCAATGGAGGAAGAGAGAAGAAGAAGGAAAGACATACCCACAACCCCTTTCTGCCCTACGGGTATCTTTTCCCATAAAGGGGCAAGAAGTGGGCGCTGTATGAACCTTTCATTTATATATTTAGATAGTATATTCATTTTCAATTTTCAATTAATTTCTTAATTACTTAATATCTTAATTACTCTTTCACCACTGGGTCAAGCTTAATTTCATCAAGATAGAAGTTACGATCATACTTTGCGTTCTCATTCGCACGGATACTACATGTAAGTGTTATTGAAGGGTGAGTTCCACCTTCCTGACCAAAGTTACAAGTAGGTATCTTGAAAGTTCCAACCTTGACTTCATCTACAATATTAGGATTGGTATTTATAGGAGTACCATTGTTAAAGGTATAATGTTGTTCCTTACCTTCCTCGTCATAATAGTTGATTGTAGCAGTGAAACGGCATGGGCGCTTATTCTCTCCACCTATAACTGACTTAGGAAGAACTTTTACATATACGTCATACGTTGTAGAGAGCGCATTTGTAAGCTTGTATGTCACACTCCAGTTACTATTACCTTTTTCAGGCTTGATATGGGTGAATGCGCGAGCAGAAATACTATCACCTAGTGCATCTATCTTTGTCATGGTGCAGTCTGTGTATGATATAACACTTGATTCATTCTCTCCTTCAAAATATCGATATGTGTTATAGGTCAAAGTCGGATCAAATACCCACTCGTCAGAAGCAAAAATCATACCATTGCTACATTGATATATTTCCTTTGCGCTACCAAAGATTCCAGTTGGACTGAATGGATTTTTATAACTGTAATAAACTTGACGCCCAGGATAGGCAAGTGTATTTGTATTAATCCACGGATATGGATATGCGCGACTTTCAATGTGAGCCTTCTGCTGATAATAACTGTAAACAGCATCATCCATAAGGGCACAATAAGCCCAAAAGTGCTGGAGAGAGTCAGCATCTTTATTTGTCTTAGGGTACTTGAAACATTCAAATGCAGTATTCCATGCCTTGTTCCAACCAGCCTCTGTCGGTATCACCACATAATAGAGAGAGTCTTCTGCATTAAGTCGGCCAACTCGATCCATAAGCTTGTTATGCTCTGTCATCACAGAGTCGATATATACATTCTTGCCATCAACGATACCGCTGCTGACACTTGCTTTTTCATTAAATTCATCCTCATTGTATGAAGCGAGGAATTTACCATGTGACTTGAACTGTGGAAGCGCCACCAATGCCTCATAAATAGTCATCAGATAAGGCAATTGCCCATCCATAACGTGCATGATGCCGTTCTTGCTATGGATATTTGACTCTCTAAAACCTACATTATTAACCTTATTGTCAGCAAATGATGCATTCTTATAGTTGAGAAGACGGAAATTCTTTTCTGTACCATCAGCAGAAACAAGATTCTGTGAAAGATGGTTCATGATGAAGAAACGCTCAACTGCAGAGTCACCATTTGCCGTAGTAACGAGCGAGAGGATAGAGTCCTTGTTGAATGTGCCATTGACTGGTGCGAACAAAGTGAATGAACGTCCGCCCTTCAATAAGTCAGCATAGCTTACAGGTGTCTTCTTATGCTGACGAAACACCATAGTCTTCTCAAGAACCTGAGCAAAATCACTCAGGTCACTACGCTGCTGGATAGCGTCCCACAGAGTGAGATCAGCACCATTGGTGGTCTCATTCTCATAGTGGTCATCCCAATCAGAACAAGAGGAGAAGAAGCCCCCTGCCCCACCAAGGGGGAGTATTATTGATAGCAATGCTATCAGAGGACTTTTTGTATATTTTGATAGTTTTTTCATTATCAACTATTATTTATTCATTATTAATTATCAATTAGAATCAATGTCTATCCTCTCCGTCAGGACTTGCATATACGTCCTTTGGACAAAGTTCGATATAGTCAAATGACCATTCCTTGTCACCCTTTGATACCTGACGGAATCTCAACCAGTATTCCTTACCCTCATCAAGTTTCTGAGTAGTGAGGATTCGGCGAAGATGCTCTGGTGAATCCTGACGGAAGCTGTTCAAACCAGGCTTACGGTAAGAATCCATACCTCTCATATATCCGAGATTGTGGAGAGTCTTATCCATAGATGTGTTGTGTTCATCGTCTTCTGTATCTGCGATGTTACCTACGATGTCCTGAAGATTCCACGTACCGTATGTAAGGTCAACAGGAATACCGCAAGGCTCATTGTTAAGATATACCTGAACTACACCACGCTCTTCACCTGCAACATAACCCATACGGATTTCGTATGTTCCTGATGGTACTGGTGGCAACTTGAACTGCACATCATACTGTCCCTTGATACAGATAGCATTACCGAGGTATGAAGACCATGACAGCTCTGCTGCGTGAACAGCAAGGAACGTATCGTCGGAAAGTTTCCAACCTTTGATGTATCCGCGTTTGAGGGCATACAAATTGGCATTGTATGTACCTGCCTCATCATTGAATCGGCATCCCTGATTCATGAAATCAGCACTGAGGGTAGTAGCATCAATACGCATACGGCAACTGAGAACCTCATCACGCACCTTGGTAGAGTACTCAAGTATGTCATCAAGATAGAGGTATGTACCGTTTACTGCCTGCTGCTCTGATTTTCCAGACTCTGAAGCTGTGAGCACCTTCACACCTTTTACGGTGTATTTGTTACCTACACCCTTACGGTTTGCATAGAGACCGGCAGTATTACCTGTACCTGCACGGCAGAAACGAAGCATGGTGTTAGGACACATAGTCTCCCAGAAGTCCTCTGCATCAGCAAGTGATGATACCGTACACTCGGTAAGGAAACGGCCAGAAGGAGCCCAGTCAGCATAGTTACCCATACGATCCATGAGGTGATAGCTCACAAAGCGATTGAGCGGGTTCTTACGGTTGGTAGGATCATTGTCATATTTTCCTGCATCCTCCGGATAGGTAGCATCGTACACTTTCTTTGCGTAAGCCTCAAGATCGGCAAGAGAGTTTATGCCCTTCTTTGCATATACAGAGTTAGGCTCAACGAATGCCGTGAACTTGATATACCTTCTGCGAGGATATGTAACTGTATTGTCACGACCTCCGAATCTCACCTTTGCTATCTCGCCATTGATAGAGTCTTCAGAAACAGAATAGCTAAGATCAATATAAGGCTTTGAAAGAGAGTCGCTCATGTGAGTGTATTTGAGTGCCTCAACGAAGATAGATATTGTAGCATCCTCTTCCATGAGGTCTGGAAGCATGTTACTACTTGGAGTAATAACACGGTCAATGATGTGAACAACACCGTTTGTAGCAGAGTCATTCTTCTCAACAAGCTGCGAGCGCTTGTTTACAAAGACGCGAAGCTGGTTGTTGTTTTGCACGTCACTGTCACAGGTCATAACGAGGTAGCGGTCATCCATATTCATCTGTGGAAGGGCACCATCGCTGACATCAGTAGTGAAGAATGCACCATCCTTGACGATATGAGTGCGTGCAATGGTATCGCAACGCGCTGCATCCTGAAGCAATGCCTCTAACGAAGCATAGTGGTTGTCAGAAAGGAACTTGTTGATAGCATCGTTAGTCGGTGCAAAAACTGTATAATTGCCATATACAGAGAGAAGGGAATAATAGTTAGCCTTCTCAAGAATAGCCTGAAACATACTGCATCTGTCTGCGTCGTCACTAATGATTTCCGCAGCTGTACGCTTCGTAGCAGAATAGAATGTGCCCTGCTCGTTATCCAAGTCGTCATTGTCAACGCATGAATAGAGCATCGGGGTTGCTATACAGCAAGACAGCAGAAGTGCATAAAGCGACTTGCGCATTGCTATTTGCTTTATTTTTGATAGTATAGTAAACATAATAAACAAATTATAAACTATCTACAGCCTCTCCCCCGCCATCCTCCGTAGGGAGGAAACTGAAAGGCGAAAGCTGATTCAGTCATTCATTATTAATTACTCATTATTAATTATTCATTGTGTTAGGCTCTCCCTCTCCTCCCCTCGGGGAGGTCGGGAGGGGGCTCTTTTTTACTTCTGGAAATCCTCCGTATCACTGTAAGCAGAATTCTGCTTGAGCAGAGTGTTCTTCTTCAGTTCTTCTCTATTGTATGGCCAGAAGATAGTATTGATGTCGGCAAACTGGATCTTGATAGCTACTGCATTTTCCTTCTGCTTCTTTGTAGCCTCATTGGCAAGATAGTTTGTGTTGCCATCACGAAGTGATTTTCTCACAAGGTCAAACCAACGCTTACCTTCAAACATAAACTCTCTCTTACGCTCCAACATGAGGAGTTTTTCCATTTCTTCCTTATTAGAGCTATATGCAGAGAAAGCAAGTGAATCGCTCTTTACATTCTCGGTATAGTTGCGAGCGCGCTTGTTGATAGAGTTGATAAGCGAGAAAGCAGTCTGGAAGTCAGGATCATTCTTCATGATACATGCCTCTGCCTTTATGAGCATAACGTCTGAAAGACGATATATAATCCAGTTATGGTAATTATACGTAATTAGTTCAGGATTATATTTCAAACTCTTAAAATCGGTAACATTGTCATTTTCGAGGTTGGGTCTATAATTCGTATATTTACCGATAATATACTTACCACTATGTTCAATTATATTCTCATATACTCGACAGTCGTTCTTGGCAAAATAGTCATTAGTACCAGAAGTAACATTCTGATAGTAGTCTTCTGGTGCTGCGAAACCACCTATTATGTTTTGTCCACTATAGAATTTATAAATATAATTGTTCTTTACGTTACCTTCGTTACCTTTTTTGTAACCTAATTCAAAGATACTCTCGAAAGAGAAACCGTTTTCATTACCATAGCCAAAAATCTCATTAAATGCATTACCGCAAGTCTTAGAGTTTGCGAGGCTTTCACGAATCATCGGAATACCATTGAATAGGAACATATCGTTCATCTGGCCTTTTTTTGCAACCCTCTCTTTGTACTGGTTCTTTTTGAAGTTTATAACATAGTCGCAGCAAGAGATTGCCTTGTCATACTCACCACGCCAGAGATAGATATCGGCAAGGAGGGTATAGATTGCTACACGTGTCACTTTAGCACAATTCTCGTATGCTTGGCTAGAAGCCTCTGAATTTGTCATTTTGCTATCATCAACATAGCGGAGAACGGCATCGTCCTTAACCTTCTCAAGGTCGTCAGAAAGCATTTTCAGAGCCTCCATCATAGGAGTTGCAGGAACCTTGTATTCCTGAAGATCATCGATACTTGGCTCGAAAACCATCGGTACGTCACGGAATGTCCTGATGAGATAGAAATAGCAAAGGTCACGGATAAAGGTTGCCTCCGCCTTATTGGCACGCATCTGAGCCTCTGTATAGTTAGGATCAAGCTTCTGCACACCATCTGCATAATTGAGAAGGATGTTACAGCGGTTGATAGTCCTATAGAAATCCTCCCACTTTGTCAAATCATTTGTAGGTAAGATGTTCTCCTTCAGAATCTCAACATACTTGTTTTCAAGGTTACTACCCTGTACAAGATTTTCTGAACGAAGCTCACCCCAGATTCCCATACGCTCAAGACTGCCTTCTGACGTAAGCGACTCATAACAGCCATTGAGTTCACTGGTTACATCATCTTTCTTTGTCCAATAGTTCTCCAGTACCACCTCGTTCAATGGAAGAACGTCAAGGTAGTCTGAGCAACTACTTAGTGTAAAGAGTAAAGTGAAAAGTGTAACGTGGAATGACACTCCACTCTTACTTATATGTTTTTGAATGAATCTATTCATAACTTGAAATATTATTGACTTTTATCTATAAGCTTTTCAACTTTAATCTGAAAATTAGAACTGAACGGTAATACCTAATGTGGCAGACTTGGCACGTGGTGTCTGTGCATTGTCTGATGATATACCATAGCCACCATAGCCTACCTCAGGGTCAGAACCTGAGTATTTGGTGATGACAAACAGGTTGTTAGCTGACAGATAGAAGCTAAGCTGTGAAAGTCCCCACTTCTTGATGGTTGCCGGTGGAAGTGAATAGCTGATCTGTGAGTAGTTGAGACGAATGAATGAACCATCCTCTACGAAACGGTCACTTCCAAGATAGTTATAACCATACTGACGAAGTGCACGTGGGATTTGTGCAATGTCGCCTTCTACACGCCAACGATAGTTCACTGCACGGCTCTGATTGCCATTACCGTACATAGACTCAAGGTTCATACGGTTATTGTTCACAATCTTGTTACCATAACGGAAGTTGAACTGGTTGTTCCAAGACCAACGTCCCCACTTGAACTTAACACCGAAACCACCAGTGAACTTAGGAAGTGAAGATCCGAGATATACGATATCAAGCTCGTTGATAGTACCATCGTGGTTGATATCCTCGTAAATGGCATCACCACCCTTGAACTCATACATAGCAGATGTACCGCTATAGCAGAATGTCATAGGTGTAGTACGTCCGTGGTTGTCAAGGATCACATTGCCATTGGCATCGCGAACTACAGGGGCATTAGGGCCGCTTACACCTTTTATCTCTTCTGGTGAGTATTCGCTATACTGATATACGCCCTTATAACGGAAACCGTAGATAGAACCGAATGACTTTTCAAGCTCTACACGTGTGAGGTATGTTCCGTTTTTACGCTCAAAGTCCTTGTTGAGAGTAGCAAGACAGGTTTCATCCATTTCTGTGATGACGTTCTTGTTGTTTGCGAATGTTACGTTAAAGTCAATTGCAAACTCACCAAACTTCACGAGGTTGTTGGTGTTGATGTTGAACTCCCAACCTACATTCTCCATCTTACCTACATTTTGCCATGCAAATGAGCCATAACCTGATGAAGTAGGAATGCCTCGATTCTGCATAAGGAGGTCGGAGGTGTACTGCTTATAAACCTCGACATTACCATTGAGCTTATCCTCGAAGAAACCGAAGTCAACACCGAGGTTATAAGTCATCTTCTGTTCCCACTTGAGGGCCTTAAGCTGTATGTTATCAGGATTAGTAGATGACTGATTCATATAACCACTACCATTCTTATAGCGGCTATAGAACAGATATTCTCCACCTGGCTGCTGACCTACGATACCCCAACCTGGACGTAGGGAGAGCATTGAAAGCCAAGGAAGGTTGCTTGCAATCCAAGGCTCCCTACTGATGTTCCAACGGGCAGACAAGGCAGGGAAAGTACCCCAACGCTTTTCAGGACCGAACTTTGTAGAGCCGTCGCAACGCATTGAGAAGTCGAACATATAACGACTCTTATAAGCATAGTGAGCAGAGAATGTACCATAGATACTACGCCACTGACCAGAACCTCCTGTGAAGTCTCCATCGATAGTGGCATCTGCACCTGTATTACTGATTGTGCCAGGGAAACCAAACTCTGTTGTCTTCTGTGACTTACTGCTACCGTCATTGAGCTGACCGCGAAGCATCATCATCATAGAATGGTCTTCATTCTTAAAATGAGGTGTGAAAGTCAATGTATGTGTTGTAGAGATACCGAGACTCTTGTAGCTGTATTCTGTCTTTCGGTTGTTTGACGGATGTGACCATCCGAGAGTAATCAGCTCTGAAGGCAGGAAAGAATCCTGATACTGGTTGAAGATATCGAATACGATCTTACCCTCATACTTCAGGCGAGTCTTGTCGTTTTCTGTACTGAGCAGGTCATAGTGAATCTGGAACTCAGGAGAAACCTTGTATGTCTTCTCATTGTTGGATGCAAGATTTCCGAGGGCAACCGGATTGAATCGGTTGTACTTATTATTCTGATTATCAGGCAACTGATCGTCAAGAGCTGATGATATGGTTGTAGGAAGCATGAAATAGTGGCCTGTAGGATTATTGTCCATATCCATCTCATATACTGATACGTTAGGCATATACTTGTATGCTATGCCAAGCAGATTGTCATAATTCTTCTGGTTGTCGGTATATGTGAATGAAAGGTTAGACATAATCTTGATACGGTCAGACACGAAATAGTCAAGAGCTACACGTGAACTGAGACGGTCAAGCTGCTGCTTGATGACAGAACCTGTCTCATGGTCATAACCTGCACCAATACGGAAGTTTGCCTTCTCACCACCACCGGTAAGTGATACGTAGTGGTTATGACGGAAACCTGTCTGTGTCACCTCGTCAATCCAGTCAGTATTCTTGTTGAAGTTATTCCATCCATTTGGGTTAGTAGGATCATAGTTGATTTCCACGATGTCACTGGCAGTACTGCTCAGACGTGGGTTGAAGTAAGACTCCTTCAAGAGCATGGTGAACTCATCACCATTAAGGAGATGGTAGCCCTTAGGCTGTCTTGTACCAGTGATACGATAGCTGTATGTCACACGGGTTTTACCGCGCACACCACGCTTTGTCTTGATCTCGATTACACCATTAGCACCCTGAGAACCCCAGATAGCTGTAGCGGCAGCATCTTTCAATACACTGATATTCTCAATATCCTCTGGGTTTACATTAAGCAACTCTGCGAACTTCTCGTCGTTTGCAGAAGACAGATCGAGATCCTTGCCGAGGTCGTTTTCCCATACGTTACCGTCAACAACGATAAGCGGATTAGCATTACTGTTGATAGAGCTAACACCACGAAGACGCATAGATGTACCAGAACCGAGGTTACCTGAGTTTGCCACAATATCAAGACCTGCGATACGACCCTGAAGAGCCTCATCGACGGTTGTCAATGACAGACCATCAAACTCCTTCATATCAATAGACTGGTTAGATGTTGACATCTCATCCTTTGGGATAGAGAGGCCTGAACCGCCAGCACGACGCTTTGAGGTGACTGTTACCTCAGTAAGGGTTGCTGCATCCTCAAGCTTTATCTCATAGACTTCACCCTTGATTGGAACAGTCTTTGTCTTGCAACCTACGAAACTGAATCTCAGCTTATGCTTTGGATCCTTGATCTTGAATGAGAAGTTACCATTGATATCTGTCTGAGTGGAGCTGACGATACGATTGCTGGCATCAATCTCGACTACGTTAGCCATCATAACAGGTCCCATAGCATCAGAAACAGTACCAGAGATAATCTGGCCTGCCTGCTGTGCAAAGGTGGTAGTGGAGAAGAGGAGAAGAGAAAATAACACCCCTAAACAGCGGCCTCTCCCCCCGCCCTCCCCCGTAGGGAGGGAGCCGGAGTGCGAAAGGACTGTTAGTTTTTTATATAGTTTATTCATTATTATTCATTATTAATTGTTAATTGCGATTCCGTCGGCCCTCCAACTCCCTCCTTACGGGGGAAGCCCGACGTGAATAACATCGGAGTATGTGCCAGGGCTGGAGGAAAGGCCTTATCCTTATTTCTTAATCAGCGGCTTGTCAATCATGTGAATGACGGCAGAAGAAGTTGTCGTTGCTCTTGTAGCTTCCTCATTTTTGTCAGAATTAAGGAAGTACTCACGCGCCTGAAGGTTGTAAAGTCCGTCCTTCTTTACTACGTGTGCGGGATCTTTGTCGTCGGCAGATGTCTGTATGGTGATATTGTCATTGTCAAGAGTAACATAGATACGCTCAAACTTACCATTGCTACCGATACAAGCAGTCTCATACTTCTAACGATCAATAGGATTAGCACCGATATACATGGCATTATCCTGAATGTGATATCTCACGAAGTCTATAATCTGCTGCTGCATTTTGTCAGCCTTATCAGTATTGCCTTTGTCTCTTTCAGCCTCAACATCATCAAAAGTTGGAAGCTTACCGCTCTTATGCAACTCTGCTATTGCCTCGTTAGATGGTACATATACTGTATAGTGGTATGCATTGAACACACTGATATTCTCGCGTGGTGAGCACTGGTTATTACGCTCTTCCTCAAGAAGACCACTACTAATAATAAGGTCACGCATTGCACTCATTTCCGGATGCTCTGCCATCACGTCTATCACACTCTTTGTAGTAGTCATAATAGGTGTGCTATCAAGGATGTAGCACTTACCGTTACCAGCCTTGTTCTGTTCCTTGTTAGGAGACTGGTCATAGATATCAGTAACATAGAGAGGCTTCTTAGAGTTATTCACCTGGAAACTGCCCTCTACGGTCATACCGTTGACACCAGCCTTGGCATTCTTGATGCGGAGAGCTGTACCTGCCTTTGTGAGATAATACTCATGGCCATCCTCCACATTCTTATTAACAACGATGCAGTTGTCGAGAACGTCTTTCAGGATATCCTTCATCAACTGAGAGTTATTACGAACCTCTGTAATACTGTCACCTACGGTCTGTGTCTCAAGGTCATAGGCAAAGACACTTGCCCATACAGGATTGTTCATAGTCTCGTCGTAGTGGAAACGATAGAGCTCAGCCTGCTTTTTACCGTATGATGCCGGATTGATGTACTCCAACATTGCCTTGTTAGTAGGAATAAAGAAGCTATAGTAGGCATTGAGGGAGTTGAGATATACGGTGTATTGGTTCTGCTCAATAGCCCAGTTGATAAGCTTCATAGTCTTGTTGACTACGGTTGGGTACTTAACGCTGACAAATGCAGTTGGTGAGTAGATAGAATTTGTCACATACACTACACCATTACATCCGAGCATTGTCTCAACAACCTTTGAAGGATCAACGTCCATAGGGTCATTGGCATCGTTGAGGATTGTAGAGAACTTACTCTGCACTCCTTTTGCGCGGAAAGAAGCCTTGAAATTGTTGTTGATAAGCTCCTTGATGACATCATTAGGAATATTCTCTACAGTACCATACTGGTCAATGAGGATTCGTCCGGCACCATTCTTCCAATACTCAGCAAGAGCCTCATTGGTAGGAGCGAGGATAAATGCCATGTCTCGGTTAATAGCAAGCTCGTCATTCGTACCGGTAGCATATACATCGTCAAGATAGTATCTGTTCCATCCCGGATCGAAATCGAGAAGATCCTGATGAATCTTGTTGTCATCGTCGGTATTCATGACATGATTCTCCTGACGGGAGAAATAACGCTTCTCGAAAACCGAGTCAACATTTGTATTATAAAATAGGTTATAGCGATCCGTTACTTCCTTTCCTGCATAGAAAGGAGCTGCAAAACGCTCAAGGAGCTTGCTGAACTCACTTGTCCGAGGATTGTGGGCAATAAGTTCTGCCATATTCTCAAGCGGGAGCATTACGTCATCAAGCTTCTGGATAAATCCGTTGCTACACTTGATATTCTTCTGACCCACGTTAATGCCATTAACGATAGCATCACCCGGCTGACGGTGGATCCTTCCATTGAAGAGGAAGTCGATGTCGGAGTTCTCGAAATGGTTGTTGTTGATGAAATCCTCAACAAAATGCACCATAGGAGTACTTGTCATGTCCTTCATAAGGACTACGTTTGAACGGTCAGCAAATTTTGCCCAAAGAGAATTGTTCTTTCTGTCCTCTGGACGCATGTTTGGAAGATCCTTAACGTTGACAACTGCCACAGAGTCATAGATAGTGGAAGCTGTGGAGCGGCGCATACACGCACCTTCAACGATGGAATTGTCGCCACCGACACTTGAAAGCGTGTTGAGCTGATAACTGTTGTTGATCATTGCGCCATAGAGAAGAAGCTTCTTCTGGCTTGTACTCAATTGCTCGTAGCGGCTAACGCCCCATTTGTTGTTGCTGAAGAAACGCGCAAAAGCTTCATCATCTGCAACAAACAATGTCTTTGAACCGGTTTTAGCCAACACTTCCCTTTGGCCAAGGTCTTCAATCAATCGGATAGTGTTGGTGTAATGACCATCTTCAGCAAGATAGCTGTAGATGCTGGCACCCCACCCCTCAGGATCGGTCTTGTCCAAATCATACTTGTCGCACGACGTGAAACTAATCAGACATGCAGACAATGCGACGACACAGGAAGTCCTACGCCATCCCATCTTAAGTAAATTTTTACTCGTTGTCATTAGTGGTTTTATTATTAGTTTTTTATAAACGTCTACGCTGACCCGATGAGCAAAGCCAAACAAGTTTGAACTCCGTCATTGCGGGATTAGTTGCATAATTAAACGTCAGATAAAGTAGTATATTCCTAAAGTCTTATGGATATCCGTAATTTTCGAGTGCAAAGTTAATATTATTTATTTATATAATATGTATGATTTATTTCGTTTTCTTTTGCCCTTGTAACATTTTTATAAAACACATTAGATTTTGTGCCAAAAACATTATTTAATATAACATATCTACGTTTTTTGGGCATTTTTTACATGTTTTTCCCCTTAAACATAAAAAAAACATCCAATATTGTTGCGATTTAAGATTTTTTTACTACTTTTGTAAGCAAAACTATAAACACGTTGCTTTTTCGCTAAAGCCTAACAAGCTAAAAGCATGTGCAACCTAACTACCCAATCATGATGACAAACTTAAAAGCACTTATCATTTCCCTATTTACCCTTCTGCTACCTTTATGCATAAAAGCACAGATCGGCACACTGTTCAACTACACCAAGAATCTTAGCAGTAGCTTTGTTCAGCAGGTGTATCAGGACAGGCAAGGTTTTATCTGGGTTTCTACTGCCAATGGCCTTAACCGATATGACGGCTATACCTTTCAGACCTATACAGCTGACAATGGCCTTCCTATCGACAATATCACTTGCGTAATACAAGACAAGAACAACCTTATCTATGTAGGCACTTCATCTGGCCTCTATGTCAAGCTGAAAGATAAATTCGTATGTGTTACAAACAAAGATACAGGTGAAGAACTCTCTGCATACATCAATTGTTTCTGCTTTAGCCCTGATGGTAATATTGTCTTCAGTACCTCCGGACGCGGTATCTGGCAACTTACAGATGTTGACAAGGCAAAAAATATCATTGATGGCATTAACGAGTCTAAGTATGTCAAGGATATTCTGTTTGACCATAAGGGTATGCTATGGGCATCTGCCGACAAATACGGTATTATCTCGTACCGACTTACTGGCAGCGATGCAAACAAGAAATACGTTCTTACGAATAAATTCCCTGCGGGCGAGAATTCTCCTTACTCGTCAATATGTATAGACAAAAGCGGTAACCTTTATCTTGGCTACTTGAAAGGCGGTGTATATGTAATGAATTCAAGCAGAAAGGGTTTTACACTCATCCCCTCTACATTCAACGTCACAGTATCGACCCTCAAGGCGCGTAATGATGGCAATATCTATATTGGAACAAATGGTGATGGTGTAAAGGTGCTCAATCCTCGAAATGGAGAGATACGTCCTGCCCGTATTGCAAGTACCCAGCTTGATGTGAACAAAACAAAGGTGGGCTCTATTGCAATAGATCGTAACCAGAACCTCTGGTTAGGACTATATCAAAAAGGAGTCTTCATGCAATCGCCTGTCAGATCTCCTTTCCATTGCCTTGGTATTAACCAGCCATCTGGCAATCAGATCGGTCAGCAATGTGTCATGGCTATATATCGCCAGAAAAACGGCACATTATGGATTGCTTGCGACCAGGACGGACTTTACGCACTTGACTCCAACTATCAGCTTATTCGCCACTATGCCCCTTCTTCAATAGGCGGAAACCGTAAGAGCGACGAAGTGCCAACCACTGTCCTTACAATCACAGAAGACAACTCCGGCAGGTTATGGGTAGGTTCTTATACGGATGGATGCGGATGGTTTGATCCTCAGACTGGCAAGTATCATCGTGCCTCATTCAGCTACGGCAATGCACAGAGCGTATTCGATATCCGCGCAGACTATCTTGGCCGCCTATGGATAGGAACCCTCGGTGATGGTCTGAAGTGTTATGACATAGAACATGACAAGCTTACGGAATACAAGCACGACTACAGGAGATCCGACTGTCTCCATAACAACTACATTCTTGAGATGGGTATGAGCCCCGACAAGAAAATCCTTTATGTGGGAACGTCAATAGGTCTGTCTTGTCTTGATTTGCCTTCAAACAGTTGGACAAAGGTGTTCAAATCCAACAAGATTCTTGACCGTGAATCAATCACGGAAATCTGTCAGGTAAACAATGACGAGATTTGGATAGGTACGGCCATAGGCTTGTATAACTATAATCTGAAAACACACGCATTACGCAAATATGGAACAAAGGACGGACTTCCCGACTGCCACGTTGCCGCTATCGAGTCAGATAATCAGGGCGTACTGTGGATAAGCACCTCCAATGGCTTATGCAGATTCAATACAAAAGACGGCAAGACGAGGAATTTCTACGTTTCCGACGGTCTTCAAGGCAACGAGTATAATTCTGGAGTGTCATTCCACGATCCTGACTCCGACCTCCTCTTCTTCGGCGGAACATTAGGCATATCATATTTCAATCCGCCTAAGAGCATACCTGAGCCGACAAAGCTCAAGGTCACCCTGACAGGTATGTTCCGTGGCAGTGAGCGCGTTCAGTCATATATGAAATCAGGCAACTATGTCATCTGCGAGGATGCAATAGCATTTTCCGACGAGTTCCATTTCTCTCATGAGGACAACACGCTTGCGTTTACATTCTCTACCCTCACCTATTCCGATGTTGAGCATATCCGTTTCGCATATAGCATCAATGGCGACGAGGAGGTTATCCTCCCTGCCGGAGAAAATAGGATAACGCTGAGCCGAATGTCGCCTGGCGACTACAACTTCCGTGTCGTAGCCATCAATAATGGTGTTCGCTCGCAGGAGAAGACATTCAAGGTGGTAATCCACAATCCTTGGTATTTCACACCACTTGCCAAGGTTATCTATCTCCTGCTTGTCATCGCCGCCATCTGGTGGTATATACGCTTGCAGCGCATACGCAACCGTGAACGTCTTCTCATTCAGGAGCATATCCACAAGGAAGAGCTTAACGAGCAGAAACTGCGATTCTTCATAAATATCTCACACGAGATACGCACTCCTATGACCCTCATCGTGACACCTCTGCTACAGCTCATACGCGAGGACAACGACCCTCACCGCCAGTCTGTATATGAGATAATGAAACGCAACGCAGAGCGAATCCTTCATCTCGTAAACCAGATCCTTGATCTAAGGAAGATTGACAAGGGACAGATGATAATGCAGATGCGTGAGACCGATCTCATCGATTTCACAGCTGACATCCTTAAGACCTTCCAGCCACAGGCAACAAGCAAGAAGATAAACATTGAGTTCGAACATGAGAGCGAGAAACTGCCTGTATGGATTGACAGGAGTCAATTCGACAAGATCATCATCAATCTGATGTCGAACGCAATGAAATACACTCCTGTATGCGGTATCGTGAAGGTGACAATCACTTCCGACGACAAGAATGTGACTATCTCAGTATTCGACAATGGAGAGCAGATACCGGAGCAGAGTCTGGAAAGAATCTTCGAGCGCTTCTATCAGGCTGCATCCCTCACAAACCAGACAAAGACAGGCACAGGCGTAGGACTCGACCTTACACGCTCCCTCGTACAGCTCCACCACGGCACTATCATTGTACGTAATGTGGAAGATGGTGTGGAGTTCGTTGTCACCATTCCTCTGGGACGTGAGCATCTTTCAAAGGAAGAACTTGCTCTGCACGAAGAACAGAAGGCAGAAGAGGTTTCAAGCATCCTCGAACAGGAAGTTGCAAACTCGGCAGAGGCAGAGAGCATGGAGGAGGATCTGACTCCAACGCTAAGTCCTAAGCCATCGACACCAAGCTCTAAACGCCCAACCATCGTTGTCGTAGAGGATGATGACGAGATACGCAGCTATCTCGTTACTGAACTTGAATCCACATATCGTGTCCTCAGTTTCAACGACGGTGCAGATGCTTTGCCTATCATACTGCGTGAGATTCCGGCACTCGTCATCTCCGATGTCATGATGCCACAGATGGACGGTAACACGCTGTGCGCTAAGATAAAGAGCAACGTGAACACCAATCACATTCCTGTAATACTCCTGACAGCAAAGACACGCGATGAGGACCGTCTTGAGAGCCTTGAGACAGGTGCTGACCTCTACTTTACCAAGCCATTCAATATGGATATCCTCCGACGCAGCATAGCCAACCTCATAGCCTCACGCCGTCTCATGGAGAACAAGTTCACGGGCAAGGAAGACCATAGCGAGCAAATCGATGATATCGAGGTTGAAAGTGCTGACGACAAGCTCCTCAACCGCATTCTCGCCGTTGTGAACGCCAACCTCAGCAACAGCGACCTGAACATCGACATGATATGCTCCGAGGTGGGTATCAGCCGTGTGCATCTGCATCGTAAGATGAAGGAGCTCACCAACCAGACTCCGCACGACTTCATCCGTAACCTGCGTCTGAAACAAGCAGCCCGACTGCTTAGTCGTAAGGGGCAGAACATCACAGAAGTCATGTACCGCTGCGGATTCAACAGCACCACAAGCTTCTCCACCATGTTCAAGAAGATGTACGGGCTCTCTCCACGAGAGTATATGAAGGAGCATGCGGAATAAGTAGCATGCTCCTCACCCGTCACTACGTGACACCCTCTGACACATACTCGGAGATATTCAATCTCCGACTTCCACAAAGGGTGAAGGAAAAGTTACAATAAATCCCTAACATATCCGTTATATAATCATAGTCGCCCATTAACTGCAATACTAACTTCCCCCTCGCCCCCAGTGGAGTGGGTGTCACGTAGTGACAGGGGAGGGGCAAGGCTGATCACTATTCACTATGACTCTATCCGATTGCAAGATTATAGAGCTTCCGAAGGAGGAAGACCCACGCGGAAGCCTTACATATATCTATGAGAATGTGCAGGTGCCATTCCCTATAAAACGTGTATTCTACATCTATGATGTGCCTGCGGGTAAGGATCGTGGAGCACACGCCCATAAGGAATGCTGGCAATTCATCATTGCGGCATCTGGCGCTTTGGAGGTCTATCTGAGCGACGGCAAGGAAGAAAAGACCGTTACTCTCAACCGACCTTTCCAGGGACTTCTCGTCCCTCCTGGCATATGGGCTCACGAACAGGAGTTTACCACTGGTGCCCTCTGTCTCGTTCTCGCCAGTCATCCATACTCAGAAGACGACTATATCCGTGACTATGATAAGTATCTGCAGATATACGCTAAATAAACAGACCGAATGGGATGATTTCGTTAAGGTGTCGAAAAACGGCACCTTCCTTTTTCTGCGCTCATATATGGATTATCATAGTGACCGCTTTCACGATCATTCCCTGATGTTCTATAATGAGAAAGGCAAACTCATTGCTGTTCTTCCAGCCAATGGACCCTCTAAATCCCCCTTAAAGGGGGACTTTCCAGCCAACCAGCTCTCCCCCTTTAAGGGGGAGCGAGGAGGGGGTCTTTTCCACTCCCACCAAGGCCTTACCTACGGCGGATTCGTTCTATCCCCGGAAATACACATTTCAGAGGTGGGAGAACTGTTCAGACTCACTATTTCATATCTGAAGGAAAACGGTTTCTGCGAGTGGATCTATAAGCAGATACCATATATATACCACCTCATACCTTCACAGGAAGAGGACTACTGGCTTTGGCGATATAATGCCACGCTGAAAGCATGTAATATGATGACGGCGATAGACCTTGGCAATTCCGAAATTGATATTACGTCATCACGCAAGCGCACCTACTTCAACAAACTTACGCGACAAGGCTATACCGTAGCCATTGATGACAACATCCGCAATTTCTGGCCTATTCTTGAGGATAACCTGATGGAGCGTTTCTGCTCCCGTCCTGTTCATTCTCTTTCAGAAATTGAACTGCTCAAACAGCGTTTTCCCAATAACATCGTGTGCTGTACAGTAAAGAATCCCGACGGAAAGACCATTGCCGGAACTCTTCTTTTCATCACCCAGCAGATTGTGCGCACCCAGTATATTTCAGCCTCACACGAAGGCAAGCACACCAACGCCCTCGACTATTTGATGCTTAGCCTTATCAGGCATTACAGCAAAAATCCTCAATACCGCTACTTCGAGTTCGGTACAAGTATGGCTGAAGACGGCATTCATCTTAACGAAGGCCTGATCCTGCAAAAAGAAGGCTTTGGCGGAAGAGCAGTAGCGTGCAAGATATTCACGATGGCATTGTAAAGAGTTAAAAGTTCAAGGAGTTATTCAAAAATCTTTAATAAACGCAACTTTGTTGCTTGGTTTTACAGAAAATTACTCACGATGACCAGAAAATTTAACTCAGAAAATTTAAATTTTCTGGGAACTTGCTTTGGCTTGGTGAGCCTTAGCGAACAATTTTCTAAAAATTTTTGTTCCGTCAACAGCAGCTTGCTGCTAAAAAACATAGTTTTAATTATTCGCTGAAGCTCATCAAGCTGAAGCAAGTGTTCGCTGAAGCTCATCAAGCTGAAGCAAGTCGTAGAACTGACGTTATTTATGGAGAAAATATTAGTCATTTCGATTTCACTAAACATAATTCTTTTGATTTGGCTTATAGTAACCAGGAAGAAAGGGAAATCCTATCAAGCGTCTGACGATGACAGCAAGAAGATAAAGAGGGAATTCAACTGGAAACTGGATTCCTCACGTGGCATTGGCTTGAAAGGGCATCTCGAACTGGAGTTTGATGAACAGGCGGTTTTAGAGCAGAGACGGCATAACCCGTTTGGCAGACCTTCCGTTAACGGATGGAACTACAAGGTCAATCTACAGGAGATGTACCATTATATGCTCGCCAATCCGCATCATCTTGCGGCAAGTGCTAAGATTGTACAGTATATCAACCGTATATGCTCACAAAAAGGCATCAACGAGTTTGACAAACTGCAGTTCGTACTTGATTTCGTGCAAGAGCCGAACATCAAGTATATCCTCGATGACAGGAGTCAGGAACTTGCTGGTGCTCAGGAGTATATACGCTACCCTGACGAAACGCTCCTTGACGGTCGTGGCGACTGCGATTGCAAGGCTTTCCTTGCAGCCACCCTCTATCATCTCATGGGTTATAACGTGCTCTATATCCTGTCTGACAAACTGGCTCATGCAGCTATCTGCATAGAATACGACTCTCATTGGGGCACCCGAATAGGAAATCCGGCCACACTACGTAACGCAACAATAGAAATCAACGGTCGCTGGTATATCTATTGCGAGACCACATCCGACGGTTTCCGCATAGGAAATATAGGCAAGAAAGAATCAGTAAAGGATTTTGAAACAATCCTTGAGCTAAGAGCATAATATTACGTGAGTTCGATGACTTGCTTCA
>CADCHG010000003.1 GCA_902801155.1 uncultured Prevotellaceae bacterium | reverse complement strand
TCTGTCTAAAAAGGTGTAATGGTGTATTAGTGTACAATTTGAACCAATTTTAATTGAAAAGTATACCATTACACCAATACACCATTTTTTACACACACCATACCCCTCCGTCCCCTCATTTTTTACTTCAATAATAATATAATTAAAATAAATTATATTATTATTGGGGGAGAAGACCCAGTTTGTGAGGGTGTCTGTCTAAAAAGGTGTAATGGTGTATTGGTGTATTTTGTAAACAAATGTTAATCGTATTTTACGCAGGAAAGCACGTAACAAATTGGCTTACTGATTAATAACGAATATTTCAAATTGATTAACGCAAAAGAAACAGGCAAAAATTTTGTATAGAAGAAAAAGCGTTGTAACTTTGCAGTCAGAAACAAGCCCCAACGACCCACCCAGTCCCTCCCCGATGGGTAGTCCAATGTTGATAACATTGGAGTATGTGACAAGTTCCTCCCCTCACCCCCTCAATGGGGAGTAGATACACTAACTTGCGCAAGGCTGGGTCCGTTGTAAATCCGTTGTGAATCCGTTGTAAGTCCGTTCCCTATATCGGAGAGACAAAAGCCCCTCAGCCCTCAAGGGTGAGTTTTGTTAGCCTTCTTCTGCCACGAGTGATGAGAAATCTACTTTCTCGTATTCCTGAGTGCGAACAACCCATGTGCCGGCAACGAGGTCGCCGAGACGTTGCTGATGCTTGGTGAAGAAAACACAGAGGGGACCGATACCTGCAGAGCCAAAGACATCAAGCGGGAGGATGAGCCAACGGAGGATGAAAGCCGAAATCTTCGGGCCACCGCCTTCAAGGTCCACCACACGGATGTGAAGCAGTTTTTTACCAAGTGTCTGACCGCTTGCCACGGTTTCACTGATAAGAGGATATAAATAGGGAATAAGGATAACAAGGATAATAGCCATGACATTGTTCATACCGCTGAGCAGTCCCGCACCGTATGTTGCGAATAGGACAGACCACGCAATGCCCATCAGTATGAAGTCGATGGAAAATGCTGCAAGACGGGCAGCAAAACTTGCAGGCTCCTGATGTATTCTTATGCCTTGTGATGAGAGGATGTATTGCATGATGAACTAAATTAATAGCCCCTCACCCGTCCTACGGACACCCTCTCCCCAAGGGGCGAGGGGAATGTTAGTAACTAACCCTCATAAACGAGATAAGGAAACTTTTTCCTCGCTCCTTGGGGGGGAAGTAGAAAGAGCTGGCGGGGGGCTTTTTCACTTTTTACGGCAAAAGTAAGAAAAATAAATGGAAAAAGCATCATTTTCAAAATAATTTTTGTATTTTCGCAGTCAAAAAAGGCAAAAGACGAAAGCTTTAGACCTTAGACTTTTGACTTTAGACCTTAGACAAAACAATGACAGAAGGGCGATTTATATCCAAGAATAAATATCAATGGGACAGGTATCAGAACATGCTTGACGGTTGGAAGCTATACTCTCCCAATGAACTCGGTCAGGCCTATCTCTCAGTATGCAGCGACCTTGCCTATGCGCAGAGCCACTACCCTGAGACACAGGTCTGCAAGGATCTCAACGCCCTTGCCTTGCAGTTTCACCACATACTATACAGGCGACAGCCACAGAGGTGGACGGAGTTGTTGCATTTCTTCAAACATACTGTACCAATGTCATTCTACAGGAGCAGGCATTTTCTGATGTTCTCGCTTTGTCTGTTCCTTATCGGATGGGGTATCGGTGTAATGTCACAATGCCTTGATACTGGCTATTTCGAGGCGTTCTTCTCTGGAGCATACTATCAGGAGACAATGAACAACATCAAAAGCGGGAATCCAATGGGAATATACGGCAGTGAGGGCGAGGTGGAAATGTACTTCAAAATCACTACCAACAATATGTTTGTAGGCCTTCACTACTTCGTATCCGGACTGTTGACCCCATTCTACACCATCTACATGGCCATAACAACCGGTACGATGATGGGCTGCTTCACAACATTCTTTGCCCAGAACGGATATCTTACAGATGCCCTAATAGCTCCAAATGAGCACGGCTCACTGGAGTTGCCGGCAGCAATAGTATGCAGTGCCGCAGGAATGCAATTGGGAATGGGATGGTTTTTCCCCGGGAAACAGACACGCATGAAAGCCCTGATGCAATCGGCACAGGAGGCATTGACAATGGCTCTTGCCATGATGCCGTTCTTTATGATAGCAGGATTCATTGAGAGTTTCATCACGAGGCATCAGGAATGGCCTATGGCTGTCAGAATACTGCTTATGGTAGCAGGTCTTGCATTCTCCGTGTATTATATAATATTGTTGCCAAGACAATTAGGAAAGAAAGACAATGGCTGAATCGGAGATATACAAGATAAGGGAACGTGGACAGGTTGTTACGGAGGGCTGCCAGTGGATTGTGACCCACAGCAGGCTTGCCATGCAACTTGCCGTGAAGCCTGTGCTAATTCTTGCCGTCATCGAACTGGCGAACATAATCTTCTTGAAGAGCATACTCTTCTCGCTTGGGATTGCCTTTGTTGCATTACTTCTCATCCCTACAGTCCCTTCGATGATGATGTATGTGGCAGAGCACGCAGAGGAATTCGACTATCCAAAGCGACTACCAAAACTGTTAGAGCTATGGCAACTGTGGAAGAGCTACTTCATAAGTGCCATTGTAATCGGCGGCATAAGTGTTGCTGCGAGTTTTCTCTGCTCTATGACAATTGCAGCTCCATTCTTCATTGACTCGATAAGGAACATGGCACTTGTGATACATCATAGAAACAGCGAGAATGGTATGATGTCGGCTATAGGCAATGCGGTAACGCTATCGTTTTCCAACTTCGTAAGTCTGATGTTCATGATTCTCGGAGTCAGTATAATCACGATGTCGATGATTATAGGTCCTACCCTGTTGATTATATCATTTGCAGGAATACTTTCACTATATATATCACCGGCACTGAAAGACCTCATAACAAGGATATTAAACGACTCAGAAACACAGATTAGCCTCATACTGGAATGCCTGATAGTGGGCTACGTCTTTGCCGGCATGATATCAATCATTGTCACGCACTTCTTCTATGGTCACTGCATGATGTGTGAAGAGGAGAAGAAAGCAGAAAAGGAAGCAAGGAAGAAACAAAGAATAAATCAGCAAGGTAAGTGATATACATTTCCGACATACCAGACTACGAAGAGGACATCCTCCGACTCTCGAAGACAGAGAAGATAGACTTCAACAATGCTATCAGCGATTTGCTCAGGTCTATCTTCAGCATACATGTTCCCGAGGGTGTGCTCGATGTTATCCAGATACTTATGTGGGTATTCCTGATATGCTTTATTGGCTGGATTATATATAAGGAATTTGGCAGTTTCTATCGTGCTCCTACCGTTGAAGCCATCGATTCACAGTATTTCTCATCCAACACGGAAATGGGTTCCACGGAGGATGCTGATATCAGGGGACATAACTTCGTTCAGGAAATTCAGAAGGCGGTTAATGATGGCGACTTCGCACTTGCCATACATCTGCGCTATCTTATGACTCTCCAAAGGCTTGACAATATGAAGAGGATAGTGTGGCAACCCACGAAGACTCCAATGATGTATGTAAGGGAATTAGAGTGGGGTGCAGACAAGCTCAGGGAGATAACCATGGCTTTCCTGTATATAAAATACGGACACTACCCTGCAAGCAAGGAACTGCTTGATGATGTGACAGCCATCGGCAATACCCTGTGCACAATGACAGAGGAAGGAGGTGAGCATGAATAAAAGCATGAACTTCCTGAACAGGCACGCCACATGGATATACATTGCGGCTGGCATCTGCATCGTATGTATTCTCCTAATTCCCTATGGCAAGCGACTCTATGACCAGATACCGCAATACGAATGGGACGAAAAACAGATGGGCAGCACGAAGTCGAAAGAGCCTTTTGGGGCGAAATATCTTGACGAGTATCTGCATGACTATTGGAAAGGAAAGCTGTATGTTGAAGCTGATGCAGATTCCGCCTTTGCCAAATTCGGGAAGAAAAAGGCTAACTACCTGTTTGTCAATTCCGGATATCAGGTGGCAGACTCAGCACATATCTTTCAGCTCATAAGCATGGCAAACACAGGCAACAGAGTGCTTATTGCCGATATGGAGTATGAAATAGCGCGACGTCTGCTTATCGAGACATGGAGAGGAGAAAGCGATTACTTCAACATTCAGGACTTCCTTGACAGGGAAAACGAGATAAGCCGTATAAGTCTGTATCTGTGCGAAAAGTCGAACGGCAAACCAGACTCTATCATGGTATGGGAGAATATGGTGACAGAGACTATCTGTATTTTACAGGAGGACAGCTTACAGAACGACACCACAGAAGACGGCATAGTAATAGCAGACGAATACTGTGATTTTTACGGTGACCTTCCCTTAGGCTCATACACACCGCTCATATCCTTTAACGACAAATGGGACGTGGCAGCAAGGAGGGATATAGGAAAAGGATGTATCACACTAAGCTTCAACAACCATTTATTCTTCACCAACTATGCTGTGCAGAATAAGGATCTGCGTATTGGCATGGAGCATATCATGGAGTGTACGTTTGACAAGTCACTGCCTCTGATTATCATCTACAATGACTATGAGGATGAAAATGACACTGACGGCACCCCGTTCATGGTTCTGCTTAAACATCCTGCCACCGCTCTGTTCCTATGGCTGTTGTGCGCAGCCCTTGCCCTTGCCATCATCTTCAACACACGACGCAGACGCAGACCTGAGAATGTGAACAAAAAGGTGCAGAACTCAAACATTAACTTTATCAGACATCTTGCCACAATATACACAGACGACACGGACTACCGTGAACTGCTGCGCATAGAGAAGCGTGTGCTGCTCTACAAACTTCGCAAGGAGTTCTACTTTGATATGCGGACAAGGGATTTCTCTGAAGTATCACAGTTTGCAAGCATCCTGGCAGCAAACAGAGGACTCAATGAGGAACGCGTCAAGGAGGTGCTCTCCACTCTGGAGGAGCTGACAGCAAGCGGGGTACAGGTGGATGCCAAGTCGTACAGGCTTTGTCTGGAACAATTAGATACAATCAATTGAGGAAACTTGCTTTAGCTTGACAGCTATGCGAAAAACTTGCGCAGATTGTTGAGCCTTAGCGAAAAAAAATAAAAATATGGAATATTCATCACGTATAGACCTAACGGAGTTCAACTCCAAGATTGCAGAATTGAAGTATGCAGTCAACAGTATTGTAAAAGGACAGGATGAGGTTCTTGAGCTTTTGCTCACTGCTCTTCTTGCCGATGGTCACGTTTTGCTTGAGGGTGTACCAGGAGTGGCAAAGACACTTATGGCAAAGACGCTCGCACAACTTATAAGCGCAGATTTCAAGCGCCTGCAATTCACTCCAGACCTTATGCCTACCGATGTTGTAGGTACATCAATCCTAAACACCCAGACGCAGGACTTCACCTTCCGCAAGGGACCTGTCTTTACGCAGTTCCTGCTTGTGGATGAGATTAACCGCGCCCCTGCTAAGACACAGGCTGCCCTGTTTGAGTGTATGGAGGAAAGACAGGTTACATTCGACGGTACCACCTATCCCCTACCCGACTTTTACATGGTGATGGCAACGCAGAACCCTATTGACCAAGAGGGTACTTACCGTCTGCCAGAGGCTCAGATGGACCGTTTCCTCCTAAAAGTTACCGTGGGATATCCTTCAGTGGAGTCTGAACTGAAGATCCTTCAAGAGTATCATCAGGGCAACAGATTGCATGAGGTACGCTTCGACAGACCTGTACTCACACTGGACGAACTCAGAACACTCAGGAATATGCTCAAAGATGTGGTGGTAGATGATTCATTGATGAAGTATCTGTGTAATATCGTTGCAGCCACACGCAACTCTGCCTATACGTGGATTGGAGGCTCTCCACGTGCTTCCATCGCACTATTGCAGACTGCCAAGGCTCATGCCATACTATCAGGAAGGGATTTCGTCACTCCCGATGACATTCATTTCCTAGCTCCTTACGTACTTGCCCACAGAGTGACGCTTACGGCAGAGGCAGAGCTTAACGGCATGACCGTATCACAACTCGTAAAGCAGATTATAGACAGCGTGGCAATTGAAAATTGAAATTTTTCCGCGAGAATTCCATGTTCATAAAAAAGCGATTTTTCATTATCCTGTTTGCCATTGCAACCATATCAGCCCTTGGTGTGATGGTCGATGCGCTGTATGGCATAGCACTCGTATTGCTATGCCTGTTTGTCATGGCATCGGCTATTGATACCGTGCTGCTAATGCTGCTGCATATCGATGGCGGAAGGGATATTGCCTCAAAACTCGACCTTGGCGAAGAAAACGTATATTCCATATCTTTCAAAATAAGAAAAGGATGGATTATGAGTGCCTACGTCATTGACGAGATACCATCTGAATTTCACCAAAAGGAGAATGAAAAAATAAAGATGGAAAGTGAAGATAGGATTACTTTCAATTCTCAACTTTCAATCTTCAATTGCAAAAGGGGACATTTCCTACTTGGCAGGTCTCTCGTCTATGCATCATGTCTTGGACTGCTTGAACGCAGAATAATACTCCAACCGGAAGGACAGGAGGTTGATGTATATCCTGCATTCTCAAGACTCCGCGAGAAGGACGAACTGGTGCGGTCCCGACAGACAATATCAACAGGAAACCACAAGAGGCAATTGCCTGCCAACAAGACCGAGTTCCGTGATATTAGAGAGTATGTGACAGGCGATGATATACGTACCATAAACTGGAAGGCGACGGCAAGAACAGGGCATACCATGGTGAATGAATACGAGGATGAGCGTTCACAGCACGTCATCAACGTGATTGACTGCGGGACAGCCATGCAACGCACCTTTAACTCCCTATCTCTTCAAGACCATGCCATTAATGCCTCTCTGCTCGTGTCCTACTCCGCTTTGGAAAGGGAGTCAGACTGCGTAGGCGTCTGCTCATACGGTCCCAAGGGGATAAGTTTTCTGCCTCCGAGGGCAGGAAAACCGCAGTTCAACAGTATAATGCAGCAACTATATGCTCTTGACACGGAGTATGGCGAGAGCGACATTGAGCAGCTCTGTCTTGTAATAGACCGTAACGTAAAGCGCAGAAGTCTGATATTCCTATATACTGAGATTCCTACTATATCAGTCCTTGAACGTCAGTTGCAGTTCTTCAAGCGTATTTCTTCACGCAACTGTCTTGTTATAGTAAACTGCCTTGACCGTGAACTTGAAGACATGGCAGAAAGTAGAAAAGGGTTAGATGAAAGTAGATTTACGCAGCTTGATGAGCCCAAGCGAAGAACTAGCTTTAGCTTGATGAACTTGCGAACAAAGTATATAGGCAGAACACACTCCCTATGCGTGGAGAGTACCCTCGCCAAAGACATGGTGAACCAAAAACAACTTATAGCCGACACCCTTCAGCAAAACGGCATCTACTGTCTTTCCATACATCCAGAGGCTCTCTCCTTCGGCATACTAAGCAAATACATAGAATTGAAGGCGAAGAGGGCGTGGTAGAAGCCTAATGCTTAGCTTAGGCTTAATGGATAATTAATAATGGAAATTGATAATGAATTAAAAACAAAGACGCAGAGACTCTGAGGTTTTAACGCCTCGTGGCTCTGCGTCTTTGCATTTTATTTAATTCCAATCGCTATTGAATGGTATTCTTTGTCGATTGTCAATTTTCAACTTCCCTAAAGCCCCAGCATGAATTTCTCTGCCTTATTATAGAACAGGTCATGCCCCCTGGCATTCAGGTGAGTATTGTCCTGATACGAATGGAAGTACCGTCGAGCAAATTCCAGATCCCAGACATATATTCCGCTTTGTGTCGCACAGTTAAAAACAGGTATAGAGAAGTTACGCCCCTGTTCAACCATTATGCGGGTAATATCAGGATAAGGAGGATTCTTAATATTCCAAGGGGTGAAGACTGCAACCTTTGCATCCGGCTCCTTCTTGACAAAGCCACGGAGGAGCTTGGCATATCCTTCCTCGAACTCCTCAAGAGTTCCCTTACCCTTGATAATCTGCTCTGCATCACTGTGACCACCGATAAGTAGGATATAGTCACATGTATCCATTTCCTCATAGAACTCGTTGATAGGGGCACTCCAACGCTCCCTACGACGGTCGAATGCTATACAGCAGTTGTTACGCGCATAGTTACGATAGAGCATATGATACTTTTGCGCAAGCTTGCAATGCCATGTGTCAGTAACCTCCTTACGGTTATTGCGTGCACGACTGGCACCAAACACATTGATGGTCTTGCCGAACAATGGAGCATTGCGAATCTCAGAAGGAATAGGATTCTTTGAGTCATTGAGGGCTTTCTGATCAAGACGATAGTCATAGACTATGGCGTCCTGTGCATGCATCACCAAGGAGCATGCAAAGCAGATTAGAATCAAAGTGATTTTTACTGTTATCTTCATAAGTAATTTTTTTAATTAAGACTAAGGTCTAAGGACTAAAGACAAAAATCTTTGAACCTTTTTGTGCCTTTGTTATTTCATTTTTGGTATTTCAGTGGCAAAGATACAACTTTTTTTCGTTAAAACAAAGGATTAAGACTTTTTTTTATAAAAAATTGAAAATTGATAATTGAAAATTGAAAATTATCAGGGCGACTACAAAATTTCGCTAGGCTCAACAAGCTGAAGCAAGTCAATTACTTCCCATCGGGAACCCTTAGTACCACCTCACATTGTTGGAATACCCAGAACGCTTGTCATACTTGAGGGCATCAGTAAGCGTAGCGGCATTACAACGGAACGAGAAGTTATAGCTTGTGTATGGAGCCAACGACACACTGCACGCCATGGAGAAGCAATGCAGATCACGTTGCAGGGAGGCTGTCGTCAAGGTGAGTTTATGGAAATCGAAGTCATAACCAGATCTGAATGATATATTCCAGCCTTCGGAAAGCTGAATGTTTCCTGAGAAGTTCAGATTCTGAGTGAACTTGTAGCCATAATATCCACCTTCGATATCTATCACCTTACCATCAGTATCTTTATATTTCACAGTCTTCCCATTCTTGTATGGGATGAATTTCGACGGATCCTCACTCATGGTTATACCATAACTGAAAGTAAGGCTCCAAGGCATGGAGAAACGCATATAGCCGTCATCATCGGTCTCAGCCTTAACACCTTTATCTGCAACAGCATTCTGACCTTTCGCCATGACGGGATCCACGTTTGTATCCAATCCTGTGTCATAATCATCATCACGCTCATCATCGTCGTCATCTTTCTTTTTCTTATCGTCTCCGCCTCCGAAGAGTTTCCTGATTTTCTCAGGGTTAAGCGTATATGATATGTTCTGCGATATTCCCGTAAAACGTCCGAAATGTCCCCGACTATAATGCGTAGAACTACTCTGGACTGTCATTCCATTATCCTTTCTGCCTATTGCATAGGTCTTAAATAAGGCACGAAGACTGAATGTGTAGTTCTTTCCTAACTTCAGTCGTAAATTAGTATTAAGATCACTCCATGGACGTTCCGTTGCAAAGAGATTGTATGACATATCCGCGCTGAGTTCATCAATGAGCGATATTTTCTTGAAACCTGTAGTATCATTGTCAGACTTCACCTTCATCTCCAAATTGTTCTTTATCTGCATTGAAATAGAACCAGACGCTCCCCTTACAGGACTATAGTTTTCATACGGAGAATAGTAATCAATATACTCTTCACCATTGTCAGCAATTTTCATATATGAATGCAAATAGCCAAAATCTGGTGTGTACGTGAATGACACCGATGGTGTGAAGACATGACGGATAGCCTGAACCTTATCGCCAAATATCTTTCTATTAGGCAAAAACATACCATACAGGGTGGTATTGGCACCGATTGACGCATTACCATCTAACACGTTTGCAAACCCATCATGTATTTCGGTTTTTTCCTCATACTTTCCAGTTTGCTTGTTCCCTTCCCATCTCTTCTCAAGTGTTCTGAGAAACATACGATCACTTATGTTGATTGATGGTGTAAGGTTAATGGCATTGAAAAGAGAGAATGTTGCACTGATAGGAATACTGTGGTATATTTCGTTATTCCAATCCCTACTCAAACTGGACTTAAGCAACATGTCTTCCTTGCAATTTCTGATGGAGTTGGAGATCTGTCCGGTATATGACAAACTGATTTTCTCATACCATCGCTCATTACCCACTGCATACTTTCGCTTGAAAGGAGAGAAACGGGCTATCGAAATACTGAGATTAGGCAGAGTAAGCGAAATGGTGGAATCTTTCACATTCTGATCAATATTGAAAGACGATGAAAGACTAAGACCGATACTTGAGAACTGCGTGCTCCATGACACGGAAGAACCACGGTTTGTCTGTGCGAGCAACTCCGGAGTATAGTATGAGGTAAGATTATTCCGCTCATAATTCGTAGTTGCATAGTTCACACTTGCCGAGAAATTGCTATAAGGATTTGCCTTGGCATCCTGACGATGCGACCACTGTATCCTAAAATTCGTTGTCTTTGTATAGTCAGGCATTCCCTTGTCACCATTACGTGTGTCCAGATAAGAGGCATCGAACGAACCTGAGTACCTGTATCTTTTACGATAGCTGGATGCTGCCGCTATTCCCCAAGACCCCTTGGTGTAGATCTCACCCGTGAGTTTCAGGTCAATGCGGTCGGAAATGGCAAAGTAATAGCCACCATTACGAAGATAGAAGCCTCTGGCGCTCTCATCACCGTATGTCGGCATGATGAAACCGCTTGAATATGACTTGGAGAATGGGAAGAAACCGTACGGGATGGCAAAAGGAAGCGGTACATCCTGCACAACAAGATACGCAGGACCGAACACAACGTCCTTGCCAGGACGAACCTTGGCACGAGAAAGGGCGAGATAGAAGTCGGGATGCTCCTCGTCACAGGTAGTATATCGACCGTGCTTTAGATACAGGTTTCCTTCCTTGTCACGCTTTGAGCGCTCTGCCGTAAGGTATCCGTCCTCCTGCTCAGTATAAACAGAAGCGATAAGTCCTTTCTTCGTCTTGAAATTGAAAGCCATGGTATCGCTCTCATACGTGTCAGAGCCCATCTTGAACACGGGTGTACCAACCTTCTCGCGTGTGGTTGTGTCATAGACTCCAGTTGCACGCACAAGACTTGAATCAAGCGTTATGGCAACCTTTTCCGAAGCAAGATCCATATTCTCATACTTCACCGTCGATGAACCATAGAGATGTGCCATCTTATTGCCGGCAAAATACACAAGAGAATCATCTGCGGTATATTCCACAGGAGCGTCTATTCCGTTCTTTTTCTTTCTGTTAAGAGAATCAAGCCTTATGGAATCGTCAATCGCCTTATTACGAAGGAAAATGGCACGATGCAGGGAGTCGAGCGTATCTATTGCCTGTGCCAAAGCCGTATCAATAGATATTTTCTCAGTAATAGCGGAATCCACTTTGACGGTATCATGCTTACTGCCAGGGACGACAGTATCCGTATCATTCTTCACAACCTTGAAGAACGACACACGAGTATTTGCCATTGCAAAGACAATGACAAAAGTAAGCACGAATATAGTAAAACGACTGCGCATTTTGCTGGTGCAAAGAAAACTTCGCATGATGCAAAAAGTGCGTGTCAGCCCAACGGCTGGCGCACGTTTTCATTTTGCGAGTGCAACGTGCGAGAGGCATCCTCGCACGAAGCAAAAAGTGCGTGTCAGCCCAACGGCTGGCGCACGTTTCGATTTTGCGAGTGCAAAGGTACAAAAAAATATCGATACTGCAAAAAAATCCGTTCCCCGATGGATTTCTGAGAGCGGATTTAATTTTTTTTGATAAAAGGAGTTACCTTATTATAATATATTAAAGCCCCCCACCCCCCAAGGGGGAGTTTTTTTTATAGTAATGCCAATAAAAAATGTCGCTTATGGCTTTCATACGAATTATCATAAGCGACATTACTATATAAAAGGCTCCCCCTTGGGGGGCTGGGGGGCTTTTTAGTAGAACAGATACCTGTTGTCTACTACATCAGCCTTGATGTAAAGTTCCTGCATGAAGTTACCAGCCATCTGCATGTTACGCTGAGCAAGCTTAGCCTCTTGTGACTTAGCGTCGAACTTGACACCAGCACGAGCACCGCTATTCTTCACCTGGAAGAGATATACACCGGCATTACCCTTAACTGGCTTTGCAGAGAACTGACCAACCTTTGTTGCTGCTACGGCACCGCTGAGAGCTGGCTCTGAAGAACCTGCAATCTGAACGAATACTGGAGCTGAGAATGACACCTGATCAATAGAAGCTACCTTACCACCCTTAGCCTGTGCATCCTTTATGCTCTTCACACCTGCAACCTTGGCAATAATCTTCTCTGCCTTCTTATCCTTCATAACCTCAGCCTTAACGATTTCCTTGATCTGCTCATCGTCAAGCGAACGATAGCCCTTCTCATGAATCTTTGTAAGACCAACAACGAGGAGAGCGTCATTCTCGCCACACTCATAGAGAGGAGAAACAGCACCTTCCTTAGAGTCGAATATCCACTTGAGAGCCTCACGGGTAGCACGGAGGTTTGCAACGTAGTGCTGTGTAGTACGTGTATCAGTAGCAGTCTCTACAGTATAGCCGTACTTCTTGGCATTCTTCTCAAGATTCTCGATTGTCTGGTTCTCTGAAACATACTGAGAGAACTTGTTGTAAGCCTGAGAGTATGTATCCTTAGAGAATGCGATATCAGTCTTGATAACAGCAGCAACATACTTTGTTGTCATTGCCTTGCGATTTGTAACCTTAACGATAATATTGCCTGCTGTTGTCTGAATGTTCTTCAGAGCACCAACACTTGCATAGTTCAAAGCGTTGAGGTATGTCTTTGTGTCAGCATCAAGAGAAGGAGAATACTGATACTGCTGTGTAGTAAGCCAGTTCTTTTCACCTGTCTGACCGTACTTCTTTGCAATTGCCTCCCACTGTGTGGCATCTGCAGAAAGTGCGTTATAGATAGAGTCTGCACGCTTGTGAGCCTCCTCTGGTGTCTCACCGCCAACCTGAATAGCCTGGAACTCGATAGAGTCTGGAAGTTCAGCCTTTGAAATGAGGCGAAGAACGTTAAAGGTATTGTCCTGAGCATTCTCCTTAACGGCTGTTGTTGTGCCTACTGATGTAGAGTCGATAAGAGACTGGATGTCTGATGGGAATGCGCTCTTGTTTACAGGAACACCGAGGTAAGCAACGTTAGAACCTGACTTGCGGATAACCTCAGAAGGATCCTCTGCAGTAGCAAGCTGAGCAGCATATTCCGTTGTCTGCTTCATTAGATTAGCCTTATCGCCTGCAGATGCCTTTACGCGAACAGCAACATACTTGATGTCGCGTGTCTCGTCATACTGCTTGAAACGTGGCTTCAGTTCATTGTACTTAGCCTTGAGGTCTGCATCTGAAACCTGTACGTCCTTATCCTCGATTGAAGAGTAAGGGAATGCAGCAAGCTCGATGGCAGACTCCTTTGTCTCCTCATCATAGCTCTGCTTTGCCTCAACTGGGTTAGAGAAGAATGTATGACCGAGAAGCACCTGATACTTCTGAGCGAGTGTCTGCTGACGGAGTGTCTTCTCAATGAACTGCCAGTAGTTGTATATCTTCTGGTACTGCTCCTTGAACTGTGGGTTAGTATTCTTCTTGTACTCGTTCATGAACTGCTTGAGAGCATTTGCATCAAAGCGACCTGTCTGCTGGTTCACGAATGGAGACTGGAGAAGAATCTGGTTTGTTCCCTGATTGAGGATATCACGAATCTCATCGTCGGTTACAGTGAGACCGAGTTTCTTTGCGTCTTCCTCAATGAGCTTGGTCTGAACATAGGTATTCCAAACCTGATCTCGAACCTGATTGAGCTCGTCCTCAGTAAGGTTGTCCTTACCCTGTGTCAGCTTGATGACATCGGTGAACTCGTCAACCAACTTCTGGAATTCATCATAAGTGATCTTGTCGCCGAGAACAGAGCCAATCTGCTGGCGGGCACTGTTCCTCGAAGTCTCGCATGAACGGAAAGCCTCCTCGGCAATGAAAGCAAAGAGGCCAAGACCGATGATGCTCACCAGCAATACGCCCCTGCGTCTGATTTTTCCTAATACTGCCATTTTTTAGTTTGATTTGGTTTTTATTATTGTTTTTATTTTCACTGTTTGACAAGCCCGAAGGCCCTTTTCACACGCAAGTAACAGATTTAGCATTGGCACTCGCGTACAAATTGCGTACAAAGTTAGTAAAAAAAAGGGAAAAACATAACTTTGAGTGCAAAAATTTCCATGAAAAAGACAATTTTCTCATTTATTTGAGATAAAACACGTTTTTCCACTATTTGGCAATGACCCAAAAAGCCGGAAAACAAAGACGAAAAATCAATATTTGCCCAAATGTCAATACAAAAATCCGAAAGTGTAACTTACCACCCCGCGGTCATTTGGTCATTAGGTCATTTGGTCAAAATGATTTCGGAGTTGTCAAAATCCTCCACTATATATAAATATTAAATATTTATATATAGTGAGCAAATGACACATTCCGAAAATGAAAATGACCATTTTGACCTTGACCACTTTGACCACAATTTGCCTCACCCATCTTCCTCCCATATAGCTCTTATGTTACTCTTATGCTACTCTTATTTGAAGTGGGAGTTATATGGGATTTGCATAGGAGTTGTTTATGCTTTGCTACAAAGGCATTTCTTATAGTTTATCTCGCCTTCGCTTTAGATTCGCTACCTCCGCTGTAAGTGTAGATGCTTTTAAATATTATGTGCAAAACAAACATTTTTTTGCATTTTTCTTACATTTTCCAAAAAAACATTCTTACCTTTGCACACAAGAAAACAAAAGCCTATGAGCGTCACAGTTGTAAGTCCGTTGTAATACCGTTGTAAATCCGTTTCAAGTCCGTTACAAATCCGTTCCAGGTCCGTTCCCTACAATCGAAGAAAAAGCATTCTATTCCTCACCTACAAGTTTCAGTTTCACGAGTTCAATCTTGGTTCTTGTGCTCCTGAGAATCTTGAACTCAAACTTATCATCCACGGTAATGACCTCGTTAAGCTTAGGGAAGCTCTGATAACGGTCAAGGATAAGTCCACCGATAGTCTTGTAGTCGTCAGACTCCGGTAGCGAGAGATGCAGAGTTTCGTTCACCCTGTCAATCTCCATACGGGCAGAGATGATATAATCGCCATCGCTCGTGGTATGGCATATATAGTTGGTGCTGTCGTGCTCATCCTCGATATCACCGAATATCTCCTCAACGATATCCTCGAGAGCCACAATACCGCTTGTACCTCCGAACTCATCAACCACAACGCCAAGGCTCTTCTTCTGCTGAAGGAATGTGTGCATCAGCGTCTTTGCAGCCATTGTCTCGGGCACAAAAGGCATCTGACGGACAGCCCCCTTGATATCCTTCAAGTCATGGAACAGCTCCGAAGAATGGATATACCCTATGATATTGTCAATATCGTTCTCATAAACTACAATCTTAGAGTGCCCTGACTCGATAAACATCTGGCGAAGCTCTGCCACAGTACTGTCAGTTGAGACAGCCCTTATCTCGGTTCGCGGAACCATACAGTCCCTTACCTTCGTATCAGAAAAGTCGAGCGCATTCTGGAATATACGCACTTCCTCGTCAATCTTCGCATCATCGCCTGCCTGATCAATAGACTGCTGTACGAGATAGTCGAGGTCAACCTTGGAAAATTCCTCGCGAGCCTCCTTCTTATCCATCTTCACGCCAAAGGTACGGAGCAGTAATTTTGATAATACAGCACACAGGCGTGAAATAGGATAAAGCACTATGTAGCAGAGATATGCAGGCAATGCAAAACCTCTCAGGCACTTATTGGCATTTGCCTTGAAAATGGTCTTTGGAAGGAACTCTCCGGTAAACAAGACTATCAATGTGGAGAGTATCGTGTCGCCCGACACCTTTGCAGCCTCAGAGAGCCCGGCAAAAATAGTTGCGTCAAAGAGTCGTGCTATCAGGATGCCATAGATTACAAGCGCTATGTTATTGCCAACAAGCATAGTGGAGACAAACATATTAGGATGGCGATAGAACTTCGACACAACACGATCCGTGATACTTCCTTTCTCTCTGTTCACCTCAGCCAGCATCCTATTACTTGACACAAAGGCTATCTCCATGCCCGAGAAGAACGCGGAGAAAAGCATTGTTATCAATATAGAAGGTATCAGCATATTAATTCAATTTTCTATGAGGCATTGTCATTCCACGCTTAGGAGGAACAACAGCTGAAGTGTCAGTAGAAGCCTTCTGCGTCGTAGTATCTTCCTTGAACATATCGCTCTTCAGGAACGAGCCCTTGGAATTGGTGATGAAATAGCGACGAAGTTGCTCGTCACTTCTGAAATACGAACCTTGCATCTCACGTTCCGGGGTTACGAGACGACTGAACTTATAAGAATACAACTCGTGCCTGTTTTGGTCCCAATACAGTTCCTCAGAGCTATATTTAAGACCGTCTATCGTGCGCACGCGAACATTACCAATAAGATGCCATAGATTCTGCTCCGTGAAGCAATAGGCGGTATCTGCCTGAATATAAGCCTCAACATGGAATTTCTCATCAAACTGCTCAAGGAACAGTCCCCTACGGAAAATCCAACGCTTAGGGTTCACATTCTCATTTACCTCCCAACGTTCTGTCACGATGCGGTATTTCATAACACCAGAATCGCTTATGAGCGTATTAACTCCATAGCTGGTCATCATAGCAACAGAGTCACGGGCATAGATAGCAGGTGCCGTATGCTCCTTCGGGTTGTTACAGGCAATAAATGAGAGAACCATCATGATGCAAAAGCACCACAATGGAACCGCTCTGCTAGGATTGCCTATAGTCATCTTCATCTTACTCGAACTTCCACTTAGCAAACCAACGTTCGTTGAAGGTAAAGCCGATATTGATGCGGAAACTGTTTTCCTTGATCAAACCGCTTGCATCATTACGAACCCACTGAGCACTCACGTTGAGCATGGAACGGTTGTTGAAAGCATTCACGATAGGTACACCGACACCGGCGCTGACAGACAACTGGCTCGGACCATCCTTGCCGCCAACCTTGATATAAGGAGTAGAATATCCTGCACCCAGACGATAACGAATGCGAGACATGAAGCTACGTCCCTCAGGATTCTGACAATACTCGAAGCCGGCATTTATCTTATGACTGTCCATGAACAAGCCTTTCTTTGACACATAAGAGTTACCTTGCTCCTCAGGGAACTTTGCCTCTGCCCATTGCTGCAAGGTATAGTCAAGTCCTACGGTCCACTTCGTACCGTGAGCATAAGAAACTCCGGCTGCAATCTGTGAAGGGAAGTCAATACCATCATGAGCAACAAACTCGGTAGTATCACTAACACTACCAGAACTTATGATTGACAAAGTAGGATCGGCATTAAGACTATGCCCCAGACCATATGTAGCACCAACGGTAATGACATCCTTGTCATTCAGGTTCTGCTGATACTGAACACCGAAGTCAAGCTTATAGCTACCTATACTGCAATTGCGTTTTTTCTTCAGGCTCTTTGCTGAAGAGTCAGTATATGAGTTCTCGATAATATGCTCCATTTCACCCCAGAGATAACCGCCATTGAGACCGAATGAGAAGCCCTTGACAGGAGACCATCCCAAACCTACGAACGCCTCATGGAGACCTCCTGTGCCTGAATATTTGGAAGATACGGCTGTCGAGGTTCCGTCATCAAGCGATGCTATACTGGTATTTGAGAACTGATATCCAACATTTGATATAGGCAGGATACCAAAAGCCACGCCAAGATTGGGAGCAGCACGAAATCCGGCAACAGCATATTCAAAGCTTGCATTCTTGGCATTCTTGCTCACTTTGCCCTCCTTGAAGTTGGTCATCTGAAGAGAAAAACCTGCGTCAAAGATAAAGGAAAGGGAGTCAACAGCCGAATATGAAGCTGGATTAAGATAGTTTATCTGATTGTGTGGACGGAGACCTAAGCCAACGCCATTCATTCCTCTATTGAAACTGTTACCCTGATCTGAGAGCACGCCAATTCCATACTGAGAATATGGAGAGTTTGTTCCACTCTGAGCCAAAGCCGGAGTTGCGAGCAAAGCAATGCTCATTGCAGCAAATATTTTCTTCATTTATCTGTTTTTTGACCGTTTTTTGATTACAGGGTGCAAAATTATCGAAAAAAAATGAAATAATCGCACGAAATGTGATAAATTAAAGTTATTTTTGCATCGTGAAACGAAATATAGTATATTTTTACACGACAATCGTGGTCTTTTTGACACTTTTTGCAATTAGAGTGTCCGCAAAGACGGAAATAAGTTTGCTGACTTGCAAACCGCACGCCCAGATCTATAGTCTCTATGGACACACGGCGTTAAGGGTTGTAGATACGGAGCAAAATATGGATGTTGCCATCAACTGGGGAGTATTCGATGCATCCCAGCCGAATTTTGTTGCCAAGTTCGTCCTCGGCTTCACCGACTATACAATGGCTATAGTCCCGACGGATTACTTCCTTCGTGAATACGAATACTACGGAAGTCCCGTTTATCAGCAGAGGCTCAACCTTACGGAAACAGAGAAGGCTCGCATTATGAAAGCCCTCGACGAGAACTATCGTCCAGAGAACCGTGTCTATCGCTACAACTACATCTACGACAACTGTACGACAAGGGCAAGGGATATCATTCTCGCCAATATCGACGGAAAGCCCAGTTGCATTAAGACTTTTCAGCAGAGAGGAGAAAAGACGTTCCGCGACCTTCTTCATTGGAAGACAAACAAATACAAATGGTGCAAGGCTGGCAATGACCTTGTTATCGGACTAAGAGCCGATCGCAACACCGTTCATTCAGAAAGGGAGTTCCTTCCGGAAATCCTTGCAGCCGACTTCGACTCGGCTTTGATAACGAGAGCCGACGGAAAGCAAGTGGCACTTGTTGATAGTGCCTTCTGGCTTCTGAAAGATGTGCACCCTCAATTTGAACCTATGCCTGATTTTCCGCTAACACCTACAATGTTCGCAATTGTCATATTGGCATTGGCGGTAGTGTGGACAATATACAAGAAGACCTCTGGTCGCTGGTTTGACGTCATACTTTTCTACATTTGCGGAATTGCAGGTTTGTTGCCTCTTGTAATGGTTTTCAGTCACCATCCATTCGTACAGATCAATCTACAGCTACTTATTCTGAACCCGCTTTGGTTCTACCTAATATCACCTTGGACGAAATGGAAGCATCGCTGGAATGTGGCACTTGCAATGGTCATTCTGTTCTTCATCGGAAATATTTTTCAGTCGTATGCCGAAGGAATGAATATTTTGGCATCATCTTTGCTTGTAAGGATTGTTTGTGGAATAAAGAGTCAAAGACTAAAGATTAAAGAATAAAGTGTAAAGTTGAAAGAATGAAGAATTCATCAAACATATACAGATATCTGACCGCGCTCCTCGTAGCGAGTATGTGCACCAACGAGGTTGCTGCCCAGATGAAGGAAAGCGGACTGCCTAAGCTCGTAGTCAACATCACGATTGACCAGTTGCGTTCCGACTACCTTCAGATATTCGAACGATTCTATGGTGACGGTGGTTTCAAGCGTCTTATGAGGGATGGGCTCGTTTATGAGAAAGCCATAAACGACTATTTCCCTGCCGACCGCTCTTCAGCTACAGCCACTATCGTTTCCGGCGCAACGCCTTACTACAATGGTATTGTAAGTAACTCATGGATAGACCGTAAGTCTCTCCGTAGAACGGGCTGTGTGGAAGACAAGAACATCAAGGCAGGACAAGGTCGTGATGCCGTTTCTGCCAAGAACCTGATGACAACAACAATCGGCGACGAACTTAAGGTCTTCACCAACGGGATGTCAAAGGTGTATAGTATTGGTCCTGAACGCGATGCAGCAATTATAAGCGCAGGTCACGCAGGCAATCTCGCGCTCTGGATTGACGATAACACAGGACGTTGGACAACTACCAGCGCATACGCTCTTGCAGCCGATCAATGGGCTATGGGAGTAACCGCAAACTTCCCTATTGCAGACAAGCTGAAAAGCCTCAAATGGTCGCCTTTGAGCGGTCTTGGAGAAACACTGAGCCTGTTCATGGGAGAAGGAATGCAGAAATCATTTTCACACCCATTCACGGGAGAGAGGAAATTCATTGATTTCAAGCGAAGTGCGCTTGTCAATGAGGAAGTATCACTCATGGCTCTAAAGTGCCAGAAGGACAATGGTCTCGGAACTGACGATGTGACAGACCTTTTGTGCATACAATACTATGCAGGCAAGCCTTTGGAGAGTGTTCTCTCAAGCAACAGAACCGAACTTCAAGATACATACATGCGCCTTGACCATGAGCTAAATCGCATAATAGAGACACTTGAGAGCCGTCTTGGCAAGGGACAGGTGCTATTCGTATTGTCATCAACAGGCTACTCGGAAATAGAGGATGTTGATTATGACAAATATGGCATACCTTCTGGTACTTTCTACATCAACCGCACTTCAAATCTGCTCAACATGTACCTTTCCAACGTCTATGGCAAGGGACAATATGTAGACGCCGTCTATCACAATCAGATTTATCTCAATCACAAACTCATAGAGCAACAGCAACTAAGTCTCTCTGAGATACTTAAACGTTCTCGCGACTTCCTTTTCCTGAGTGAGGGAGTAAGGGATGTTCAGACATCCGAGAACATTCTCTCCTCAACTAACGAGAACCTGCAGAAAATCAGGAACGGATATAGTCTAACATTGTCGGGAGACATCATCTGTGAGGTTGCTCCAGGATGGCAAGTCGTCAATGAGAATACGGGCGAGAAGTTCAACCCTACCCCATCGGCAGTAATATTCCCAATCATCTTCTACGGATCAGGTGTAAAAGCCAGTCATGTAGAGACTGTCGTAAGCACAGACAGAATTGCGCCAACCATATCAAAGTCATTACGTATTCGTGCCCCGAACGGCTGCAAGTCATTGCCTTTATTTTAGGTCTTTTTCAGCCTAAAAAAAAGGTTTATGTAATAAATACATACTGTTTTCTCAAATAATCACAGTTTTATTCGCATATTTGAAAAAAAAATATTATTTTTGCAGTCAATTACCGTTTCGGTAAATAGAATACACCCAAACCAGATATGAATTTCAACGCAATATTATCAGCATTTTTCGGCAATAAGGCAAGCCGTGACATAAAGAAGATACAGCCACTCGTAGAGAAAGTAAAGGCTGCATATCCTGCCATTCAGGCTCTCTCTAACGATGAGCTCCGTGCAAAGTCCAAGGAGATACAGGCATACGTACAGAATTCCGCAAACGACCTGAAGAAGCAGATCGAAGAACTGAAGGCAAAAATTGAAGATACTCCTATCGATGAGCGCGAAAGCATCTTTGCAGAGATAGACAAGCTCGACAAGGAAGTACTCGAAAAATACGAAGTCGCTCTGGATGAAGTCTTCCCAGTAGTATTCAGCATCGTAAAGGATACAGCACGTCGTTTTACTGAGAACGAGGAAACAATCGTAACAGCAACAGATTTCGACCGCGAACTTGCAGCAGACCCAAGCAAGGACTTTGTTACCATTGACGGCGACAAGGCTATCTATCACAACCATTGGACAGCAGGAGGCAATGACCTCAAGTGGGAGATGATCCATTATGACGTGCAGCTCTTCGGTGGTATCGTGCTTCATCAGGGTAAGATTGCCGAGATGGCGACAGGTGAGGGTAAGACTCTGGTAGCTACATGTCCGGTATTCCTCAACGCACTTACAGGCAACGGCGTTCACGTAGTAACTGTGAACGACTACCTTGCAAAGCGTGACTCCGAGTGGATGGGGCCACTCTATATGTTCCACGGTCTTTCCGTAGATTGCATTGACAAACATCAGCCAAACTCAGAGGCTCGTCGCAGAGCCTATCAGGCAGATATCACATTCGGAACAAACAACGAGTTCGGTTTCGACTACCTCCGCGACAACATGGCTATGCAGCCTGAGGATCTCGTGCAGCGTCGTCACAACTTCGCCATCGTGGATGAGGTAGACTCTGTACTTATTGACGATGCCCGTACCCCACTCATCATCTCTGGTCCTATTCCAAAGGGCGACGTACAGATGTTTGAAGAGTACCAGCCTCTCGTTGAGCAGCTCGTTGCTGTTCAGAGAAAGCTTGCCACACAATATCTCGCAGACGCTAAGACTCTCATTGCCGAGGGACAGAAGACGAACAACAAGGAAAAACTCGATGAAGGTTTCCTTGCCCTGTACCGTTCATTCAAGTCTCTTCCAAAGAACCGTCCATTGCTGAAGTTCCTTTCAGAGGAAGGCATCAAGTCTGGTATGCTGAAGACAGAGGAATACTACATGGAGAACAACAACCGTAGGATGCCTGAATGCGTAAAGCCTCTGTACTTCGTAGCCGACGAAAAGTCAAACTCTGCAGAACTCACAGACAAGGGTGTAGAATGGCTGTCAAGTCAGATTGGCGATAAGGAACTCTTCGTGATTCCAAACATCACGGCACAGCTCTCGGCTCTTGAAGCTGACAAGTCTCTGTCAGACGAGGAGAGACTGATGAAGAAAGATGAGTATTTCCAGCACTATGCAATCCAGTCAGAGCGTGTTCACACAATCCAGCAGCTTCTAAAGGCATACTCAATGTTCAACAAGGACGACCAGTATGTCGTAATGGATGGTCAGGTAAAGATAGTTGATGAGCAGACTGGTCGTATCATGGAAGGCCGTCGCTGGAGTGACGGGCTTCATCAGGCAGTAGAGGCAAAGGAGCACGTAAAGGTAGAGGCTGCTACACAGACATACGCAACAATCACATTGCAGAACTACTTCCGTATGTACCACAAACTCGCAGGTATGACTGGTACGGCAAGTACGGAGGCTGGTGAGTTCTGGGATATCTACAAACTCGACGTTGTGGAGATTCCGACTAACCGCAAGGTTCTGCGTAATGATATGGATGACCGCGTGTATAAGACAGCACGCGAAAAATATACAGCCGTTATCGAGGAAATCGAGGCAATGAGAAACGCAGGACGTCCAGTTCTCGTTGGTACTACATCGGTTGAGATTTCAGAACTTATCAGCCGAATGCTGAAGATGAGGAACATTCCTCACAATGTACTTAACGCTAAGGAACACGCGCGCGAGTCTTTGATTGTTGCCGAGGCAGGTAGATCCGTAAACGGTCTTGGTGCAGTAACCATCGCTACAAACATGGCTGGACGTGGTACTGATATCAAGCTTACTCCAGAGGTAAAGGCTGCCGGAGGTCTTGCAATTATCGGTACAGAGCGTCACGAGAGCCGTCGTGTTGACCGCCAGCTCCGTGGTCGTGCCGGTCGTCAGGGAGACCCGGGGTCTTCTGTTTTCTATGTATCTCTCGAAGACAAATTGATGCGTCTGTTCGCTTCTGAGCGTATCGCAAAGGTTATGGACCGTCTCGGCTTTGAGGAGGGCGAGAGAATTGAGAGCCCACTTATCTCAAAGAGTATCGAGCGTGCTCAGAAGAAGGTTGAGGAGAACAACTTCGGCATCCGTAAGCGTCTGCTGGAATATGATGACGTTATGAACAAGCAGCGTACCGTCATCTATGAGCGCCGTCGCCATGCCCTTATGGGAGAACGTATAGGAATGGACATCACGAATCTGCTCTGGGATCGTGTAACCTCTATATTGAACAACAACGACTTTGCCGGATGCAAGGAGCAGTACCTCAAAGTGTTTGCTATGGATATCCCATTCACAGAAGAGGAATTCTCTACATTAGGCAAGGAGCAGTTGGAGGAAAAGGCATTCCAGGCAGTAATGACAGAGTTCAAGAACCGTACGGAGCGTATTCATAACATGGCATGGCCTGTTATTAAGGACATTGCAGAGAACCACGGTAACGAATACCAGCGCATCGCAATTCCTATTACCGACGGTCGTCTTATTTACAATATGACATTCGACCTTCAGGAGCTCTACAAGTCTGAGGGCAAGGACATCATCAAGCAATTCGAAAAGATGATTATGCTCCGCACCATCGACGATAACTGGAAAGAGAACCTCCGTCAGTTGGATGAGCTCCGTCACTCTGTACAGAATGCAAGCTACGAGCAGAAGGACCCTCTCCTCATCTTCAAACTTGAGAGCGTTAAGCTTTGGGACAACATGATCAACGAGATGCACGATACCATCTCTATGACCTTAACACGTGCCCGCATTCATCAGCAGCAGCCTGACGTTCCAATGGATATGATGCATCAGGCACCTGCAGAGGAGCCAAAGCGTGAACAGCCAAAGCTGACGACACAGCATGACGAGCTTCAAGGCGACGGTAGTCCAGTACAAGACAAGGAGCGTCCACAATACAACGATCCTTCAGCAAGGCAGCAGCCTCGCACTCCTATTATAAAGGATAAGATGCCTCGTCCAAATGATCCATGTCCATGCGGCTCAGGCCTGAAGTTCAAGAACTGTCACGGAAAGAACATCTAATCTACATGATTAAAGCGACAAATCTGACAAAGGACTACGGAGAGCAAAGAGCCGTAGATATTCCAGAACTTATTATTCCCGATGGAACCATCCTAGGTCTCGTCGGGAACAATGGTGCTGGTAAGACCACCCTTTTCAGACTCATTCTCGACCTCATAAAAGCAACAGACGGAGAAATCGGGTTGAGTAAGTCGGAAGAAGATGAAATCCTGAATCCTGCAAAGTGCGAAGAATGGAAACACTTTGTCGGAGCATACGTAAACGAAGGATTCCTCATCGACTTCCTTTCACCAGAAGAGTACTTTCTCTTTGTTGGTAAGGTAAATGAGATTCCTGAGGAGACTGTGAAGACCACCGTAGAGCGATATTCGGAATTCCTCACGGAGGAGATAATAGGAGCAGGGAAACTGATTAGAGATCTCTCTGCTGGTAACAGGCAGAAAGTGGGTATAGTATCAGCACTCCTTGCACGTCCAAAAATCGTGATACTTGATGAGCCTTTCAACTTCCTTGACCCATCAAGTCAGAACAAGCTAAAGAAACTCCTTATGGAGTATCACGAGGAAACAGGTGCTACGCTCTTGATATCAAGTCACAACCTGAACCATACCGTAGATATCTCTACGCATGTGGCACTAATGGAAAAGGGTAAAATTCTATCTTTCATAGATAATAGCGATGGTGCTGCCAACAAGCAGTTGGATGAGTACTTTAGTTAGATAGTTGAAAGTATAAAGTTGAAAGTATAAAGAAATTGTCATGGCAGAAAAAATTCAGTCACAGCTTTCGCGAATGCTTAATAAGGTGTCGCAGAAATTTCCACAGGCAGAAGAGCCTACAGTGATGACAGACATCCACATCCGTATCAATCAGGAAACGGGTGACGTCATGGTATATGACGACGACGAGCAAGAGATTACTCGCATTGTTGTTGACGAATGGATTGACAATCAGGAGGATGAAAAGCAGTTCTATCAAAAGGCAGCCAAGACACTCCGACAGTTATTACTTAATGACGGCTTCGGTTCATCAATGGGCATAATAATGCCATATAGTTTTGTCCTTGAGACAGAAACAGGCGAACATATCGATGAACTGTTCATTGCAGATACAGACGACACTATTATAATAGGTGGAGCATTCATGGAAAATCTTGAAAAGGATCTTGATGATTTCATGAAACACCTTATGGAGGATTGAACGAATTGAAAATTGAAAATAAAAAAGGGAAAACTTGTTAGAAACATTATGGCTGAGAATCATAATCATCTTGTAATTATGGCAGGTGGCGTTGGAAGCCGCTTCTGGCCAATGAGTACCGAAGATAAGCCAAAGCAGTTTATCGATGTACTTGGCGTGGGACGCTCTCTCATGCAACTTACCTATGATCGTTTCAAGGGTGTATGCCCAGCAGAGAATGTATGGGTTGTAACAAATGCTGCATACGTAGAGACAGTAGCAGAGCAGTTACCAGAAATTCCTCGTGGCAATATCCTTAGTGAACCATGCCGCAGAAACACAGCTCCATGTATAGCATACGTAAGCTGGAGAATCAAGGTACAGGATCCTAACGCAAACATAGTCGTTACTCCAAGTGACCATATAGTGATGAACGTAGCAGAGTTCCAGCGCGTCATCTTGAGCACACTCAATTTTGCAAGTGAAACTGATGCAATAATAACACTTGGAATGAAACCAACACGCCCAGAGACTGGCTATGGTTATATTCAGGCAGATCTTGCTCAGCAAAGCCTGCGCAACAAGGAAATCTTCCGTGTTGATTCTTTCCGTGAGAAACCAAATCTCGAGACGGCCAAGGAGTATATCTCACATAACTACTACTTCTGGAATGCAGGAATCTTCATCTGGAACGTGCGTACTATCGTAAACGCATTCCGTATGTACCAACCACTTATTGCCGCTACATTTGAAGAGATTATCCCTGTAATGGGAACACCTGAAGAACAGAAGATTGTTGACGAGAAATATCCTGAGTGCGAGAATATCAGCGTTGACTATGCCATTCTTGAGAAAGCTGAGGAAATATTCGTATTCCCTGCAGACTTCGGTTGGAGCGATCTCGGCACATGGGGTTCACTTCAGACTCTCTCTAAGAAGGACGATGAAGGCAACGCCATCATCAGCCAAAACGTAAAGATCTTCGAGTCAAGCAACTGCATAGTCAATGTAGAAGGTGCCAAACAGGTTGCAATCCAAGGACTTGATGGATATATAGTTGCAGAAAGGGACGGACGTCTTCTTATCTGCAAACTCGCAGACGAACAGCGAATCAAGGAATTCTCAAAATAGAGAACAAAGAATAGAAATAAATAATAAAAAAACGAAATAAAAATGGAAAAGAAAAACATTGCATTAATCACAGGTGTTACAGGTCAGGACGGTTCATATCTCTCAGAGTTCCTTCTTGCCAAGGGTTATGAGGTTCACGGTATTATCCGCCGTTCATCAGTAGATTTCCGCGAGCGTATCGCACATCTTGAGGGTACACCAAACTTCCATCTCCACTATGCAGATATGAGCGACTCAATGTCACTCGTTAAGCTCGTAGGTAAGGTGCAGCCAACCGAAATCTATAACCTCGCAGCACAGTCACACGTACAGGTTTCATTCGATGCTCCTGAGTTCACTGCTGACGTTGACGCTGTAGGTGTTCTCCGTGTACTTGAGGCAGTTCGTACAAACCATCTTGAGAAGACTTGCCGTATCTATCAGGCTTCTACATCAGAGCTTTACGGTAAGGTTGAGGAGGTTCCACAGAATGAGAAGACTCCATTTCATCCATACTCTCCATACGCAGTTGCCAAGCTCTATGGTTTCTGGATCATCAAGGAGTATCGTGAGGCATACAATATGTTCTGCTGCTCAGGTATCCTCTTCAACCATGAGTCAGAGCGCCGTGGTGAGACATTCGTAACTCGTAAGATTACTCTTGCTGCCGCTCGTATCGCACAAGGCAAGCAGGACAAACTCTTCCTCGGTAACCTCGACTCTCTCCGTGACTGGGGCTATGCAAAGGACTATGTAGAGTGTATGTGGCTCATCCTTCAGCACGAGACACCTGAGGACTTCGTAATCGCAACAGGTGTACAGCACTCTGTTCGTGAATTCACATACGCAGCATTCAAGGCTGCTGGTATCGAACTTAAGTTCGAGGGCAAGGACATCAACGAGAAGGGTATCTGCGTTGACGGTCCTAAGGAACTTATCGGCAAGACTCTCGTTGAGGTTTCAGAGGATTTCTACCGTCCAACAGACGTTGTAAACCTCTGGGGTGACCCAACAAAGGCAAAGAAGGAACTCGGTTGGAATCCACAGACAACAAGCTTCGAGCAGCTTGTTGAGATCATGGTTCAGCACGATATGGCAAAGGTAAAGGCAGACTCTGTTGCAGCAGAGGTTCGTACAAACCTTGCAGAGTATCTTGAAAAGGGTATCGTTAAGTAAAAATCGATAATCGTGTTAGATAAAAACAGTAAAATATATGTAGCAGGTCACCACGGTCTCGTGGGATCTGCTATCTGGAACAACCTCAAGTCTCGTGGCTACGAGAACCTTGTCGGTCGTTCACATAAGGAACTGGATCTCACAGACCAGTATGCGGTAAAGAAGTTCTTTGATGAGGAACAGCCTGATGCCGTAGTACTTGCAGCTGCATTTGTTGGCGGAATCATGGCAAACTCACTCTATCGTGCAGACTTCATGATGATGAACATGAAGATTCAATGCAACGTAATAAGTGAGGCTTATGCTCATGGCGTGAAGAAACTTCTCTTCCTGGGTTCTACCTGTATTTATCCAAAGAATGCTCCACAGCCAATGAAGGAGGATTGCCTCCTCACATCTGAGCTTGAATATACCAACGAGGAATATGCAATCGCAAAGATTGCAGGACTCAAGATGTGCGAGTCTTACAACTTGCAGTACGGCACCAACTATATCGCAGTTATGCCTACAAACCTCTATGGTCCTAACGATAACTTCCACCTCGAGAACTCACACGTTATGCCAGCCATGATGCGTAAGGTATATCTCGCAAAGCTCATTCATGACGGCGACTGGACTTCTATCCGTGCCGACCTCACCATCCGTCCTGTTGGTGCCAATATGAAGGAGAATGGCGAGACCGTACGCTATGTCATCGACGGCAACTCAGACGAAGCTCTTATTCTCAAGATACTGGCATTCTACGGAATCGAGAACAACAAGGTTACTCTTTGGGGAACAGGTAAGCCTCTCCGTGAGTTCCTTTGGTCAGAAGATATGGCAGATGCATCAGTTCACGTACTGCTCAACGTTGACTTCAAGGATATCATCGGTATCGAGAAATACTCAAGCGTACACTATGGTGTAAAGGCTGACGGTGTAGTTGACCGTAACCACTCTACAGGTCGTGGCGGTGCAATCCCATCACTTGGCGAGATTCGCAACTGTCATATCAACGTAGGTACAGGTAAGGAACTCACTATTCGTGAGCTTTCAGAACTCGTTGTAAAGGCTGTTGACTTCAAGGGCGAGGTTATCTTCGACTCAAACAAGCCTGATGGCACAATGCGTAAACTCATTGATGTGAGCAAGCTCCACTCTCTCGGCTGGACTCATAAGGTTGAGATCGAGGATGGTGTTCAGAAACTCTTCGATTGGTATAAATCTTCTCTTAAAGGTTAAAGAGTAAAGTATAAAGTATAAAGAAAAATAAAAATGAACGGTAAAGTAGATGTCCTGCTCGGTTTGCAGTGGGGCGATGAAGGTAAAGGAAAGGTGGTCGATGTACTGACCCCTAAGTATGATGTAGTAGCACGCTTCCAGGGTGGTCCTAACGCTGGTCACACTCTCGAGTTCGAAGGACAGAAATATGTCCTCCGCTCTATCCCTTCTGGTATCTTCCAGGGTGGTAAGGTTAATATCATCGGTAATGGCGTTGTTCTTGCTCCAGACCTCTTCATGGGAGAGGCTAAGGATCTTGAGAAGAGCGGACATTCACTCAAGGAGCGTCTCCATATCTCTAAGAAAGCTCACCTCATCATGCCTACCCACCGACTTCTTGATGCTGCCTACGAGTCACTCAAGGGCAAGAACAAGGTTGGTACCACAGGCAAGGGCATCGGTCCTACATATACCGACAAGACATCACGCGACGGTCTTCGTGTAGGTGATATCCTCGATGGCTTTGAAGAGAAATATGCAGCTCACAAGGCTCGTCACATCATGCTTCTCAAAGCCCTCGACTTCAAGTATGACGAGGCTGCACTTGCTGAGACCGAGAAGGTATGGATGGAAGGTGTAGAATACCTCAAGCAGTTCCAGATTGTTGACTCTGAGCATGAGGTTGGTAAGATTCTCAAGTCTGGCAAGTCAATGCTTGCAGAGGGCGCTCAGGGCACTATGCTCGACGTTGATTTCGGTTCATATCCATTCGTAACATCTTCAAACACAATCTGCGCAGGAGCATGTACAGGTCTTGGTATCGGTCCTAACAAGATTGGTGAGGTGTTCGGTATCATGAAGGCTTACTGCACACGTGTTGGTGCAGGTCCGTTCCCAACAGAGCTCTTCGATGAGACTGGCAAGAAGATGCGTGACATCGGTCATGAGTATGGTGCCGTTACAGGTCGTGAGCGTCGTTGCGGATGGATTGACCTCGTAGCTCTCCGTTACTCTATCATGGTCAATGGCGTTACACAGCTCATCATGATGAAGTCTGACGTTCTTGACACATTCCCAACAATCAAGGCTTGTACAGCATATAAGGTAAACGGTGTTGAGACACGCGATTTCCCATACGACATCGAGAAGGGTATCGAACCTGTCTATACCGAACTCCCAGGATGGCAAACTGATATGACAAAGTACACAAGCGAGGACGAGTTCCCACAGCAGTTCAAGGACTACATCAAGTTCCTTGAGACTGAGCTTGAGACTCCAATCACCATCATCTCTATCGGTCCTGACCGCGATCAGACTATCGTTAGAAAGTAAGAGAAAACACCCCTCCCCCGCCCCTCCCGAGGGAGGGGGTCACTTAATTTAAACATGGCAAAACCAAGCATACCAAAGGGCACTCGCGATTTCGGTCCTGTCGAGATGGCGAAGCGCAACTATATCTTCAACACCATAAAGGATGTATATGCCCTTTATGGATTCTCACAGATAGAGACTCCTTCCATGGAGAACCTGTCAACCCTCATGGGTAAGTATGGAGAAGAAGGCGACAAGCTCCTCTTCAAGATTCTTAACTCAGGAGATTTCCTCCACGGAATGACTGCCGATGAGGTAGCAAATACAAGCACCCTGAAACTTGCGGCCAAGTTCTGCGAGAAAGGTCTTCGCTACGACCTCACAGTTCCATTCGCACGCTATGTAGTACAGCATCGTGAAGAACTTCAGCTTCCTTTCAAACGTTATCAGATACAGCCAGTATGGCGTGCTGACCGTCCGCAGAAAGGCCGCTATCGCGAGTTCTACCAGTGTGATGCCGACGTTGTAGGCTCTGACTCCCTTCTCAACGAGGTCGAGCTTATGCAGATTGTAGATACCGTATTCACAAAGTTCGGTATCCGCGTGCAGATCAAGATCAACAACCGTAAGATACTCTCTGGTATTGCAGAGGTGATTGGTGAAGCCGACAAGATCGTGGATATCACCGTTGCCATTGACAAACTCGACAAGATTGGTCTCGATGCCGTTAACGATGAACTTCGTGCTGACGGCATATCAGAAGAGGCCATTGAGAAGCTTCAGCCTATCATCAAGCTCGAAGGAACAAACGAGGAGAAGCTCAACGTTATCGCAGAGGTACTCGCTTCTTCCGAAACTGGCATAAAGGGTGTTGAGGAATGTCGCTATATCCTCTCTTCACTCGATTCAATGAAGGGATATGTTGAGGGTAGCACATCTGTTCTCAAGAACGAACTCCAGCTCGACCTCACCCTCGCACGCGGTCTCAACTACTACACTGGTGCTATCTTCGAGGTAAAGGCTCTCGACGTTCAGATCGGCTCTATCACAGGAGGCGGACGCTACGACAACCTCACAGGCATCTTCGGAATGCCAGGACTATCAGGTGTCGGCATCTCATTCGGAGCAGACCGTATCTACGACGTTCTCAACCAGCTCGACCTCTATCCAAAGGATGCAATGACTGCCACACAGCTTCTCTTCATCAACTTTGGAGAAAAGGAAACTGCCTATTGCCTCCCAATAGCCAATAAGGCGCGTGCAAACGGCATACGCACGGAAATCTACCCTGATTCTGTAAAGATGAAGAAACAAATGAGCTATGCTAATGCAAAGCAGATTCCGTATGTAGCCCTTGCTGGAGACAATGAGATTGCAGAGGGGAAAGTAACCCTCAAGAACATGATAACAGGTGAGCAGACACTCGTAACACCAGAGCAGCTTATTGCAACAATCGGTTAGGGGTTAGAGTAAATAGGTAATTCGTCATTCGTATTTAGTAATTATTCACGTTATGCGTAAATTCATCACAATAATCGCCATGAGCATCATGACACTCGTCACGATGACCTCATCCAACAAAGCGTTCACCATCTATCTCATAGGTGACTCCACAATGGCCAATAAAGACATTGAAAAGGAAGGACGTGAGCGTGGTTGGGGAATGGCACTTCAAGGGTTCTTCGCCGAGGAAGTGTATATTGACAATCGCGCACTCAACGGACGTTCAACGAAATCATTCATTGATGAAGGTCATTGGCAGAAAGTTCTTGACGATATGAAACCTGGTGATTACCTTGTGATCCAGTTTGGACATAACGATGAAAAAGGTAAGATAGGCGACAAGCGTCACACTATCGCTGGCCTCACCTTCGACGACAACATCCGTATGTTCTGTCGTGGAGCACTCGGCAAGGGTGCAACCCCTATTGTGATGAATCCTGTGGTTCGCTGCGAATTCACAAAGCGAATAGACCGTGAAACGGTGAACGAGGCTCGCAGCAAGAAAGGCTCGTCAGACGATGTGGACATAGAGAATAGCGAGAAGCTAAAGGACACCCACGGAGCATACGCAATAACGCCAAAGTATGTTGCTCGTGAACTCCGTGTACCTTTTGTCGATGCAACAAAGATTACTGCAGATCTCGAAAGTCGTCTAGGTCCTACCAACGCAAAGCTTCTTCACATGCTGAGCGCAGACAAGAAGAGCAAGGACAACACCCACTATACCGAATACGGAGCACATCGTGTTGCCGAACTACTTGTTGATGCAATGGCAGAGGCTTGTCCAGAACTAAAGCCATACGTCCGTCACTATGACTTTATCGTATCTGCCAAGGGTTTCGGAAACTACATGACCCTTCAGGCTGCTATCAACAATGTACCTATCTATGCAAAATCCACTATCTGTGTACTCGACGGAGAATGGAAGGAACCCAAAATCACTTCCGGTAAGAAAATCAAGTATGTAAAGTTTTCCGGTGCAAAAGTCGATTAAAAAAACATAACATCAAGGCTCGCCATTTGTGCGAGCCTTTTTTCGTATCATCATTTAATGTAACCCTCTATATAATTATACCCAAAATCAGAGACAAAAGGATATAATTTGAGTAGAAGGATTCTCTAAATCTGACACATACTCTGACAGTATCAACATCATACTTTCCGACACTGAAGAATCAAGCCAGTCTTAAGTCCGTTGTAATACCGTTATGAATCCGTTGTAAGTCCGTTCCATGAAAGGGAGAAGGAAGGTAAAAGAAATATCCCCAAAAACTTGCATTATCCACTTTATCATATTTTCTCCGCGCCTTCGCGTTTGATTGTTAATAGTTATTGGTAAAAAATTGCAAAGATGATTGGTTATTGAATATATTTTCGTATATTTGCAGAAGATTAAAGGAGAAGCATTTGACTGAGTATCAAATGCGTTAAGGTAGATATATTATAACTGACATAAACAACTATAAAAAAAACACCTTTATGATAAAAGACATTGCTCATATTGCCTTGAATCCATTGGATATGGACAAGACAGTAGCGTATTTTAACAACGTGTTCGGATGGAAGAAAGTGTTCGAGCTACATAAAGAGAATGGCGATCCGTGGATTGTGTATCTGAAGATATGCAAAGGTCATTTCCTTGAGCTTTTCTACGACGGAAAGAATGACCGCGACTATGCTTTCGACTTCAAGAAAACAGGCTATAACCACCTCTGCGTTACGGTTGGCAACATCCGTAAGACATTGCAGGAGATTTACGAAAAAGGTTACATCGACTCGCCTGAACCAGAACATGAGAAGAGCAGATGCCTGAACCTGTGGCTCTACGACCCTGACGGCAACGGCATAGAACTACAGGAATACACACCCGAATCAGTACAGATGCAGAGTAACGAGGCTCCTTATGAATTTGGACGCGAGGGATATGTGGGAATAGGTCATGCCTGCTTTGTATGCAAGGATATTGAGGCTTCACTCGATTTCTATTGTAACAAACTGGGAATGAAGCTCGTAGGAATACAGAATGACGATAATGGCAAGCCTTGGCTGCATTATGTGAGAATGGCTGACGGAGTATATCTGGAGCTGATTCCTAATGGTGAAGGCGATAACCCTAATACCGGTTGGAACTCGCGCGGTTTCCAGCACCTGTGTCTTGAAACTGATGATTTGTTAGCCGATGTGGAGCGTCTGCGTAACATCGGTGTAGAGATTGACCAAGAACCTAAGACCTCATCTGACAAGAACTGGCAGGCATGGATTCATGACCCAGACGGGAACAAAGTGGAACTGATGATGATTGACCCTGATTCACCTCAAGCTAAAGCATAAATCGACAATGAAAAAGAACGTTTTACTTTCAAGCATGACGGCTATCCTAATGATGACTTCATGCACTTCAAACGCTCCACAGAGCAAGGAGACGGCAGAGACAGTAAAGGACTCGCTACAAATTACCAACCCTGACCTTTGGGAAGCTCAAAACCATAAACTGGAGCTGAAAGCTGATCGCGGCGTGATGGTCAATCCATTGGAATTGAAGAATTTCATCCAAATAGCCATTATCGTTGAGGATATCGAAGTCGCAGCCCGCGAATGGGCTCAGATTCTTAATGTTCCTGTGCCAGAGATTAGGGTGCATCAAACGGTTGATACAACAGACCCGAGTCTGATGTACTACGGCAAGAATTATAAATATGGTTTAAAACTTGCGTCTATCATGGCTCCGCAGGGATTCATCATTGAGTTGCACCAGATATTAGACGATAATCCAAGCACCTATAACGAATTTATAAAGGAGCATGGTTATGGTGTGCATCATCTCGGCTTTGCTGTTGGCGACCGCCGTGATGCCGTGGTTAATGAACTGATAGATCGTGGCTATCAGAAACGCGTAGAACACATCTATCCTACTGGCAGTTGGACGATTATAGACAGTGAGCAGTCGCTCGGTGTTAATCTGAATATCAAGCCTGCAATGTAAACATCACTCGGCATTACTGTCAAAAACGGTAATATCACAGATAGTGAGATTACCGTTTTCGTCGAATTAACGTTATTTTATTTGCGCACACCTATTTTCTGGCGAAATTCATCGTTATGACCGTCGAAATGTGTTGGAGCAATTAAAAACAAACGTTCATCTTACTTTTGTAGCAACTCTTTGGTCGCCTTCGATTTCACGAATTGCAGCAGAACTATCGAAGTGTACCTTGACTTTCGTGAAATCAGGAGTATTAAATGAATACAATGTCTCTTCGTAATACTTCTGAGGGTTCTCCTGAGGTAGAAGGAATGGCTTTGTTGCTTTACCTTTCTCATCAATAGATGCAAGGAACAACTGAGAATACAGGCCGTTAGCACGTCTTGAAGTAAAAACAATCCAACGGCTGTTAGTATTCCAGTTATGATAACTGTCAGCTTCATTGCTATTAATCTCATTTACAGGACGAGACTCACCCGTCTTCAGATCAAGAATCCATTGTTCTGATTCCTTATGCCAAATACTGAAATAACCATAATCGAGAAGAGTGAACATAATGAATCTTCCATCATACGATGGTTTTGGCCAAGTAAGACTCTTGCCCTTTGCTACTGCATTAAACAAGGTATCTACCCTATCCCCGAAAATTGCAGTCTTTGGGTCAAAATCAATACTACAGAGATTGTATTTTTCATCCTTGTAGTGCATTGGATATGACTGCTGGAAACAAGTGATGAAGTAAAGTTTCTTTCCATCAGGTGAGAATACCGGGCAATTCTCAGACCAATCTTTTGTTGAAATCAAAGAATCAGAGATAATTTCACGCTTTACTGGATCATAAACAAATACATCAGAGGAGAGATCAAACACCTCTATACGATTCTGATCTGAAACATGAAAGCCTTGTCTCGTCTGGTTGGTTGAAAATGCACAATACTTTCCCGAAGGATGCCAATAAGGATATACCATCGAGCCCCCCAACCTGTCATTCTTTGCTTTCAACAGCTCTCTACGATCTGACATTTGTATCAATGTGGTTCCATGATCTCCTCGCACATGAAATACGAACTTATCAGGATTAGTACGATTTGACGCATGACAGTTAACACACATGCCATATGTCTCGCTGTTGTCGATAATAGAAAATTCGCCAAATGTACTCAAATCACGCTGATAAATACCCATTTGGCTATGAATCTCATAACCTGGGGCAATACGGCGATAAGTCAATCCCCACTCATCGAGTTCATATTTACTAACATAAATATCAAAGTCTTTGTAACCAATCCATTTCCCATCAATCTTTGCACAAACCGTTAGCGTAAGTTTTCCACCTCTATTTGCAGATACAAGCTCATGCCATTCATCTAAATCGAAAGATGCCCATTCACCATTTACATGAAGTTCTCCAGTCTTACTTCCTTTAACAACTACGTCAACACAATCCACATGTCCCATAACATTGAAGTTAAGAGGAGCAATGCCAACAGGAATTGTCACGTCAGTATAATCAGGGAAAATTGGAGGCAAACTATCTGTCTTAGTTACATTCTCTGGCATGTTAGTGCAAGAAGCGAACAAAACACATAGAGCTATAGCGACAAAAGTAAAGAATTCTTTCATTTCAATCAAGTATTTTATTTGCGTAGATATCCTTGGAAAGAAGCAAGCCCATGACTATTTGGAACCTCTTCTCTGATAAGATTCATATATTGCACAAACTTTTGGTAATTATTTTCCAATACAGGATAAAGAAGAAAATATTGCATAGCAAGAATATTTTCGTGATTCTGTAATACCAAACGTCCACAAATCTTATCGACCTCACGATCACTATAAAGAAAGTCTTCTTTGAGTATCATGCTTCGAAGTCTACCATATAAAGGATGCGCACTAACAGATTTATCTCCACTATCAATCATTGCTAAAGTTCGATGAGCCCACTTCTTGTAGAATAGAGTCTTTTCAAGAATATGAAGATATTTACGAGCAACATCATACTGACCATTTATAAGATTTGTTTCGGCAAGCCGTCTAATACATCGACAACTCTTCTTATAATTCGGCGCTGCTTCCATAGCCTCAAAGTAATAGCGCTGAGCTGTATTGATCAATCCCAAGTGAAAATACACTTCAGCAGTAGTAAGTGTAGAGAAAGGATCCTTGTTAAATGAAGGGAAGAGACCTTCCGGACCATTCTGGTAAAACTGATAGGCACGACTTCCCAACTGATTTGTCATTCCCAATGCAAGATTGGTAGCACAAACACTTAGCGGTAAATCAGGCTGTTGCTTTTCTGCTTTATGGATAACATCATCCCAGCGATTACTTCTCACAAGAAGATCATAATCAAGCAGTTCGATGGTTTTCGCATTATAGACATTGGGCATATCCAATATCATAGACGGAATGCGATAGTGGTTTGTACCCGAAGTCCAAATAAAAAAGCAAACTGCCACAACCAAACCTACATACTTATATATTTTATTATTGAATATTCGAATCAATATAAAAATCAATAGTAATGCAATAATCACAGCCACAATCAAAGAATGCATTACATTGACATCGCCTAAGACTATCCACAATAAAGTCATAGGAATAAATGATGCACAATAAACTAAATATTCATGCTTACTACCCCATGACTGACGGATGCGCCTTAAGATACCAAGAGTTAACCTTTGAATCAAGACAAACTCAAAAGCAATTATCAAGGCTCCAATCCAATAGTTATTATAGAACTGAACCAAGAACTCTGAAATGTAAATTGAAATCCCTCCCTTGTGTAAAAAGTGAGAGAAGAAATAGTCGGAATCAGTCTGGAACAACTGAAACTCCTCATGAAAATTAAGCATACCTCTAAATGGAATCGCCCAAAACAGATATACTATAATTCCAACAATACAAGAGATGCTGTATTCTATAGTTCGTTTCATTTTTAATATAAATATCAGGTATCAACATCTTTACTATATGATTATAGCCAAAATATTGATACCTGATTTTGTTATTTAATATTTGACTGTGACTGTTGTCACAGTCAAATACATTTTATACCACACAGATATTACAGTTCGTAATAGAACTTGGTGATTGTATAATTACCATTACCTGTGAAGAGCAAATGCTGAGTCTTACAAACATCAACAAAGTCCTGAGTCATGGTGAACTGAATCTTGCATGGAGCACTCTCGATTGGAATATCGTCCAAGAGGTTTGTTGACCACCAACCAGTTGTGATACGGAGAGTAGCACCTGGATCTGCTGCAGAGATGTCAAGGCTCAACTTCTTACCGACCATCCAGTCATAAGTGTCATCGTCAAGCCAAGGCAATACACCTTCGTTAGTCTGACCAACGCAGAAACGGAGAGTACCAGACCATGAACCACCAGTTTCCTCACCTTGCCAAATAACAGTCTCAAGAACAGGAAGTTCATGAGTCATCTTAGTAACAGTAATAGGATACTGCTTTTCTACTATTTCACCTTTTGCATTAAGCATCTTGATATAAATAGTATTTTCACCCATCTCACGCATAATCAAGTCTGCATAGTTAGCCTTGATAGTCTGCTTACCATTTGAGATCTGAGCAGTACCAGATGTATGAACAGTAACCTTTACAAGGTTATCACCATCTTCCTGAACGAGAGTGGCATCAATCTGATCACCGGTAAAATTTGAAGCTGTATTTTCCGTGAAATCCTCAACTGGATCACAAGATGTGAGTACAAGAGAGAATACTGCAGCTAAAGATAATAATATTTTTTTCATATCATTTCTAATAATTAATAATTAATAACCACCGAACTGATTAGCCGCATCGTCTTCCCAACCAGCATTCTGCTTGTACTTACCACCAGAAAGGTCAATCTGAGACTTTGGAATACGATAGAAACCCTTAGTCGCATTGTAACGAGCTGCATAGTTATTATAGGTCATAGTAGTTGCCTTGCCCTGATTATACATGACACCACCTGTCTGCTTAGAAAGAGCCTCAGCTGCGATACCCCAACGACGGAGGTCATCCCAACGGCTACCCTCGAATGCCAACTCCCAACGACGCTCGTTACGGAGATTCTCCTCTGTATATTCAACTGCTGGCAAACCTACACGTGCACGAACACGATTCAGAGGAGCAGCATCCTTGTTAAGCTCAGAGTACATAAGGAGAACATCTGCAAAACGATAGATTGTCAAAGGAGTACAGTTTGAAGCCTGATAGTTACCATTACCATCTGAACCCATTGCATCGATAGACCAAGAGTACTTGGTTCCACCTGAAGAACGAACAGAAGTAATCTTCTTCTGATGATACATAGTCAACTCAACAGCATCAGAGAAAGTACCTGGATCAAGCTTTGTCTTGCTCATATCAAGGATAGAAGCATCAAAACGAGGATCGTTTGGCTCAGCCTTCTTCCAATCATTAACAAGGTTGGTTGCAACAGTACCACAACCCCAACCTGTGCTGAAAGGATATACAGAAGTTTCAGTACCTACATGATAACGGTCATCATCCTGGTTGTTACCATCACAACGGATACCGAAGAACAGACCATACTGATTAGTAAGGTGGAGTTCTGCAGACCACGCAGACTGATACTGGAAATTGATAGCAAGGAGAACCTCCTTATTACCTTCCTGATAGCAAGTACCCTTATCTAACATATCACTTACATAATCATAGTCCTTTGCTGTGTACTGATTTGAGTAAGCCCAAAGTGAACGATAGTCAGGAAGAAGATCGTGACCAGAGTTGTCAATACAATCCTTCAATGCTTTAGACACATAATCCTTGTCAATAGCGCTACCATCTGTCTTAGGCCAGCTTGACTCACCATAGAAACCGGTGTAGAAAAGGAAAGCACGACCAAGGAATGCTTCAGCAGCCCAACGGCTAACCTTACCGAAAGGAAGCTTCTGCCAACCATCATACTTGTAAGCAGGCATAATAGATGTAGCCTCATAGATATCATCAGCAATGTGCTTGAAGATTTCCTTACCCTCAACCTGTTCTGGAACTACCTGAGCCTCAGCAACTGTCTCTGGAGCTTTCTCTACAAATGGAACATTGTTGAAAGCAAGAACAAGGTTATAGTAGGTGTAAGCACGCATGAAAAGCAGCTCTCCCTTTGTCTGCTTTCGAACCTCCTCGTCAGCGATATTGTCAATTACAGACAAAGCCGCATTAGCACGGGCGATGGTCTCATATCCATAAGACCAAAGATCCTGCATCTGGTTAGTCTGTGCATACATGAGCTTGTCAAGAGCCTGCCACCATGGGTCACCAAGACCAGCACCACCATACATATCATCAGACATAAGATTTGCCACTGAGAAGTATTGTTCAAGGCTGTTACCCTGGAACGGGCCATAGAAGCATGATTTGTAAACAGCTGCAACCATCTTATCAACGTCCTCTGTAGTAGATGGGAAGTTGGTGCTGTTCTTACCTGTATAGTCTTGTGAATCGAGGAAATCCTCGCAAGAGGTAAAGGTAAGAAGTGCAGCAGCTGCCATTATAATTATTTTTTTCATAATTTCTATTATTTTTCTATAATGATTTTTTAGAACTTAATGTTGAAACCAAGCAAGTAGGTACGTGGAGCAGGATATACACCAGTATCAATACCTGCAGCCCAAGAACTACCAGAACCACCATCAGAGCCGACTTCAGGATCCATACCTGTATAGCTGGTGAATGTACAAAGGTTGTTTACTGCAAAATACATACGAAGCTGGCTGAATGGGCAATTCTTCCAAACGTTCTTGAAGTCATAACCAAGAGTTATGTTAGAAATACGGAAGTAGTCACCATCCTCAAGCATTGCAGAAGACATATTCTTCCAGTTTGGAGTATCGAAGCCATCGAAGATAGGAAGCTTATCGCTTGTGCCTTCACCTTTCCATGAGCCGTAAACAATCTTCTTGTTGAGGTTCTGCTCAAGGAAGTCCTGATTAGCCCAAGTACGAAGAATCTGATGACCGAATGAACCATTACCAGTAATAGAGAAATCGAAGCCCTTATAAGCAACATTTGCACTAAGACCAAGAGTTACATCTGGATGAGGATCACCAATGAATGTACGGTCATTGTCATCAATATTACCATCACCATTAGCATCAACAAAGATCAAGTCACCAGGACGCAACTTGTCATTGCCACCATGCACCTTATCCTGATACTTCTTAGAGAACTCTGCAATCTGCTCACCATTCTGGAACACACCAGCAGTCTTGTAACCATAGAAGTAACCGATAGGCTGACCTACCTGTGCACGATAGATCTCACCCTCCAACTGATGCCATACAGCGCCAGGACCATGGATGATACCCTCAGAGTTAGCAAGCTTTGTTACCTCATTCTTATTGTATGTCAGGTTAGCAGAAGCGCCATAACGCAAACCATTCTCAAGCTGATCGTTCCAGTTGAGAGCAAGCTCAATACCTGTATTCTCTACGTCACCACCATTAACATATGGAGCTCCGATACCGAATACAGCAGAGATTGGAGCTCGAACGAGCCAGTCCTTTGTTGTCTTCTTATACCAGTCGAATGCCAAACCAAGTCGGCTGTCAAGGAAACGGGCATCAATACCGAGGTCAATCTGCTCTGATGTCTCCCAAGTAACATCTGGGTTACCGAGAACATTGAATGAACCACCAGTAGTAGCCTCCTCGTGGTTACCTACACCAAAGAAATAGCTATTAGCAGTAGAAAAACCTACCTGTGTAACATAGTGGAAGTTATCAATGTTACAGTTACCATTCTGGCCCCAAGATGCACGAAGCTTCAAGAAGTTCATAACAGACTGCGTGCTCTCCATGAACTTCTCATTTGACAATACCCAACCAACAGATGCAGAAGGGAATGTACCCCAACGATGACCTTCAGCGAAATTAGAAGAACCATCAGTACGTACTGTTGCCTGGAACATATACTTCTCATCGTAGTTGTAGCTTACACGACCGAAGAAAGATGCAAGTGAACTATCGCCTGCTGGTTTTCCTCCAACTGAAACATCAGCCAACTTCTTGATCTGTGAGTTGCTTACATAAGCGTGTTTCCAACTATCACCAAAGAGGAGATTATTGCCAGAAGCATTAAGACTCTCGCCATATCCATTCTGCTCTACAGACTGACCTACTACAACATTGACATTATGCTTGTTTATGTCGAATGTATAAGTCAAAGTATTCTCCAATGAAATATTGGACCACAAATTAATAGACTGAGAAGCTTGATCCTGGTCAGCTACATTAGTACCTGAAGCATGTATTCTTCCCATAGAATGATAAGAGTTGAAACCATAACGATAGCCGAACTGAGACTTGAAGATCAAGTTCTTGATTGGCTGAATCTCCAAATAAGCACTTGCATTAACATTCCATGTATTGCTTTCGTTCAAGCCCTGGCTTGTAGTAGCAGCAATTGCCATTGGGTTAACAGCTGAACCGAGAGTCCAGCCATTAGCAGCCATCTGAGCATTAGTATAGTAATCGCCATTCTCATCATAAACTGGGAGCAATGGGTTAGCGTTCAAGAGGTCATGAACATTGTTCCAATACATATTACTCTGTGAAATACCACGACGAGAAGTACGGTTTAAGTTCAAGTTCTCACCTATTGTGATTACATCAAATCCTGACTTAGAACGCAGGATAGCATGTGAAGAGTTTATACGTACATTGTAACGATCGAACTGTGACTGAGTTTCACCACCGAGGATACCATCCTGACCTGTGTATGCAAAGCCCATATTGAACTTTGATGCCTCAGTACCACCAGCCAAGCTAATTGAATGGTTCTGAGTCACAGCACCTTTATGATATGATTCATTAATCCAGTCAGTTCCTTCCCAACCATTCTGAAGCTTCTGGTAGATAGAAGCAGGAAGTTTTTGCTCCCACTCTGGAACTGCAGCTCCACCGTTGAATTCACGGAGTTTGCGGCTATATACATACTCCTGAGCATTGAGAGCATCTGGAGCCTTAGCAAGATACTGCTTACCAATATAACCATCATAACTTACCTGAATCTTGCCAGACTTACCCTGACGAGTTGTCACAAGGATTACACCGTTAGCAGCACGAGCACCATAGATAGCAGCTGATGCAGCGTCCTTCAATACGTCGATAGACTCGATATCTGAAGGGTTGAGGTCGTTAAGACTACCACCGGCAACACCATCGATAACATACAATGGATCAGAGTTACCAGTAGTACCGATACCACGGATATTTACCTTAAAGCCTTCACCTGCCTGGCCACTGTTCTGCATAATTGAAACACCAGGAGTCTGGCTCTGCATAGCAGAGAGAGCAGATGTTGTAGAGAGCTTTGCGAGGTCATCACCCTTTACCTGTACAGTAGCACCTGTAACGAGCTTTTTCTTCTGAACACCATAACCAACGACAACAACGTCGTTCAAGGTTGTGTTGTCTTCCTGAAGTACAACATCAACTACATTCTCGCCACTAAGACGAACCTGCTTTGTGAGATAGCCAATGTAGCTTACGGTTAGAATTGACCCGCGTGAAGCAGAAACGGAATAGTGTCCCTTAGCATCGGTGACAGCACCCCCATTTGAGCCTGACACCTTCACGGTAGCACCGATGATAGCTTCACCGCTTGAGTCTTTTACGATACCCGATACAGTCTGAGCCTGAGCGCAAACTGCAAAGATGCAAAGAATGGAAAGGATAAGGCATGACCTGATCCAAGTTCCGAACTTTTCATGTTTTCGCATTTTTTGATAAGTTTAAGTTAATGAATTAAATTGTTAAAAAATTTCAGGTTGATTCTACAAATTTTCGGTCGCAAAGGTACAAATATTATTAAAAACTCGCAAATAAAAGCGTTACAAAATCAAAAATAATTTGTTACACATTCTTTTCACTTATACTATTTTATCCCAACCATATACTTTTACAAAATAGCATACTTAAAACACAATATTTACCTATCTGTTACATATAACACGCATCTATATTACAATTATATCACTTTGTGTCATTTGTGACGTTGCAATATAATAATGAAACATCATATTTTGGAAATAAGGTGTATTATTTGTACATTTGCATCAGATTCCTAAAAATAATACAATGTTAGACGGATCATAAACAATATCCGTGTTTTATGGTTAGTTTTTTAACGATTTAGAAGAATCACGTCGTGAGATGTGGTTCTTTTTTATATCATAATGCGTACCCTTCGTTATACCCTCGTTCTCCCTTCTTTATACCTTCGTTCATCCTTCTATATGCCTTCGTTCATCCTTCGCTCTACCTTCGCTCTACCTTCGCTTCAAAAAGAGAAATAGGATTGGATCTGGAACGGACTTACAACGGACTTACAACGGATTTACAACGGACTTATAACGGACTTACAATGGACTTATAACGGACTTACATTATCGTAAGTTAGATCGCATCTTAGAAGTACGTTCATTTTGAATAGGCAGAATAACGCTAAAGTGCATAAAAAAACACCGGATCAAGCATGATACTTAATCCGGTGTAATTTATTTATAAGAATTTAACTTTCTGTCAAAGTCTTAATTATTATTCTTCCAACCACGTACCTGATGCAAGTTTGGATTTACATCCAACTCATCCTGTGGAAGTGGCCAGTACTCGTTCTTACCTTCAGTAAATTTGAGAGATACGCCGATCTTTGCAAATGGATGTTTTACAGTATAAGCGAGCTTGTGAGGCTTTGCACCATTTGAAGTTGTGTACTCATCAGTCTGGTATGGAATCTGGTCAAGTACCTTGTCGAAGCACTCCTTAGCAATACCCCAACGAACGATATCGAACCAACGGCATCCCTCGAACCAAAGCTCATACTGCTTCTCGTCCATAAGGATCTTCATACCCTCTTCCTTAGAAGCTATACTCTCCGTCTTTGTCTGTGAACCAGCACGATCCTGAATCATTCTAATGTACTTCTGTGCCTCAGCAAGATCACCATTCTGGATACAAGCCTCTGCATAGATGAGGTAAGCCTCAGCAAGACGAGCAAGACATACGTTAGTGTTATTACAGTTGTCACCAACTGAGAGGTCCGCATCATTTGGATGCATCATCATCTTAACCTCCATCACGTCACTACGAGAGAATGATTCTTTATTAATACCACGGTTCTTATCGAACTTCTTCTCTTCAAGAGTCAAATGCTTGCCATTCTGAACATCAGAATTCCAACCACAGAGATCCTCATCATAGAAGAACTCGTCAGAAGTGAGGAATGTAGCCTTACGACGATAGCTGTCGCCATCATTGGCAAGCATCTTGTGAGCGAAATCCTGCTGGATAGCAGCACCGCCCCATCCTCCTGTTGAACAGATCTTTGGAGCCTTACCGCCACCTACGATATCATCTCCACGCCAGTTGAATACGTTTGCAACCATCCAACGACCACGTCCGTTACCTGTACGCCAAGCATCAGAACCACCTGCAGGAGCAGTGTTTGTTTTATAGTTGAACTCGAAAATCTTCTCAGAGCAACCGTCACCCTCTACATGGAAGAGGTCACGGAACTTCTCACCAGGAACAAGAGCATAATTAGAAGACTCAACAAGTGGCTTGATTACACTTGCACACTTCTTATAGTCACCTGCGAAGAGAGCAGACTTACCTGCAACGAACTGAGCGAAGCCCTTAGTTACAACCCAAGCACCTTCCTTGTCGTTTGGTCCATTACGGTCTGGAAGATCAGCAATAGACTCTTCACACTCCTTTACGCACCAGTTGAAAATATCCTGTTGAGATGTTTCATTACCAACATATTCACCAAGTCCAATGATATGGTCAACCAATGGTGGCTGATAATAAACCTGCGCAGCAAGCATATGTGCCCATGCACGCATTACCCTTGCCTCAGCAACAGCCTTCTTCTTGGCAGGAGTATCTGCAGATCCACCGAAATACTGAAGGATTACGTTTGACGTATAGACAGCCTTGTATATGTGGTTGAAAAGTTTATTTGGAGCAGCAGAACTTGCATCATAACGCATCTCATTCATGATACGGAAGTCCAAATGGTCATCCGTACCACCACCAGCAGCGAGCACATCATCTGAATGATAGTTGATACCCGTGAGGTATGCATTCCAAATACCTTCATTACCTGCAATCTCATCAATATATGTAGCATACATAGCTGTAACAGCAGACTTGGCATCAGCATCAGTCTTATAGAAGCTATTTGAGTCGCCAACTCCTTTCTGCTCAGTATCGAGCAAATTCTCAGAGCATGATGTAAAAGCAACACCAGCTGCAAGCAAAGCTACTGAAAATATTATCTTTTTCATATTTCTATTCGATTTAAATTAATTAGAATGTAACACTTACACCAAGAACCATCTTCTTCATGATTGGGTATGCACCTCTATCAAGACCTGGGCAGTTATAATCAGAAGTGGTAGTCTCTGGGTCAAGACCTGGATAGCTTGTAAATGTGAAGAAATCATCAAGAGAGATGTAAGCGCGGAGATTCTCGATAGCAACCTTCTGAGTCAGGCTCTTTGGGAATGTGTAACCGAGCTGAATCTGCTTGATCTTGAAGTATGAACCATCATATACCATAGCAGAAGACTGGTAGAACTGCTCTGCAACACCAGCAGCCATAGAAGCATCACCTAACTTGCCAGACTTGAAGTCGTCGTAAACGCCCTTGGCTATATTGTTGTAACCTGTACGATAGAGACCGTAGAATACATCATTACCTGCAGCACCAGTACCGAAGATTGTGAGGTCAATACCCTTATACTCTGCATTAAGAGTGATACCGTAAGTAACATCAGCAAAACCAGAACCGATATCTGTCAAATCAGAAGGTGTTGGACTATTTACAAGAGTAACCTGACCATTTTCATAATGCTCAAAGAGAGGTTTACCCTCTGCGTCAGCTCCAGCGAACTTATAACCACGCATATACCACAATGGGTGTCCAGGCTCTGTATAGCAAGTAATAGATGCTGGGCTAGCACCACTTACAGTTCCACCTGAGATAAGCTGGCAATCATCACTAAGCTCGATAACCTTATTCTTCATAGTTGCCATGTTAGCGGAGATGCCATACTTGAAGTCACCGATATTGTCCTTCCAAGAAAGCTCGATTTCAAGACCAGTGTTCTCAATCTTACCGGCATTTTTATACATTGAATCGAAACCTGAGAGTTTATCGATCTGAGCAGAAAGAAGAAGATCCACGGTTTGCTTCTTATACCAGTCAACACCGAGAGAGAGACGACTGTTCAAGAAACGGAAGTCAGCACCAAGGTCAATCTGTGTTGATTCCTCCCAAGTAAGATTTGGGTTGGCAATGTTAGTTGGCTTAGAACCATAATTTACAGCATTTGTTGGTCCATAGTTATACCATGAGCCATTAGTATTAAGGCCTGCGGTATATGCATATCGACCAGACAAAGGACCTAAGCTACCGTTTTTACCCCAAGATACACGGATCTTACCAAATGACATAATCTTTGAGTCAACTGCATTCTTGAAGAATGATTCATTAGAGAATGTCCAAGCTGCAGATCCAGAGTAGAATGTACCCCAACGATTATCCTTTCCAAGTGTAGAAAGATCTTTCGCATCAGTACGAATGTTACCCTGCAAGCTATAACGATCATCGAAGTTATAAATCAAACGACCGAAATATGAGAGGCTACGACTTGTACCTGTCACACCATCAGGACTAATAGTTGTGTCACCACCAGTCTTTACACTCCTTGGATATCTGAAGTTTGGACCATAATCCTTGAGGATATCAGAACCTGTAATATTTACCTGCAAGAAGTCATCGTCGTACTGCTGGTATGACATACCCGCCATTGCAGAAAGACCGTGCTTGCCGAATGTCTCATTGAAGTTAACGAAGTTATCCCACTGGTAGAATGTGCCATGTCCCTTCTTATCAAAAAGCCTACGACCATTTTGTGCACCACCCTGAGCATTGATATAGTATGGCTCATCATAGTTAGTCTGGTTGTTGAACCAGAGACGATAGCCAAGACGAGATGTGAATGTAAGCCACTTCGTTGGAGTGATGTTCATGAAAGCAGAACCGTTTACGTTAATACCGCTATCTTTCTGCTGAGCACGATCACGCTGAGTGAATGGGTGACCACCAGCGAGACGCTGGTTGAAATAAGATGTTGAATACTGTCCATTCTCATCGCCATAGAGCTTATATTTACTATCTGGATTATTGTAGTAATCGCGATATGTCTCAAGCATCTGGCTTGGGTTTGTCCAATATACAGGAGTCAGAGGATCCATTACGAGAAGCATTTCGAATGCTGAACCATAACCATTCTGAGAAATGCCACGTGAAGACCACTTCTCGATAGATGTGTTTGTACCGATCTTCAACCAATCCTTGATCTGATAGTCAGCATTAATCTGAGCTGTAAGACGCTCATACTTATCCTTGTTACCCTTAACGATACCGTCCTGATTTACATAGCTTGTGCTCAGGAAATAAGAGCCACGGTCGTTACCACCCTGGAAGGTGAGAGTGTGCTGTGCAGCCCAAGTATCCTCAAAGAACTCGTCAAGCCAGTTTGTATCAGTGTTAGGATCCCAACCATACTGTTTCTGATATGTTTCCATATCCTTGTTGATAGTGTTATTAGCACCCTGCACCATAGTCATCCAGTCCTTGAACTCTGAAGCGTTAAGGAGCTCTGGAGTATGACCTAACATCTGGTTAGTGAACTTACCAGTATAATTAATGGTACCTGTACCTTTTTGACCACTCTTAGTAGTGATAAGTACGACACCGTTACCAGCCTCAATACCATAGATAGCAGCAGAAGCAGCATCCTTCAACACTTCCATAGACTCAATCATTGATGGGTCAAGATACTGGATGCTACTTACTTTAAGACCATCTACAATATAAAGAGGTTCAAGTTGATCAGAGTTAGAAGAATAACCACGGACACGGATCTTAGCACCTTCACCTGGCTTACCAGAACCATTCAAGACCTGAACACCAGAAGCCTTACCCTGAAGTGCAGCTCCGGCATCAGTTGTAGAAAGGCCTTTCAGTTCCTCTGCCTTTACAGAAGCCACAGAACCTGTAAGGTCTGATTTCTTCTGAGTACCATAACCAATGACAACGATGTCATTAAGGGTTGTGTTATCTTCCATAAGAGTTACGTCAACCATATTCTCGCCTCTCAGACGTATCTGCTTTGTCAGATAACCAACATAGCTAACCGTGAGGATAGAACCTGATGGCGCATCAATTGAATACTGTCCTTTGTTGTCAGTTACAGTACCACCTCTGGCACCTAACACCTTAACAGTCGCTCCGATGACAGCTTCGCCGTTCTGGTCTCTTACGACACCTTTTACAGTCTGTGCCTGAGCGAGTACTGTAAAGAAGCAAAGGACGGAAAGGAGGAGAAATGTTCTGCTCCAAGTTCCCAACTTTTCAAGTTTTCGCATTTTTCGATAAGTTTAAGTTAATAATTTGGTTTTTTTTAAAAATTTTTCTAGGTTGATCTACAAAACTGGTTACAAAGGTACACTTTTAATATATTTTAGACAAATCCAGCTGTTACATATACAATACTCATTTGTTACATTTTTTGTTTGGTATATTTTATATTTGTAAAAAACACACTTTTTCACAATTTTTGACACTTTCATATTTGTTACATTTTCTAAAATTTAAAAGCATAACCACTTAATATTCAAAGCCTTAAAAGGAGACTATCCAATATGTAACACAAACTTCCACAAAATTACACGCTTTCTAACTACGTTTAAGCACAAAACATAGAAAATTTAACAATTTTGAACAAAAAACTGATAAAAAGTGAACATTTAACACTTCAATAGAGTGCTATATTCGATGTTAGGACTAACGCCTAAAGAACAATACTGTTCATATTTTCCCAATTCTCAATCTTCAAATTTGTCCATAAGCAACAACTTTTCAACTTTTCCGCCGCGTGAGAATCGAATATTTTCAAGCAGCCTTACACATGGTCGGAAATATTAAATTCTCAGGAAGGATATTTCAAGAGTTTTTTTGACTCATATTTCCAATATTCCAAACATCTATCGCCAAGGAGTATCTTATCGTTATAGCCAAGCTCTAAGAATATACGAAGCGAAAAGGAAACGGATTTATCTGTTTATATGGAAATTCATCGACTCACCTTATATTAAAAGTATAACGACGTATTCTTTCCCAAACAAAAAGAAAAAGCGTAAGTCCTAAAAAAGACCTACGCTTTTAAGGGTGGAGGGTGGGGCTCGAACCCACGACATTCAGAACCACAATCTGACGCTCTAACCAACTGAACTACATCCACCATTTGGTTATATTTGCCATTGATTTCTCAATTGCGAGTGCAAAGGTAGTAATTATTTTTGAAACAAAAGAATGATACAATGAAAAAATCATTCTTATTTCCATGCGGATTGATTTATATCAATCCATTCTATCTCGATAATCCTCATAGGAATACTCACGTAGGGTTACAAGCTCGTTATCCTCACGCAAAAGACAGATTGCAGGATGACTTATACCATTGAAGGTACATGTCTTTACTGTGGTGTAATGAAGCATATCCTCAAAAATGATGGTCTCACCTATCTGAAGCTCGTGATCAAAACGCCACGCTGACATCCAGTCGCCAGAGAGACAACTGTTTCCGCCGAGACGGTAGAGGAAGGAACTGCGGCCTCTTGCACATACTCCGATGTTATCAACATCGGACTTTCCCTCACCCTTCTCCGTAGGAAGGGAGCCGCTAACGCCACCAATGTAGTCACCCTCTAAACGATCCAAAGCATTCTCTATAGTTTCTGCCCCACGAACAGCAGGATGATAAGGCATTTCAAGGCAGTCAGGCATATGGCAAGTGAAGCTGACATCAAGAATAGCCGTACGAATGCCGTGATTCTCTACTATATCAACAACATGAGAGACTAAAGGACCAGTCTGCCAACCAAAGGCAGAACCTGGTTCAAGAATGACCTTGAGGTTTGGATAACGCTTACGGAAATCAGTAAGGATAGAGACAAGTAGCTCAACATCATAATCAGCACGGGTCATAAGATGTCCGCCGCCGAAGTTTATCCATTCTAGCTGCGGAAACCACTTACTGAACTTTTCCTCTATATGTACGAGAGTGCGTTGGAAGACGTCAGAACCGCTCTCACAATGACAATGGCAATGGAAACCCGTTATATCCGCCGGAAGCTTATCTGGAAGGTCTTCAGCAAGTACGCCAAAGCGAGTGCCAGGAGCACAAGGGTTATAAATATCAGTACCCACCTCGGAATACTCAGGATTTACACGTACACCAAGCTTTATAGCCGAATTAACAGCCTTTGCCCGATTATGATATCGCTCATACTGCGAAAGCGAATTGAACGTTAGATGACTCGACATCCGCGCAATATCATCAATCTCATAGTCCGTATATGCAGGAGAGAATGTATGTGCAGGAGCGCCAAACTCCTCATACGCCAAGCGAGCCTCAGAAAGACTTGAAGCCGTAGTACTTGATATATACTCACGGAAGATCGGGAAGGTCTTCCAAAGGGCATACGCCTTGAATGCAAGGATTATCTCAACACCTGAGCGCTCAGCCACATCAAGAATGAGGGCAAGGTTTCTGCGCAGACGCTTCTCTTCCAACACGTATGCCGGATGAGTAAGTCCTTCGTATGTTTCGGGATTTACTTTCATTTTTTCAACTTTCGCATAGCTCAAGTGAAAAGTGAAGAGTGAAAAGTGAAGAGTGAAAAATTTAAGTTTGTATTGCAGTTTATAGTCGATAATAAAATTATCGCAATAAAAGGTAATTCAAATTTTTCACTCTTCACTCTTCACTTTTCACTTCTGGTAAAGTCTTATTGCAGCCTCAAGAGCTACGGTCATCATGTTCTTAAATGAGTTCTGACGCTCGTCAGAAGTCAGTTCTCGCTTATTCACGAAGGAATCGCTGATGGTAAGCAGACAAGCGGCATTCTTGCCAAGGACATTAGCATTATGGAAGAGGGCAAAAGCCTCCATCTCCACACAGTCGCACTTGGTACGTGCATGGATATCCTGCCATGATTCCTTAGTATAGAAGACGTCAGATGAATGAACACGCGCAAGTTTGCACTCAATATCTGCATCCTTTGCTGCCTGTATAATAACATCATTCACACTCTTGCTCGGAATGATTGTATCTTTATCATATCCGCTCAAAGTCTTAGCAAATGAAGACTCGCTATAAGCCTCCTTAGCAAGAACCACGTCAAGCACGTCAAGCTGAGCAGAATAGCTACCAGCAGAACCTATACGGATGATATTCTCTACACCATAGAAAGAGAACAGTTCCCAAGAATAGATACCGATGCTCGGCATACCCATGCCAGAAGCCATAACGCTTACAGGAACGCCCTTATAAGTGCCTGTATAGCCATATATATTACGAACGTCAGTTACGAGTTCAGCATTCTCAAGGAATGTATCTGCCAGAAGCTTTGCACGAAGCGGATCACCCGGCATAAGAACGGTCTTTGCAAAAGCACCATCCTTGGCATTAATGTGTGGTGTCATAGAAAACAGTTTTAATGATTATTATTGAGTGCAAAGATAGTGATTTTTTCCGTAAAAACAAGGATTTGTCTCTTTTTTATTGAAAAAGTGAAGAGGACAAGAGATCAGCAACCACATAGCTACTACCTCCTACGAAGATGAAATCAGCATCAGAGGCATCTTCCTTTGCCTTTTCATAAGCCTCCACGACAGAAGGGAAGCCCTTACCTTTAAGATCATGCTCTGCAGCCAACGCAACCACCTTTTCCACAGGTATAGCCCTATGGGTGGAAGCCTGACAAAAATAATAGCAAGCATCCTTCGGCAAGAGCGAAAGAACCGAATTGATATCCTTGTCATCAACCATTCCAAAGACTATACGAAGCCTTGTATCTGGATTCTGCGCTTTCTTTTCCTCATACACCTTATATATATGGGGAGCAAGGAATTCCCATCCAGCAAGGTTATGACCAGTATCACATATAGTAAGAGGTGATTCTGAGAGAGTTTCCCAACGGCCACGAAGACCTGTTAAGTCACAGACGCGGGCACAGCCCTCTAGTATAGGCTTTTCATCAGAGAGAATGCCAAGACGTATAAGTTCATGGGCAGCCGTTAGAATTGTCTGAAGATTACGTTCCTGACACGCTCCCTTAAGTTGGAATTCGGGAACAGAATACTGCCCTACCCTATCCTGCGCAAGTATCAGTTCTGCATTCATTTCCTCAGCTTTCTGACGGAATACAGGAAGAGTCTCAGGCAAATATTCTCCTATCACAACTGGAGTCTTAGGCTTGATGATTCCAGCCTTCTCTACGGCTATTTTCGCAAGAGTATCACCAAGAAAACCTGTATGGTCAAATGAGATGTTTGTGATAACCGACAAGACTGGAGAAATGATATTTGTGCAATCAAGACGACCGCCAAGTCCCACCTCAACAACGGCTATATCTACGTGTTTCTCAGCGAAATAGCGGAAAGCCATAGCCGTAACGATTTCAAAGAAAGAAGGATTAAGTGGTTCAAAGAAATCCTTATTATCACGCACGAAATCAACGACATACTCATGACTTATAGGCTCTCCATTCACGCGGATTCGCTCAGAGAAATCCACAAGATGCGGAGAGGTATATAGTCCTACACGATAGCCTGCACTCTGGAGTATTGCCGCAAGGGTATGTGAGGTTGAGCCCTTACCATTAGTTCCAGCTACGTGGATGGTCTTGTAAAGGGTATGCGGATTACCGAAATGATTATCAAGGGCTATGGTATTCTCCAAGCCCTCCTTATACGCAGAAGCACCCACTCGCTCAAAAACGGGGGTGCTTGTGTATAGATATTCTAATGTCTCTGAATAGTTCATATTAAAAAGCGGCCTCTCCCCCCGCTCCTGACACATACTCCGATGTTATCAACATCGGACTTCCCCCGTAGGGAGCGAGCCGGAAGGCGATAAATTAGCCCTTATTTCTTATTAGAAATAATTCTTGAATCTGTCGAAGATTGACTTCTTCGTCTGCTTGTCGCCCTGGAAGTTCTCACTCTCGCGAAGAGCCTCGATAGCCTTGCGCTCATCCTTGTTGAGTGTCTTAGGAACGTATATGCTGACGTTGATGAGAATATCACCTGTGCCATAGCCGTAGCCGGAAACAGCAGGAAGTCCCTTACCACGAAGTCGCATTACCGTACCAGGCTGAGTACCTGGCTGTATCGTAACCTTTGCCTGATGTCCGTCAACCGTAGGAACAAGAACCTCGCCACCAAGAGCGGCTGTTGGGAAGTCGAGCAAGAGATTGTAAATCAAGTCGTTGCCGTCACGAACAAACACATCGTTCTGCTCTTCTGTGATGAACACCTGAATATCTCCGTTCACGCCATTGCGCTTGCCGGCATTTCCCTTGCCTGCAACATTCACAACCATACCGTCCTGAACACCTGCAGGTATGTTGACCTCAACTACTTCCTCGCCAAGGACAACGCCCTCGCCGTTACATTTCTTACACTTATTCTTGATTACAGTACCCTCGCCACCACAAGTAGGACAAGGGCTCTGTGTCTGCATCATTCCAAAAATGCTCTGCTTTGAGCGAACCACATAGCCTGAGCCGTGACATGTGTTACAAGTCTCTGTACCGCTACCAGCCTCTGCACCAGAGCCGTGACAGCAATCACAGGTAACGTATTTACGAACCTTGAACTTCTTCGTAACACCTGTTGAAATCTCCTGCAGAGTAAGCTTCACCTTCAGACGAAGGTCTGCTCCACGGTGCTGCTGACGACCACCACCTCTGCCGAAGCCGCCGAAACCACCTCCGAAGCCGCTATGACCTCCGAAGATGTCGCCGAATGCTGAGAAGATGTCATCCATAGAGAATCCACCTCCGAAGCCACCAAAGCCACCGTCTCCGCCAAAGCCGTTAGGACCGTTGAAACCGAACTGATCATATTGCTGACGCTTCTGCTCATCAGAAAGCACAGCATACGCCTCAGCAGCCTCTTTGAACTTCTCCTCAGCCTCCTTGTTGCCAGGATTCTTGTCAGGATGATACTTGATAGCCAACTTACGGTAGGCTTTCTTTATCTCTGCTGCGCTTGCCGACTTATCAACGCCAAGCACCTCGTAATAGTCTCTTTTTGCCATAAAATTCTCCCTTTCCTTATATTACTGACCCACAGCTACCTGTGCGTGACGTATTACCTTATCATTGAGCATGTAACCGGTCTTTGTGCAATCGATAACCTTACCCTTCATCTCATCACCAAGTCCCGGAACAAGTGCGATAGCCTCATGGAAATCCACATTGAAGTCTGCACCCTCAGTCTCGATCTTCTTCACACCCAGTTTCTCGAGTGTAGAAACGAACTTGTTGAAAATAAGCTGCATACCCTCACGAATAGCATTAGGGTCTTCTGTCTTATCGGCAAGAGCACGCTCAAAATCATCGAGCACAGGCAGAATCTCCTTGATGGTCTTCTCACCACCACCGAGGATAAGCTCAGCCTTCTCCTTGATAGTACGCTTACGGTAGTTCTCGAACTCAGCCTGCTTGTAGAGCATTTCCTTCTTGAGTTCCTCTACCTGATTCTGGAGTTCTGCCAAAGGGTCAGCAGGTGCTGACTCTTCGTCAGTCTTTGTCTCTTCTTCTGTGACATTTGTGTCAGTCGCAGCCTCAGCGTTAACGTTCTCTTCAGACTCAGGAGCCTTTGCTTCCTGCTCATTCTCAGCCTTTTTCAGCAGTTCCTCTATGTTTATTTCCTTTTCTTCCATTATTTTTTTTGTTTATAATTTATCCTGAATAAACAAAGGGCGTGCCATTCTAAAGAAAGATGGTAAGAAAAGAGAAATTCATTTAGCACTATTCCATTACCTGCTCGTCAGACTCATCATTTTCCACAAATTGAGGTTGGGGATATTGAGAACAGAAACGTTTCATGACTAAAACACCAGCTATGGCAAAAGCAATCATAAATACCACACTTATGGATATGCCTACAACATTTGGGGCATTAAATTTCCAAATAGCCATTCCAAGTAAGACAACCCCAAAAGTATTGTTAAAGATATGAATTATCATTACTACCAATATGTTGTTCGTCTTGTAGTAAATATATCCAATCATTAAGCCAAACAACCCCGAACCAACGAATTGCCAAACATTAAGATGGAATATACCAAACAAAAAAGCCGACAACACAATAGCCACCCATGGTTTTACACCACTCCGTAACATCAACCCAAGAACTGCTGTCCGAAAAAACAATTCCTCTGTCAAAGGTCCCCCTATGCCGACCATAAACAAGCCAAACCACGTTTCTGAAAGATGACTATAGATCAGTAAAACATCTTTTGGGCCATCAACATTAAAATCAACATTGTCAGGTATATGTATATATTGCAGAAACTTTATAACTACCACCCATAAAACGCCCGCAAATAATGAAAGTGCATTTTTAGACAACGTATCTCTGCCATTCTTAAATTCTAAAGGCAAGTCTATCAAGCCATATTTCCATGCGACTATTACAGAAACCAAAATAAAACTCTCTGCTATTACCGTATCAAATGCGGATTTCGGAACTGTAATGCCAAAGACATCTATCATAGCACGGTAAAACATATCCATAACCACTAATGCAATGACTGTCACAATATAAATCCCACAAAATTTGAGAACAGGCTTAAATTTTTCCATAATTGATTTAGGTTATTTTTTTCCGGATAAAAGCAATCAATTTCTTTTTTTTAAGACATATTTCCATAACACCGCTACCAAAATCAATATCTTAATTATCTCACGCACATATCTGGGTACAGAAACACCAAAAGCGTCCATTATGACACGACATAACAGATCAAAGACCAATAATGCTATAAATGTAACAATAGCAATTCCTATAATCTTCAGAATAGGCTTAATTTTTTCCATATTGTTTTAGGTTGATGTTATTTTCGTGCAAAGATAACAACATTTTCCCAAACGACCAAATTCGGTAATGAAAAAAATCGTTCTTTGTTCGCCTCAAGTCCGTAGATACTCCATCGATGGACTAACGATGGAGGACTGATGGAGGATCTTAGGAGGAAGGACTAAAGAAAACGAAAACTAACATGGACAAAGTTTATTTGTTGCGAAAAACGAAACGAGGGAGGCAAATGATTGAAACGTGAGAGAAAAAACATAAAAATGGTGAGCGCATTAGAGCGCCCACCATCTATATTAGAACATTTAAAAATCAAATTTAAATAAGAAGTTCAAAAGAGTTTGCAGTCACATTGTATATTAGGGCAGTATTAGACATGACCATTCTTCTCCATTTGTCCACCTAACTCTTACAACATAATATTTTCCTTTACACCAAGACGGCATTCCAAAATAATAATCCTCTTTAGGATCACCATTAGAAACTGTATATTGATATGTACCACCATTCATTGGTTCAACCCAAATATTTACTTTAACATTAGGATCAACATTTTTGCTTAGTATAATATGAAACATGTTAATATTTGGATCCCAAGGACAGATAAAATTATAAGTGTAATTATCCTTTTTCTTTTCAGGAATTCTGAAATACTCGCTAAAAATACGCAAATCCTCTGATCCATCATACAGACCAGCTACATAAGTTGTTTTTTCTTTCAAAACTGTACTATAGCTATAAAGGAAAGCGTCTTTATAATCGCCATTAGTATTTTCAATTTGAATTTTCTTAACAACTGGTCCATCTTTTGAGCCTTGCTTTATAGCAATATAAGGATTACTAGCATTCTTGATGTTATAATTAAATACGATACGTGGACTAACATCATCGAAAGACACCTTACCCATATATCCACTACGTACGTTATCAAATATATAGTTTTGATATTTCTTTACGCTGCTCCCGACAGATATTTCAACACAATAAAGTGCACCTTTTGTGAATTTTGATGAAGGAATTTCAAACACAGTCGAACTTGAAGAAATATTTGTTTTAGGGACAATTTCCTGACCATTTAAACGATCCTTAGTCACCCTTATATAACAGAGATCAGATTTAGGATTAATTATAGAATATTCCACCCTAACTTTCTTACTTGCAGGGATATAAGAAATCTTGCTAATTTTTGCATCTGCGTTTGGATGTTCCAGTCTTACATATCTTCCACCACAAATATTAACACCATCACCAACAGAAATCAAAATTGTAATGCCCTCGGCCAACTCCCATTCACGTTCGAGTGGTATCTCTACAGTCTTGCCTTTACCTATTGATGAATTTTTATCCCTATAAATTTCCGGTCGATTACCTCCGAGTTCCCTAAAAAAAGCCAAAGAACCAGAATTATTCTGATCACAATTCACTACAATTACATGTTTGTATGGATCGTGATAAGCACTATTTATCACAGCAGGATAATTTGTTGCCGCAGGTGCACTTGCCTGCATCAAACTAATTTCTGGAGAACTCTTCGGTCCAGCCAGAACACTACACCATGTTGCCAGGCAACATGATAAAACAAGTAAAAATTTTTTCATTTTGGTTTGATAAAATTAATAAATTAAAGTTTGAAAAAAAATATAAACTATGATTTTAAATCATAAAATTCAACTTCAGTAGATGATTGTAAAAAACTTAATCGTCTTCATTTCATCCTGATGTGCAAACAATTACGTATTCTAAAAGGACAGCATTGATGCAAGTGCATCGAAAAACGTTTGCAAATATAGAAATAATATATCACATTTGCTATTATTTTCACAATAAATAACACTTATTTCACATTTTTGCATAATATTACATAGATTCAACTATCAAGCTATGCAATAATCGCCGAATAGATACTTAAAAACAGGAATGAACATCTATCCGTCAAACCGCTATTTAATAGCACAAAATCCGTTATTTCTTCGTCTTAAGTCCGTAGATACTCCATCGTTACTCCATCGTTACTCCATCGCAAGTCCATCGTTTCGATGGAGTAGCGATGGACAAACGATGGAGGACTGATGGATGATCTTAGGAGGAAGAGGTAAAGAAAAGCGGACTTTCTTGCAAGGAAGAAAGCCCGTTATGGGAATGAGAAATAGACCTATACGGTAATAAAATACTGCCAAATTGCGCCCTGAAAGGGCAGGGGTTGCGCACAGCCCAGGGCATCGCCCTGGGTTTTGAGTATCGTCCTCCTTACGCCCTGAAAGGGCAAAAGCATTCAATCGGATAAAACATATCTATCATCATATTCTATGTTATATAGTCGTAAAAAATTCAGATATTCCTCTCGAAAACTCTGTTTCTTGTGGTGTTCTGCCTGATTGACAACATAATCAATCACCTTATCGACTTGCGATTGGCTGACAGAAAAGACCGCATAGCCACTCTGCCATGCAAAATGCTCATAAATCGGGGCTAATGTCTTTATCCATCGGCTACTATTGCGTTTAATCTCTTCCACAAGATGTGAAACATTCTCATTTCTCGATAGCACACATACAATATGAACATGATCACCAATACCGCCCACACGGATTACATTACAGCCAATAGTATTGACCAACTGTCCTATATAGCTATGCATACGTTCCAGATGCTCATTGGCAATTTGCGGACTGGTTGTCTTCACATGGAAGATGATATGCAAATATATTTTACATAGCGATTGTGCCATAATTGTAATGCTTTTGCCCTTACAGGGCGTTATTAGATTTGTAATTAATTATTCCCAGGGTGATACCCTGGGCTGGGTGCTCGTTGGCCTTTCAGGCCGTTGTTTGTATTCTATTCATCCCCCCAAGACGTTGCCGTTGGGCTGGATATAAATATGTTCACGGAAATCCGCACTTAAATCATAATCAGCCTTATTTGCCAAATATTCTATAAGTCGCAACTCGTCTGAAGTTGGCTTACGCATCTTGTCGTCCATATATCCATTTTTTAATCAAAATCACTTCTCGTTCCTATGGTCAATAAACTGGTAGCCCTTGAATTTCTCTTTCGGGAAGACGAAATTGCTGTCGGCAATCTTACCGCTTCTGAAATTTGATATCTGAACAGTAGTGCGAAGAAGAGCTAATTTGATAGTAAGGCTCACAGGATACAGGTTGTCTTTGCGAACCTTTGCCGTAACCGACCTGATGCCGAAGAAACTCGGATTCTTGACCTTTGCCGTAACAAGATAGAAATCGCCTTCCGTAACATAGGAGTAATCGAAATTCTTGACGTCATACTTGAACTTGGAAAGGTACTTGTCTTTGTTGTCATCATCAAAACGATAGATATTCACCTGCTGTTTCTTCTTATCAACCATATAGGCGGTTATCCCATCTTCCCAAGCCATATATCGGGCCTCGGAATAATGCAGTTTCTTGCCTTTGTAAACGATGTTACCCTCGGTTCTGTAAAGACCTATGATATTGACCTTATATGACAGAGCCGAGCCTTGAGGACCGAAGACGAGATTATACACCTTATTAAAAAGTTCGGTTGCCGTCATAGTGCCAGACTTGGGATTAGCATCCTTCGCCTCAACAGCAAGGCAAAAGAGCAAGAAAATGGACGAGATTATGAATGATTTATACCGCATAATGTGCAAAAATAGTCATTTTTACCGATTTTGGCAATCTGCATCTGTTAAATAATATTAATAATATTATAACATGGATGATATATGGTGAAAAAACTTTACCTTTGCACAAAGTTTTTTCAGTTAAACCAAAGATTATAATAGACACAATGAACAAAAAGTGCATGACACTTATTGTCTCTGCCCTTGTTTCGCTTGCTACGCCGAACATATCACACGCGCAAGGAAACAGAGCAGCATCTGTCGGAAATATGGATCTCGACCTCAAGAAAGCTATAGAGATAGCGCTGGCGGAGAATCCGACGATAAAAGTAGCCGACAAAGACATTCAATTAAAAGAGATTGCCGATAAGGAAGCATGGCAGGCACTTCTGCCTTCTGTAAGTGCAAGCCTTTCACTCTCGCACAGTATTCAGGTGGCTGCAATCAAGACAGCTATGGGAGAATTCAAGATGGGTTCTGATGGTACTACGACCGCTACTGGTGGTCTTACCATGACTTTGCCTATCTATGCCCCAGCAGTTTATCAGAACATGAAACTGACCAAGGAGGACATCCTTCTTGCTCAGGAAAAGGCTCGTTCCTCACGCCTTGACCTCATCAATCAGGTTACAAAGGCATACTACGCAGCCCTTCTCTCAAAGGACAGCCGCGACGTGATCCAGCGCAGCTACAATGTAGCCAAGGAGAACTACGAGGTTGTTGACAAGAAATTCCAAGTCGGCAAGGTGAGCGAATACGACAAGATTACAGCAGAGGTTCAGATGCGCTCTATGGGTTCAAGCGTGACAAGCGCCGAGACAGGTCTCACCCTCGCACTACTTCGTCTGAAGGTTCTCATGGGCGTAACAACCAATATTGACATAAACATCAAGGACTCTCTCAAGGCATACGAGAAGAATCTTACACTTGCCAAGGCAGAGGTCAACGAGAACGAGCTTTCAAACAACACCTCGGTTCGTCAGCTTGACATGAACCAGAGTATGCTTGAGCGTTCAAATAAGCTGTTGCGTACCAACTTCCTTCCAACAGTCGGTATGCAACTTCAGGGTTCATATACATCATACTCAAACGAGAATTGGAATGTGTTCAACTATAGGTATTCTCCAAGTTCAACACTTGCCCTTTCTGTTACAGTTCCTATTTTCCAGGCAAGCAACTGGACAAAGCTGAAGAGTAACAAGATTCAGATAGAGAAGTTGGCAGATACTCGCACAAACACTATACGTCAGCTTTCAATGGCAGCACAGAGCTATCGCCAGAACATGCTCACTACAATCGCAAAGCTGGAGTCAGATCGCGAAGCTGTACGCAAGGCAGACAAGGCCGTAACAATCTCGGCTAAGAGATATGATGTAGGTCGTGGCACAATCCTTGAACTCAACCAGAGTGAGACGGCTCTTACACAGGCAGAGTTGACCTATCGTCAGAGCATCTATGACTATCTCACAAACAAGGCAGATCTCGACTACACTTTGGGAAGAGAGTAAACTAATTGAAAGTTGAAAGTTGAAAATTGACAATTGAGAATTATTCGCTGAAGCTCATCAAGCTAAAGCAAGTGAAAATTATATAATATGAAATTCAAATATATCATACCGATTTTTGCAGCAGCATTTGTCTGCTCATGCGGAGAAAAGAAAGATGATAAGAAAGCAGCCGATTTGGCTGTTGAAGTAAAACTCGCAACAGTAAAGAGCGAGAGTATTGCCCAGACAGAGGAATACACAGCAACAGTAGAGAGTGACCTAAAGAACAACATCTCTCCTAACATGGCTTACCGTATTGAGAGAATTCTCGTTGACGTAGGCGATCAGGTTAGCAAGGGACAGTTGCTCGTTCAGCTTGACGCTTCAAGCCTCAACCAGTTGAAGCTTCAGATTGACAACCAGAAGGTAGAATTCAACCGCACAAGCGAGCTTTACAAGGTAGGTGGCGCATCAAAGGCAGAGTATGACAATGCCAAGATGCAGATCGAGGTTATGGAATCACAGTACAACCAGATGTCACGCAACACCCAGCTTTATGCACCTATGAGCGGTGTAGTAACAGCACGTAACTATGACAACGGCGATATGTATGGTGGTGCTCCTATCCTCACAATCGAGAAGACAAACCCAGTAAAGGTTGTGATGAACGTATCAGAGATACACTACAAGGACGTTAAGAAGGGACAGTCAGTAAACCTTACACTTGACTCATACGAAGGCGAGACCTTCACAGGTAAGATTACAACCGTTTCTCCTTCTATCGACATAGCTACACATACCTTCCCTGTCGAGGTTACTATAAACAACCCAAAGCAGAAGGTACGTCCGGGTATGTTCGCCCGCGTGACCGTGAATTACGGCAACCAGAACCACGTTGTTGTTCCAGACCTCTCACTTGTAAAGCAGATTGGTGCCGGCGACCGTTACGTGTATGTCTATAATCCAAGCACAAGCACCGTTTCATACAACAAAGTTGTGCTCGGCAAGCATATCGGCACAAACTACGAGATTCTCTCAGGTGTAGAGGACGGCCAGCAGGTAGTAGTAGCAGGTCAGGCCCGTCTTGCAGAAGGCAAGAAGGTTAAGGTGGTAAAGTAAATTGTAAATAGCTAAATAGTAAATAAACTATGACCTTATACGAAGGCGCGGTCAAACGACCGATTATGACAAGCCTCTGCTTTGCGGCAGTCATCATTTTCGGTATCTTCTCCCTGATAAAGCTCCCTATTGACCTTTATCCGGATATTGATACCAACACGATCATGGTCATGACGTACTACAACGGTGCGTCGGCTAATGATATTGAGAATAACGTTACACGCCCGCTTGAGAACACCTTGAACTCAGTGGAGCATTTAAAGCATATCACAAGTAACTCTCGTGAGAACGTATCTGTAATCACACTTCAGTTTGAGTACGGATATGATATTGATGCGTTGACAAACAACGTGCGAGACAAACTTGACATGGTATCAAACTCACTTCCTGACGAAGCGCAGAAACCAGTCTTGTTCAAGTTCTCTACCGATATGATTCCTATCATGATGCTCTCTGTGCAGGCAAAGGAATCACAGCAGGCTCTCTATAAGATTCTGGACGATGGTGTGGCAAACCCATTGGCACGTATCGATGGTGTAGGTTCTGTAAGTATCTCTGGTGCTCCTGAGCGTGAGATTAACATCTACCTCGACCCTCGCAAGATGGAGGCTTACGGTCTCTCTCCTTTGCAGGTCAGCTCTGCCATCAGCGCTGAGAACCGCAATATCACCAACGGTACGGTGGATGTAGGTACACAGACATTTACCGTCCGCGTAGAGGGTGAGTTCAGCGACCCAAGTGAGATGAACAACGTTATCGTGGGCTCTCACAATGGCGTAAACGTATATCTGAAGGATGTGGCACGTATTGTGGATAACCTTCAGGAGCGTTCTCAGAAGACATTCACCAACGGTGTTCAGGGTGCTATGATTATCGTTCAGAAGCAGTCAGGTGCCAACTCTGTGGCTATCTCTGATGCTGTGATGCAGAAGATTCCAGAACTGCAGAAGAACCTTCCGCCAGACGTTAAGCTGGGTATCATCGTTAATACCTCAGACAACATTCTGAATACTATCGGTTCTCTTGAGGAAACAATAGCCTACGCTATGCTCTTTGTGGCTCTCGTGGTATTCATATTCCTCGGCAGATGGCGTGCTACGATGATTATCGTCATCACCATCCCTATGTCTCTGATAGCTTCATTCATCTATCTGTATGCAACGGGCGGTTCACTCAACATGATTTCCCTGTCATGTCTCTCAATCGCTATCGGTAACGTGGTGGATGATGCCATCGTGGTACTTGAGAACGTGACAACGCATATCGAGCGTGGCTCTTCTCCAAAGCAGGCTGCCGTTCATGCCACACAGGAGGTTGCTATCTCCGTTGTCGCTTCTACATTGACCATGATAGCCGTGTTCTTCCCATTGACAATGGTAACGGGTATGGCAGGTGTGCTCTTCAAGCAGCTGGGTTGGATGATGTGTATCATCATGACCATCTCTACAATCTCAGCCCTCACCTTCACCCCTATGCTTTGTTCTTTGATGCTTAGGTTGAAGAAGCGCCAGAGCGGTTTGTTCAAGAAGATATACACACCTATCAGCAATGGTCTCGATAATCTTGACGACTGGTATGAGAGACGCATCAACTGGGCTGTACGTCATCGTGCAACGGTTATCATCTCTTGTCTATGCCTCTTTGTCGTGTCTATCAGCCTTGCCTCTATATTCGGCATCAAGTCTGAGTTCTTCCCAGCCAACGACTCAGGTCGTATCGGTGTTTCCGTACAGTTGCCTATCGGTACTCGTGTAGAGATTTCCGAAGAACTTGCCAAGAGCCTCGTTAAGAAGTGGCAGGACAGATACGGCGACGATATACAGTCATGTAACTTCACAGTAGGTCAGGCAGGTGACAACAACACCTTCGCTTCACTTTCCGATAACGGTTCACACATCATCTCATTCAACATCATGATGGTGCCATCCAACGAGCGTGACAAGGGCCTGGCTGCTATCTGTGACGAGATGCGTGCCGACTTGAAGGCGATACCAGAACTGGCAAAATACCGTGTAATGCTCGGTGGTCAGCAAGCTGCAGCAATGGGCGGTCAGTCAACAGCCACATTCGAGATCTACGGTTATGACCTTGACGCAACACGTAGGATTGCCGACGAACTCTCTGCCAAGCTGAGCGAGAACGAGATGGTTGCCCAGACTGTTATCTCACGTTCTGACTATCAGCCAGAAATCGTTGTTGAGTTCGACCGCGAGAAACTTGCCCAGCAAGGCCTCGGTTTGTCAACAGCAGCAGGATATGTCCGTAACATCATCACTGGTTCTCAGCTTTCATACTTCCGTGAGGATGGTCAGGAATACGATATCAAGGTTCGCTATGAGCCTAACGCCCGTATCTCTATGGAAGATATCGAGAACATGGTGATTCCTAACGGCCGTGGACAGAACATCCGTATCTGCGATATCGGTACAGTAAAGGAGAGTGCCATCCCTCCAACCATCGAGCGTAAGGACCGTGAGCGTTACGTTACCGTAAGTGCTGTACTCAAGGACGGATATGCACTTTCTGACGGTGTTGAGCTTGGTCAGTCAATCTACGAGAAGATGGAAATTCCAGCAGGTGTCACCGTTCAGGTAGCCGGTTCTTATGAGGATCAGCAGGATTCTAACCGTGACCTCGGAACACTCGGTATCCTTATCATCATCCTCGTGTTCATCGTAATGGCTGCTCAGTTCGAGTCACTCACATACCCATTCATCATCATGCTCTCTGTGCCATTCGCATTCTCAGGTATCATCCTGGCATTGCTTGTCACAGGCACCAACCTCAACATCATGTCTATGCTTGGTGGTATCATGCTGATTGGTATCGTAGTAAAGAATGGTATCGTGCTTATCGACTACACCAACCTGATGCGTGAGCGTGGTAACTCACTTACACGCTCAGCTACGATAGCAGCCCGTTCCCGTCTGCGTCCTATCCTTATGACCACGATGACCACCATCCTCGGTATGTTCCCTATGGCTATCAGCCAGGGTGTAGGTGCTGAGATGTGGCGTCCTCTGGGTATCAGTATCATCGGCGGTCTGTTGGTTAGTACAATCCTCACCCTTATCTACGTTCCATCTATGTTCTGTATCTTCGGAAGCATCGGTATCAAGCGTCAGCGTAAGGCTCTAAAGGAACAGCGTGAACTGGATAAGTACTGGGAAGAGACAAAGGCAGAGCGTCTGGCTACCCAGCGTCTGCATTCCGTAAGTCACGATATTGAAAAACGTAACAAGCATTAAGCAATGAAAACAGTATTCATAACATACGATCAGGCACATCATGACGGAGTGGTAGAGGCATTGTCCTCTTCCCTCTGCCGTGGATATACACTTCTGACAGAGGTGGCAGGCAAGGGAAGCGTATCAGGCGACCCTCACCTCGGCTCACATGCATGGCCTGCAATGAACGAGGCTGTACTCACAATATGCGATGACAGCAAGGTTGAGCCTCTCCTCACACGCCTAAAGAAACTTGACGTTGACAACCCCATGCTCGGTCTAAGGGCGTTCGTCTGGAACGTAGAGCAGTCAATCTAATATAAATAAGAAAGTGAAAAATGAAGGACTCGAACAGACTTTCATTTTTCACTTTTCTTGTTTTTACGCTAACATCTAATAACACGAAATATGAAGAAATCTACTATCCTAACCACACTCCTTATATTTCTATTATCCATCTCATCTTCTGCAGCAAATAAAAAGAAGCCACAAGCCGATTTATGGCCTGACGGCACTCAGATTGAGGCTTGGTTCAAGGACACTACGCACGTAGATATTTCAAAACTTGGAAAACAATATGTCCTTACAGATCACCGTATCTTTGCCGACGGACGCATACACACCTCCGAGATTCAAGCTCTTATAGATAAAGCTGCTGCAGAAGGTGGCGGTGTGATAGTAGTTCCTGAAGGTATCTACATGACTGGCGGCCTGCATTTCCGTCAAGGCACCCATTTGCATATCCGCAAAGGTGGCGTGCTCATGGGCTCCGACTTCATAGGCGACTATCCCCTCGGCAAAACTCGCATAGAGGGCGAGACCTGTACCTATTTCGGAGCTCTCATAAATGCCGACAAACTTGACTGCTTCACCATCTCTGGTGAAGGCACTATTGACGGCAACGGATTAAGGTATCATCAGCAGTTCTGGCTTCGTCGCGCATGGAATAAGAAGTGTACAAACAAGGATGAACAGCGTCCACGTCTTGTCTATATATCCAACTGTAAGAATGTTCAGATAGAGGGGGTGAACCTCCAAAACTCCGCTTTCTGGACAAACCATGTCTATAATTCCGAAAACGTGAAGTTCCTCGAATGCCGCATCTACAGCCTCGGCAAGCCCGATGACACCAAAGGACCTTCCACGGATGCCATCGACCTTGACGTGGTGAAGAATGTGCTGATAAAGAACTGCTATATGTCGGTCAACGATGATGCCGTTGCTATAAAAGGCGGAAAAGGTCCTTATGCCGATGCCTTCATGAAAGACTACCCTGGCATGGAAATACCGTCGGAGAGCGTCGGAAATGGCGAGAATCGGAATATTATCATCGAGGATTGTGAATATGGTTTCTGCCACGGATGCCTTACTCTCGGCTCTGAGTCCGTCTTCGACCATAACATCATTCTCCGCAGGATTAAGATCTCCTCTCAGGCAAACAACCTTCTATGGCTTAAAATGCGCCCTGACACGCCTCAGCGCTACGAATACATCACCGTCGAGGATATCACAGGTCCCGTTAAGAATTTCCTCCTCATAGCCCCTTGGAAGCAGTTCTACGATCTCAAGGGCAGAAAGGACTCTCCCCTCTCCTATTCCGACCATATCGTGATGCGCAACTGCGAATGTGAGTGCGAGACATTCTTCAATGCTCAGAAACAGGACGAAGTCTATCGTCTCAGCAACTTCACCTTCGAGAACCTGAAGATAAAGGCGCAGAATAAGGAATTCCATCCCGAAATCGTGGATGGCTTCAAGCATAGCAATATCAACGTGGAATAGCTTTCAAGGCACATAGTCTCGATACACAGAGTTACGACACGCGAAGAAGCCATAGCAGCAAAGACTTATTCAATATACAACCCTCTGGCGAAGCCTTTAACGCTTATGCCAGAGGGTTACTATTGCAGATAAGCCCTTGGAAATTCTTTCCTGTCAGGATCACCTTTCCCTATTCAATTCCTCGCGAGTAGGACTCCTATACAATCCAACGTGCACCCTGTTTTTCTTACACTCATCAAGAGTATGTACAGGCGGCTCAAGGAAATCAGGAAAAGCCATCTTATTGAGCGACCGGAAATAGAGCAGAATGCCATCCTTCCACCATTCAGCATCGCGTGTCTGTGTCATCAGGCGCGTCTGCACATCACGGAATATATCCTGATCAATGGCACCCTCAAGTGAATTCCATTGACGCTGCATCTGACGAGCCTCATTTAGTCCGTTCTGATAGCGATAGCACAGCTCTTCCCAAACACTACGCCCCGTCTGACACTTATGATTCCATGAAACATGATGAAACCATAGCAGGTATTTATCAGGACAAGTTTTCACATCTTCCATCATGCCACCGAAAGCTGGGGAATACTGCGAGGTATTATCCGTTCCCGTTGCCTTCGTGCGGTCAAAGCCTATACCATCGGCATCTGCCTGATTATAGAACACAGGCAACCAGTCACGACGGATTGGACGATTATCCCATGCACCTGGGGCATAGTGCGAATTGCCAAACTGATGGGTAAGTCCAATTGGCATCTCATAGTCAACCACAGCCTCACGACTTCTCATGAGCATTGAAACCACGGTATCGTGCTGCTTCCCACTAAGCGAAGGGAATGTCAGCGACACCCATTCATTTACTATCGTCTTTGCATCAAGGTCTGGATTCCACGCCATTCTGCCAAAGGCATACCAGTTTGACTGCGCAAGCGGATGCCCCGTCCAGTTGGCATCAGTACCAGTATTGGCTACTCCCGCTATGGCGTTGTACTTAGCTTTGAGCTGATTTGCCTTATAGTCGGCATACTGTGTCACTTCGGAAAAGAACTCCTCCCACATAGTGCCGAGATAGGCAAGGTGATTGGCTTGTCCGAGGTATTCCTGAGTTATCTGAAACTCTGGCATCTCTGCCGTCTGGCGAAGTGCTCCAAACAGGGCATTGAACGGTTCGCGAGGCTGGAAGTCGATAGGTCCGTTCTTCACCTGAATAATCACGTTGTCAAGGAATTTCCCGTCAAGATGCTCAAACTCCAGTCGTGCCTGCTTTGCACGATCAGGATCGGTAGGATTATTGATGAACGCCCTCCACATCACTATGCCTCCATACGGACGAATAGCACCTGCAAGGAGATTTGCTCCGTCGGCATGTGTACGACCATAGTCCATTGGACCGGGCTGTCCCTCACTATTTGCCTTTACAAGAAAACCGCCAAAGTCGGGTATCAAACCGTAAATCTCCTTTGCCTTTTCCTTCCACCAACGCTGCACATCCTTATCCAGAGGATCGGCAGTTGCAAGACCGCCTACCACCACCGGACTTGAAAAATTCACAGCCAGATACACCCTTATCCCGTATGGACGCAGCACATCAGCGTACTGCTTTGCCATCTGCAACACCTCGGTGGTGAGCATCTTAGGCGAGGCATTCACATTATTGAGCACAGCTCCGTTTATGCCTATTGAAGCACAGGCACGGGCGTATGTATCGTTGTTCAGGGGATTATTGTTTATATCCTTAACCTCATTACTGCCAATGGCCTTTGGAAAACCGCTCACATTCCAGAAGATACTCTTTCCAGCATATCCTCGCTCGCTGTTTCCGTCAAGGTTATCCCAATGGTTAAGGAGACGGATGTCATGAAACGGACTCTCCTTCACCTCCATATCACCACCTGCGGCATTCATCGTCTGAAGCTGGAGCAATCGGTATGCTCCATAGAGCAGACCTATATCCGAAGGAGAAGTAATAGCAACCTTACCATCCTTTATCCTGATGGTATAGGCATCGCGCTTCATACCCTTCACATTCTTCACCGTCATACTCACAGACCCGCCATTCCATGCAGAAGCCAATTCGCGCCTGGCAATATCCGTCGTGGCAGTACTCTTTGCTGTCAACGTAATCTGGGCATTGGCAGCCCCCGTCTTGCCAAGCCATAGTCGTGAACCGTCATCTGCATGACAATTTGCTGCAAGACAGCAAACTACTAATGCTGTCAAGACGGATTTCCTCAACGAGAACACCATTTCATTCATAATTCCTAAAGTTGTTTATGTTTGTTTTTTATCCGATTAGTACAATAACGTGAGTTCTTCAGATTATAACTGTCTGTAATTTCGGCATGTTTAGCGACCACAAAATTACAGAAATTTTCCGTATTGCAAATGATTTTTACAAAGTTTTTGATGTCCTGATGGTAAAATAGCTTTAAAAGCCCCTCTTAAGACGTGAATTGAAACATTAATTGACTCAAGTTTCGCTTGTGACGGACCTGCAGACGAACTAAACGAAGAACCTGCATAGCCTGTTGAGTCTAAGCGAAAAAAATGCCGAAGGCGCTCGCCACCCTCCGCGTCTAATTTCTTAATTCAAGTTTCGAAGGCACAAAACTGTCTGGAAGACAATACAATTCGTACCCCCATACATACGAGCGTAACGAGGATGTGCGGGGAAAACCTGTAATCTTTCTTCTGCATGAAAGGCGTACATAATGACTGTCTTGCTAATGAGCACAACGAAGAACTTGCTTTAGCTTGTCTTGCGAAGAAAGACTGTTGATGAATAACAATGCCTTCGTTTATAGTCCATCATTAGTCCATCACTTCTCCATAGATACTCCATAGATACTCCATCGTAACTATGGACTATGTATGGAGTATCTTCGGAGGAAGAGCGGAGAATCTGCTTATTTTCCTTTGAAATACCAGCCCTTCATTCTTGAGGAATAATGGCAAGAAAGAGAAAAGAAAATCCCCACACCATCAAGGAGTCACGAAGAATCGCTTGGAGTGTGGGAACTCTTTATTCGTTTAACATAGTCAAATGATTTTACTTTATTTTTTTATTCTTGATCAAAATATGAGAGTTTAACTATTTTTTCCTTTGATAGGATTTCGTATTTTCTTTCATAAAACTTAGCTTTTTTTCTATGAATAGCTTTGTAATATTTAAGTTCGGTCACAGGTAATAATTGCGATCTATCAATCAATTCCTGATTTGTAAGTTTATTCAAATCGTATATAACAACTATTCGCCCATCTCTATAGAACATACCAGAAAACGTTTCTTTATCATAGACATAATCATCACCAATTATCATATAGTCAGTTCCGTTTTGCATATCAAATCGAAGATAGGCTATATCCGTCCAACATAAATTAAGATAATCATTAAGAACTCGGTTTATCGCTTGGCTTTTTAAGACATTACAACTACGCACAGAATCCGTGCATATGAAATCAGAATCTTTGGTTTTCCTGTAAACATTTAGTTTTAAGATTCTATAGCTTGTCATATGGCCATCAATATCACAACACATAGGTTCTCTATCTTCCTCATTGCTATTATTATATTTCTTAAGCAAATCGAAACATTGGTTAGAAGGAGGGATATTTATCAAACTATCCATTAATGAATTGTTTATAGAACAAAGTGTTATTATCTTACCGTTTTTTACAAAACAAGCATCAACAAATCTACTGTCATAATGAGTGTCAGAACATTGAATGTTGAAAAATTGTTTGTTGTTATTCTGATAGAAAAATAAAGAATAGATACTATCTTTAGGATGCTTTTCAATGAATTCCGTTATTAAAGAATCCAATTCAGGTTGGATATAATTATCATTGTGCAAGTTGTCAAAATGGCAACTTGCCAATGTAATCAAAATAATAATCGACAAAATATTTCTCATCACTATAGAATTAAGTCTAACGGCTTTCTAATTCTTGTTTTCCCTATTGCAGGATTAAATGGATCATACTTTATTCTATTTTGAGATTTTATGTGATATATGTAGAATGGTGGATATTTATACCTCACTCTATTATTCTTTGGAAGGGATGTCCGAAGGACAGGGAAGGGGTAGCTGGGATGGGATTACCGAAAGTTGCTGAGTTATAATCTCGTAACCGCTCTCACTCCCTTCACGCCCTTCAGTTTCTTGATCAGAGCCTCAAGGCGGTGGGTATCGTCAATCTGAACCGTGAGGTTACCAGAGAAAAGTCCGTCATTCGAATTGATGGAAATACTTCTGAGAAGAAGCTTCTCTTCCTTGGAAATGATACTGGTGATATTAGTGACAATACCAAGGTCATCATTTCCTACAACACGGAGTGTCACGCTATATTGCGTTTGTCCCTTGCCGCTCCACCTCGCCTTCACAATTCGATAGCCGAAACGTGATTTCAGGTCGTTGGCATTAGGGCAGTTCTGATGATGAATCTTGATACCTCCGTTAACCGTCACGAAACCGAAGATAGGGTCGCCGTAGATAGGTTGACAGCAACGGGCAAGCGTATAGTCGATACCCTTCATGCCCTGGTCGATGACAAGCGTGTCGTCGGTTGTCTGAGGCACATGCTTCGTGTCGGGCAATAACTGGAACTCCTCCGCAGAACGCGCAGGAACAGCCGTTGCCTGCGGATTCTCCTCATGCTGCTTCATCTCCAGATAACGCTCAATCACGGTATTCATATCGAGAGTCTCATCCACGATATCCTTGTAGAAATCCGCCGTTTCCTTATAGCCCATCTTCTTGACAAGACGCATGAGGATGCTCTCGTCGATATCGATTTTCCTATTACGGAACTTACGCTCAATAAGCTCCTTGGCATAGACTCCCGTGCTCATCTGAGTCTCACGCAAAGCCTGACGCACCTTCGCCTTTCCTCGCGATGTCTTGACGATATTGAGCCATTCCTGCTTCGGATACTGCTTGGTGCTCGTCAGAATCTCCACGGTATCACCGCTCGAAAGCTGTTCACGCAGAGTCACGTTCCTACCGTTTATCTTCGCACCAACACAATGGCTTCCTATGTTGCTATGGATATGATAGGCGAAATCGAGAACCGTAGCGCCCTTAGGGAACTTGAGTATGTCACCTTTTGGAGAGAACACATACACCTCCTTGTCATAGAGATCCATGCGGAACTGATCCATAACCTGAAGGTCATCGCCAGCCTCAAGGGCAGCACGGATGCTTGCAAGCCACGACTCCATACCGTCCTCGCTGCTCTTCACGCCCTTGTAACGCCAGTGTGCTGCAAGTCCGTGCTCAGCTATCTCATCCATTCGCTCCGTGCGAATCTGTACCTCCACCCATTTCTTCTCAGGGCCGAGAACCGTGATATGAAGACTCTCGTAGCCGTTGGTCTTAGGCACGCTGAGCCAGTCGCGCAGACGCTTAGGATTAGGCTGATACATATCCGTCACTATGCTGTAAACCTGCCAGCATTCCATCTTCTCGCGCTCAGGGGCAGAGTCAAGAATGATACGGATAGCGAAAAGGTCGTAAACGCCCTCGAAAGCACACTTCTGCTTCTTCATCTTCTGCCAGATGGAATGGATGCTCTTGGTGCGCCCTTTGATATGGAATTTGAGTCCTGCCTCCTCAAGTTTCTTCTGCACAGGACCTATGAAGTCCACGATATATTTGTCGCGTGAAGCCTTCGTCTCATTCAGTTTCTCCTTGATATGATAGTAGGCATCATGCTCAAGATATTTCAGCGAAAGGTCCTCAAGCTCACTCTTCAGCTTATACAAGCCGAGCTTATGAGCAAGGGGGGCATAGAGATAGCTTGCCTCCTCAGCTACACGATGACGCGCCTCCTCGTTTATGGTGTCACGAAGCTCACGCATCATATTCACACGATCGGCAATCATGATGAGTATGACACGCATATCCTCTGCAAAAGAAACGATAAGATTACGGAAATTCTCAGTCTCAATCACAGGGGTCTTCTCATAGAGATGATATAGGCGCACCAATCCCTTGATGATAGTCGCAACGCCATCACCAAAGTCATTACGCACCTCCTCCATGGTGGTATAACCATTAATGACACTATTGTAGAGTATGATAGCGATAACGCCATCACGACGCAGACCTATCTCGTCAACAGCAATGAGAGCCGTCTGCAACGCCATTACAATAGGATTAAAGCCAAAGACATCAAACTTGATCTGCTTGTCATTTATAGCCTGACCAAGTATATTCTGTATCTTGGCTTCATCACCAGGGAGGAGAGAGTCACCGATCTTACTCTTTAATTCCGAACGTAGTATGCTGATTCTCTCCATAAAGACCTATATATAAAGACCTAACCAAGCCTTCCCCAAGGGAAGGATGTTTTATACATTCTTTCGCTATGCGGGAAGGCTTGGTTTTTATTTTTTATAATTAAAAATACTAACTACTCCCCCTTGAGGGGGTAAGGGAGGGAGGAACTTGTCACATACTCCAATGTTATCAACATTGGACTACCCATTTGGGAGGGACTGGGTGGGTCATTACTTCTTCTCCTCTTCCAGCATATTCCCCTCGATCGTCAAACGAACCATCTCTGTCTTTGCATTGCTGCGAATAGTGATGGTCTTCCTGAAGTGACCAGGGAACTTGCCTGTGCCGTTGTATGTCACGTTGATTGTACCGCTTTCTCCTGGCTGAACAGGAGTCTTTGTGTATGTCGGAACAGTACATCCACAACTTGCAACAGCCTGATTGATTACAAGAGGCTTGTCACCAGTATTGGTGAATGTAAAAGTACACTTCACGATAGGATCCTCTTCTGAGAACTTACCGAAGTCGTGTGCGGTCTTATCAAACTTGATCTGTGCCTGAGCCATCATAGCCATGCTAATCATGAGCATGCATGCGATTGAAAATATTTTCTTCATAACCCTTCTTTTTTAACTTTAGTTTCCTGATATGTTAATAGTGTTATTGTTTAAATGATATCATCAATTTCAAACAACTCGGAGGCTGACTTCCTTTTCAGTATCTCCAATTGGAAATCCTTGCCTGCCACGATGCCGTATGAACGTAACACCTGCTCAACTGTCTTCTGCGCAAGCACCGGATGATTGTTCTCTTCAGAAAGATGACATAGCCAAACCTTCTTCAGCTTCTCCGTAGCATTGTTGGCAAGAGCCTCTCCGCAATCCTTGTTCGACAGATGTCCGCGGTCACTGGCAATCCTATCCTTCAGATACTGAGGATAATTGCCGACACGCAGCATTTCCTCATCATAGTTGGCCTCAAGCACGAGATAGTCCGACATCGAGATGTATTTCTTCATTTCATCCGTCACATGCCCGACATCAGTCATTAGGCAGAAAACGATGCCGCCCGTCTCTATGCAGTAGCCCACATTATCCGAGCTGTCATGAGGAACGGTAAAGGGAGTTATATACAAATCCCCGACCTTTATCCTGACATTCTTCTCAATAACCTTTGTGTTTGCAGAAGGAATCTTCTTGTGCACACAATAGTTACGCATTATGCCGTCGTGAACATCTTTCGTTGCATAAACCGGCATATTATAGTCAGTACTCAGCACGCCAACTGCCTTGATATGGTCTGCGTGGTCGTGCGTTACAAGGATGCTCTTTATCTCATCCAGTTTTATATTGTAGTCATGCAGGTACTTCTTCAGTGTTCTCATCCCGATACCTGCATCTATCAATAGTCCTTCAGATCCGGCCGAGAAATAGTAGCAGTTTCCGCTACTTCCGCTGCCGAATGATATAAATTTCAGCATTTTGATTAATATTTTATGCAAAAGTAACGAAAAAGTATTGATTTTCCAAATTTTTTTTACTACCTTTGTCAATATTTTAAAATTTATTATATGAAAATACCATTTTCACCTTTCATATTGCTCTTTATTTGCATCTTTTCCAGCTGTTCTTCAGAAAACAAGGAGAACAAGGACGAGATGGAAATCCTTTCCGTTACCGATAGTTTTGCAACAAAATACTATACTTGGAGATTCAAGGATGCTGCCCGATTCTCCGATGAGGAATGTACCAAATTTCTCCGTTTCCTAAGCAGCAACGTCAATCAAAAAGACATCGACGTTCTTACCAAGAGCGCAGAGACTCCTGGCTTTTCCGTCGATAATATCAACATTAAGGAGACTGACCTTGCCGATGTTACCCTCAAGCTTACCAATATCTATCAAATGGATTCAATTGGCAAAGAACCGGAACTGACTACCAAGACCACCCATAAGCTCATTCTGAAGAAGAACAACGGCAAATGGCAGGTTAGCAAGGTCATAAGCAAGAACCTTTGAAATTCGCCTTGCCTCCGCTATGAAATGTTAGGAGGCAGAACGGATTTACAACGGAATCATAACGGTATTACAACGGACTTACCAAGAAAGCACTAACGCTCCTTATGCACAATTACTCTTGCGAGTACCATGAGAAGCTCCGAAACATCAATAGGCTTTGCTATATGCCCATTCATGCCCATGTTGATGGCCTTGCTCCTGTCTTCCTCAAAGGCATTGGCAGTCATGGCAATAATCGGAATGTTGGCTTTCTCCTTATCGGCAAGTCCACGGATAGCCTTTGTAGCCTGATAGCCGTCCATATTAGGCATCTGAATATCCATAAGCACAAGGTCATAATAACCGGTTTCGGAAGACACAATCTTTTCATAGCAGATAGCGCCATCCTCAGCCCTCTCTATCATGAAACCTACCGACGTAAGGATTTCCTCTGCAATCTCGGCATTAAGGTCATTATCTTCCGCAAGGAGAATCCTCTTTCCCTCAAATACCGCTCCATCAGCCTCAACATCCTCAGGCTCAACATTTTCAGGCTCATCTGCAATACGATGAGGCAAGACGACAACAAAAGTAGTTCCCACACCTTTCTCGCTGGAAACGCGGATTGTTCCGCCCATCAATTCCACAAGTCGCTTCACGATAGGCATACCGAGTCCTGTGCCCTCAATCTTATTTGCCGTGGACGTATTCTCGCGTGAGAACTCCTCGAAGATATGTGCAAGATACTCCGCAGACATTCCTACGCCCGTATCAGACACAGAAGTCTCAAAGAACGCATATCCCTCACGGTTGGATGGCAACTCACGAAGACGCACATGCACCTTACCACCGGGTTTTGTATATTTGTAGGCATTCGACAGCAGGTTCATGAACACCTCTCGCATTTTTGTAGGGTCACAATACACATTATGATGAACAACGAGATCTTCATGGGTGAACTCGATGTTCTTCTCTGCCATCATCTCGGAGAACACGCTGAAAATTGACATACCGAAGTTCTTCGTATTCAAGGCAACCTCCTCTACGACGACTGTGCCCTTCTCTATTCGTGCCATCTCAAGGACATTGTTTATAATTGACAACAACACCTTGCTTGCATCCTTGATTTTACGGAGATAGTCGGCACGACGCTCCGGTTCGTCGATGTGTTTCTCAAGCAGGTCACGGAATCCCATAATGGCATTCATAGGCGTACGGATATCGTGCGACATATTGAAGAGAAACGATGTCTTGGCACTACTTGCAGCCTCTGCCTGTGTCTTTGCCCATTCAAGTTCGGTGTTGAGCAGGGCTATCTCCTCAAGGTGATCCTTCTGATCCTCGTATGCCTCTGAAAGCTGTGCCTGATGTGTCTTGAGCTCCCTGTTGAGAAGTTTCGTCTTCCTCATTGACGACAGACTCTTGGCAAAGAGAACGCTTATGATAGCTATGATTACAGCAAAGAACAAGACGATATAGCCAATATTTTCCCTGATGAAATCACTAATGGTAATCTGCGAATCCGTCTGGGTATGCTTGGTCAATGATGAATGGATCTCTGCCGACGACATCATATTGATGAGACGACCGAGGATGGAATAGAGACAGAAATTATCAGGCAGCACAGCAAACATGTGGTTCATTGTTATGCCTGTTGAAATGGTCACAAGATCATGCTTCTCGAATTGCCTATGCATTACACCATATCGGTAGTTGCTGACGAGCATACAATCGGCCCTGCCGTCTGCCACCGCCAGAATACATTCATCAGGGGAATTGAAAGACACAGGTTCCCAATCTGGATATTGTTCCCTGACAATAGCTGCATGGCTCATATTCTTGCCATTAACAGCTATACGCTTAGGTTCCGACATATCAAAATCCTCTACATCAGACTTCTTTACCACAAGCAGTTCTTCAATCTCCATAACCGGATCCGTAAGAAGAATTCCCATTTCCTCTGCATCATAAAGGTCTAAGCTTACTGGGAATATGCAGTCTATCTCCTTGTTTTTCAAGGCTTTTATCAACGCATCGGTATTAGGATAAGATGTTGTCTCAAAACGCATGTCGGCATTTCTCACCACATTGGAACTAACAGCAATGAAATCCTTGAGAAGTCCGTCAACCTCACCTGTGTTCTTGTTAGTTCCACAGAAAGGAAGATACCCGTCACGATATCCCACACGTATTGCTCCATGATGCCTGACCCATTCCGTTTCCCTTCCTGACAGGCTGCGGAAACTGCCAGAGTTAACCATATACTTCTCATAGAGCAGACGGTTATAATACATATTATTGTGGAGTATCTGCTTCATGGCATTGTCGAGGTCTGCCTTCAGATCCTGACGGTTCTTGTTAATCACGAAATAGAAATCCGATGCACCTATAACGGATACCGGGATGCAGTTGTTGAGGTTATGGTCAATAGCCGATACGCTCACCACGGCATCAAGCTCGCCATTCAACATATATTCGGCAAAGTCCCTTTCCTGACCGTCAATCTCAATAAGCTTGGCTTTAATGCCGTTATCCTTTGCCCATCGCTCATAGATAGACTGCTGAATACTGCCGGCATTAACACCGATTTTCTTGCCATTGAGAGTAGTGATATTCTCCGGATTTATCGCCGTATTGGCATTGTCTATAAGGATATAGTATTCCTCACAGCCCATAGGTTGGGTTGAGAAGAGCATGTTTTTTGCACGCTCGGGAGTATAAGAGACATCTGAGAGAAGATCAATCTCCCCCTTCTGTAGCTTTTCCAGCAGGGTAGCCCAGTTGCCCTCCACATATTCATATTTCCATCCTGTATATGCAGCTATCTTTTGCTGGTATTCGTAAGCATAGCCTGAACGATGTCCGAAGCGGTCTGTACTATTGTAGGCGGATTCATACCATCCTACACGTACTACTTTCTTTGACTTTGCCGCAACATCAATAGCTAAGGACAGGAGAATAAGTGTATATGTAATCCACTTCATAGTAGTTTCATAGTATATAGTGGCCTATCCACCGCCCCTCACCCGTAGGGAGGAAACCGGAGCGCGAAAACGATTTTCATTCAGTTTTTACCTTATAAAGAGGATCAAATACTGAAACCTCATTCGCTATAGGCGTGTTTATTTTATTGTTTAGTATCTGTCAATTCCCCGCAAGGAGGACTGTGATTGCAAAAGTAACGATTTTTCCTGAGACTGCAAAACATTCTTATATCTTTTCGCAAAAAAAGTTAAGTATAATAGTGAAGAAAAATTTTTTTTGTAATTTTTTCATAAAAAATCCCGAAAAGTTTTGTTATTTCAAGGGAATTATGTACTTTTGCATCCAACCTCGGTTTTTCGGGACCGTGGGATTTTTATTAGCCTATAATTAAACATTAACGACTTATAACAAAAAATTCAACAAAAAAAAGTATGATTAATCAACCAGTAGTAAAGCTTGGTATCGTAGGCGTTAGCCGCGACTGTTTCCCAGCTTCCCTTACAAAGGCTCGTCTCGCTGCCCTCATGGCAGAGGTTAAGAAGGCAGCTCTTCCAGAAGTATATGATTGTCCAGTAGTTATCGAGAACGACGTTGACACTTACAAGGCTCTTGACTGGGCTAAGGCAAATGGCATCAACGCTGTATGTATGTTCCTCGGCAACTTCGGTCCAGAGGGTCCTACAACTCTCTTCGTTCAGAAGTTCGATGGTCCTGCAATGGTTATCGCTGCTAAGGAGGAAGGCAAGGCTAACCTCGCTAATGACCGTGGTGACGCTCTCTGCGGTGTCCTCAACTTCTCTTACAACGTAGGTCTCCGTCGCCTCAAGGTATATATCCCTGAGTATCCAAACGTAACTCCAGAGGAGGGTGTTAAGGAGCTCGCTGATTTCCGCAACATCGCTCGCGTAGTAATCGGTGTTAAGAACCTCAAGGTTATCGGCTTCGGTCCACGTCCTTGGGACTTCCTCGCTTGTAACGCTCCTATCCAGCCAATGTACGATCTCGGCATCGAGGTTCAGGAGAACTCTGAGCTCGACCTCTATAAGGCATTCAATGAGATCACAAGCAAGGCAGGTAAGCAGGCTGAGATTGAGGCTGTTGCTAAGGATATGGAAGCAGAGCTTGGCAAGGGCAACAAGTATCCAGAAATCATCAACAAGATGGCACAGCTTGAGGTTACCCTCCTTGATTGGTACGACAACAACAAGGGTGGCTCTAAGTTCGCTGTATTCGCTAACAAGTGCTGGCCAGCATGGCAGCCAATCTTCGAGTTCGAGCCTTGCTACGTTAACTCACGCCTCACAGGCCGTGGTATTCCTGTAGCATGTGAGGTTGACCTCTACGGTGCTCTCTCTGAGTTCATGGCTGAGTGCGCAACAGAGAAGCCAGCTACTCTCCTCGATATCAACAACTCAGTTCCTGCTGACGTTATCCCTGCTGGTGCAAGCCTCGCTGGTGCTGACCTCAAGGACCTCTATATGGGCTTCCACTGTGGTAACACATGTTCTTCTTGCATGAAGAGCTGCGAAATCAAGTATCAGCTCATCCAGGCTCGTCTCATGAGTCCAGATATCACAAAGGGTACTCTCGAGGGTCAGATTGCTCCAGGCAAGTCAACAATGTTCCGTATCCAGTCTAACTCTGACTCTAAGCTCGTTTCTTACATCGCTCAGGGTGAGTTCCTTGACGTTGATCCATGCTCATTCGGTGGTATCGGTATCCACGCTATCCCTGGATTCGCACGCTTCTATCGTCACGTACTCGTTGGCAAGCGCTTCCCACACCATGGTGCTTACGCATTCGATCATTGTGGAAAGGTTCTCTTCGAGGCTCTCCGTCTGCTCGGCGTTGAGGATATCAACACTCCTCTCCCAGCAGGTCAGCTCTATCCAGGCGAGAACCCATTCGCTATCTAAGACAAAAAGGCGAAAGGCTAAAGACTTTAGCCCTCAACCTTTAGACATAAAATTTCACCGCGGCATCATGTCGCGGTGATTTTTTTTATCTACAACTAACATGAACGAAAAACACTTTGCGTCTTTGCGTCTTCGCGTTTAAATTTAACGTCAATTCGATGAAAAAAGGAAGCGGTTTTATCTGATTTATCTGAAATAAATTGCGAAAATATTACTGCGCCAGCTATCAGAAAAATCAGATAAATCCGTTTCCTTTTTTTTCGGACAGCAATATTTTTCACTTGCTTTAGCTTGGTGAGCTTCAGCGAAGAAATTAGCAGCAAATATTCAGTAAATTAAAAGAACAAAATGCTTCTTTATGTCTTCCCTTATAGGTCTGGCTTGCAGCCATCCCTGGTAGTCATGTGCGCTTGTTTCCTCGT
>CADCHG010000002.1 GCA_902801155.1 uncultured Prevotellaceae bacterium | reverse complement strand
GCACCTCTTGCAGTCGCAGCAAAGAAACGCGGTACAAAAGTTTACCATCTTAACATCGGACAGCCTGACTTGCCAACTCCACAGGTAGGACTCGATGCTTTGAAGAATATAGACCGCACCATTCTTGAATATTCCCCTTCACAGGGCTACCAGTCATATCGCGAAAAACTTGTAGGCTATTACGAGAAATACAACATCAAAGTCTCTGCCGATGATATTATCATTACAAGTGGAGGCTCTGAGGCTGTGTTGTTCTCTTTTATGGCTTGTCTTAACCCTGGTGACGAGATTATCGTTCCAGAGCCGGCATACGCCAACTACATGGCTTTTGCCATTTCTGCAGGAGCAAAGATCCGTACTATTGCTACGACAATAGACGAGGGTTTCTCGCTTCCTAAGGTAGAAAAGTTTGAGGAACTTATCAATTCCCGTACACGTGCCATCATGATATGTAACCCGAACAATCCGACGGGTTATCTCTATACACGCCGTGAGATGAACCAAATTCGAGACCTCGTGAAGAAATACGACCTTTATCTCTTCTCTGACGAGGTTTATCGTGAATATATCTACACCGGTTCTCCTTATATCTCTGCGTGTCATCTTGAGGGAATAGAACAGAACGTAATCCTTATTGACTCTGTTTCAAAGAGATATTCAGAGTGCGGTATTCGTGTGGGTGCTCTTATTACAAAGAACAAGGAAGTGCGTGCAGCTGTGATGAAGTTCTGTCAGGCTCGTCTTTCCCCTCCTCTTATCGGACAGATCGTGGCAGAGGCATCACTTGATGCACCTGAGGAATACTACCGTGATGTATATGAAGAATACGTAGAGCGTCGTAAGGTTCTCATTGACGGACTTAACCGTATTCCTGGCGTATATTCACCAATACCTATGGGCGCATTCTATACTGTTGCTAAGCTGCCTGTTGATGACTCAGAGAAGTTCTGTCGTTGGTGTCTCGAGAAATTCGAGTATGAAGGCGAGACGGTTATGATGGCTCCAGCTGCTGGTTTCTACACTACACCGGGTGCCGGCATCAATCAGGTACGTATTGCCTATGTGCTGAAGAAGGAAGACCTTGAACGTGCCCTTGTAGTACTCCGTAAGGCTCTTGAGGCATATCCGGGAAGAGTGGATGAAGAATAGCCTAATTAATAATGAATAATTAATAGTGAATAATTTAGTATGTCTTTAAACATAAGGATATGCAAAGGCACAGTTAATACTAATTCAATTATTCATTAAATCATTATTAATTATTATTTTCGCAGAAAGAATGAATTTCCCTTTATTCATAGCGAAGAAGATATACAATGGTGAGGGCGACGGACAGAAAGTCAGTCGCCCTGCTATTCGTATTGCCACAGTAGGTGTGGCTCTCGGTCTTGCTGTGATGCTTGTCTCTGTTGCTGTTGTACTTGGCTTTAAGCACACTATTCGCGACAAGGTCGTAGGATTCGGCAGTGACATAACTGTTGCCAATTTCTTTACCTTGCAAACGGCCGATACAAAGCCTATACAGTTGAACGACTCTATGATGACCGTTCTGAAGCGTATCGACGGTGTGAAGCACGTACAGAGATATGCTATGACACAAGGTATTCTGAAGACTGACTCTGATTTCCTTGGAGTTGCATTCAAAGGGGTAGGGGAAGAGTATGATACCGCATTCTTGTCACGCAATATGGTTGAGGGAAGCATCCCTAAATTCTCTAGTGAGAAGAGCGGGAATAAAATACTCGTTTCAAAAATAATGTCTGATAAGCTGAATCTCCATGCAGGTTCAAAGGTTTATGGATATTTCATGACTGGAGGGGATGTCCGCATGAGGAAATACACGGTGAGTGGCGTTTATCAGACAAACCTTTCCAAGTACGATGAGACAATGTGCTTTGCCGACCTTTACAGCGTAGTGAAGCTCAATGGCTGGGAGACAGATCAGACTACAGGTGCAGAGCTATCGATTAAGCAGTATGACCAGCTTGATCAGGTACTCCATTCTGTCACTAAGAAAGTAAACAAGCATGTTGATGCCTATGGTGAGACCTATTGTTCTGCTACTGTAGAGGAATTGAATCCGCAGATATTCTCATGGCTTGAGCTTCTTGACCTCAATGTATGGATTATCCTTGCTTTGATGGTATGCGTAACTGGATTTACGATGATTAGCGGACTCCTCATCATTATACTTGAGCGTGTGCAGATGATAGGTGTGTTGAAGGCGTTAGGAGCAAGAAACGGTATGGTACGCCATACATTCCTGTGGTTTGCTATATTCATCATAGGTAAGGGTATGATTATCGGAAATATTCTCGGAATAGGAATATGCCTCATACAGCATTATACTGGTATTGTGAAACTTGATCCTGCTATCTACTATGTTGCAGAGGCTCCTGTGGAAATAAATATTCCGCTATTCCTTCTTGTCAATATCGCCACTCTGCTTGTTAGTGTGCTGGTCTTGATCATCCCGAGTTTCCTTGCCAGTCATATCCGTCCCGCTCAATCCATGCGTTACGAGTAAGGCTCGCAGCATGACCTCAGTCTGTTTTCTGCGCGCTCTGGTTTCCGGAATGCTCATGTCAGCTTTCTCAAACCATGTCTTTGCTTGCCGGAAATTCTCTATCTGGATAGAATCAGACTGCATCATCATTCCGCAGCATCCCATGCGGTAATAGATATCGCCTTTCTCGCATTCGTTGGCAACGGGAATAGACATCTCATAATAGGAGAGGGCGGTAGGGTAGTCGCCCAATAGGAAATGACTCTCTGCACAGGAATAGTAGCAAACTCCTCTCTCATGTGGAGGAAACGGCTCTAAATGAGGAATTATACTGTCAAGCATCTCTGCAGCATGACGATAGTCCTGTTCCTTGAAATAGCATACGCCCATATAGGCATAGAAACGAGGATTGAGACGATACTTCTTTGCTAAGCCCTCAAAGAGAATAAGGGCCTCGTGGTACTTCTGTCCGCCAAAGTATTCTATCGCCTTCCCAAGTTTCTCCGACTCTCTTACCTGCGCATTTACAGATGATAGGGTAGAAAGAGCAAGGAATATGAATAATGCTACTTTTTTCATTACCTAATAGTTGATTTCGTATGCATAAGGTAGTTGTTCCTCATAAAAATGACATAAAAAACAGAAAAATATTATATGAGAATGAAAAAATTTTTTTCTATAATAGTTCTTGCGGCAATCGCAATTAGTTCACAAGGGCAGGGGCTTCAACGCTTTTTCGTTGATACACCAGACAGTATTATGCCTTATATGAAGAAACTTGATAGAGAGGCTATGATTTTGAGTGCTGATCCGTCAAAGGACACTTGTAGCTACATGAGCATCTTATATGGCGGAAATGTAAGTATTACGCATCTCAGTCCTGAGCTTATTGTATTTCATCCATCAAATACCCTTACTCAGGAATATGCCATTCTTCCTGCTGATAACGATTCTGTTTTCTGCGTTGTTTCCACATACAAGGCTCCAGAAGGGGAGAGTAACGTGAAGATCTACGATAGGAACTGGTCTTTGCTCTCCACACTTAACCTCACAGACAAGGCGAAGCTTGCACGACCTGACAGCATCTCCGAGGCTCGTTTTGAGGAAATATGCCAAACTCAGGAAATCAAGATGGTATTGGCAAGCATTGACAAGAAAAATACAAAACAATTGAATATCGAGTATTCAATGCCATTGATGAGTTCTGACGAAAAAAAGGCTTTTTTACCCTTGATTTTGAAAACGAACCTTAAATGGGACGGCAAAACGTTTAATTAATGTGAAATTTTAGATGAAAAATATATAAAACTCTTGCAAGTACGAAAAAGAAATCGTATCTTTGCATCGTGTTTTTCATGGTATTAGATTATTAAGGTTAATAAAGATTGGTTGTCGTGAGACAATCAATTTTTTTTGTCCACTGTTCTGAGTACATCTTAGGGCAGTGGACAATTTCTTTCAAGAATTATCATAGATCAGCATGAATTCGACGAATTTCTTTACTGAACAAATAAAGTTCCCTTTTGGTGTATGTAAGTCTGTCAAAGAACGAAGGTGAGTCATTTGCCGTTTCATTCTCCCTCTGTTTTCTCCTTCGAGAGTCTCATCCGGATTGTGACTTTGAAGGGGGGTGGCGGGAGAGGATGTTTCTTCCTCATTTTCCGAGTAACAACGTGCACAGCACCCTCAGACTCGAAAGATGTCGAACGTCGGTTGCAAGCCGGTGCGTGTTCAATCTTTCGAGTGCAAAGGTACAACATTGTCATTGCGGTTCACGAATTTTTTGACAACTTTTTTTGATTTTTTTTCACCACTGAAGGAAAGGGAGTAAAAACTGTCAACCGAAATCAGGAAAAGACTACATTTTGTTGCAGTGTTGCAGTGTTGCAGTTCTCAAGAAGCCTTTCCCATACGCAAAAAATAGTTCTATATCTATATATTTATATATAAATATATAGATATAGAGTTCATTTCATACTTTCATACAACCATTTTTTGAACTGCAACACTGCAACACTGCAACGCAATATACATCTTAAATATTCATATTTGCTTGATATTTAGCGTATTGTGGTGAATTCAGAAGGCTTCTAAATAGGTGAAGGATAAGTTTGCAGGGTAGTTTTTTGCTGCCAAATAGCATTAATTTGGACAAAAATCAAGTAAAAATATGTTTTTTTTGAGGTTATTATGGCATAAATTATTGGCCAAATTTACTGTCTAATTCACCACAAATTAATGTTTTTTCAAGGCAAATCGCAAAATTTTAGCACTCGAGGGCGTCATTTTTTTATATTTTCGTTAAGCTTCATAAGCAGAATTATTTGTTCTCTTTGGCTCGACAGGCTAAAGTTTGTCGTCGAATTTACGTTTTTAATTTCATTTCTGAGGCATAAGAGATAGAGTAAAGTTCTTTAGTTTATCTTTGAAATTCTAAGTTCGCTAAAAAATATATTGAAAACGCATAAAGTAGAATAGGCCTTGCAAAATACTTTATTTATCATAATAGTCATTCTAGTACAAAACTGAGACATCGAATAAACAACCTAAAATAACCAGAATTTGATGATTTTAAGGCTAACTGTAAGTCCGCTGCAAATCCGTTGTAAATCCGTTGTAAATCCCATTCCTATGGTTGGGAGAAAATTAGAGTTGGAAAAGTAAATAATGTCGTTTCATAGAACTCATGAGATTGCTGAAAATTTAATATTCTTTACAACGGTTAGGAATTTCTAAAAATATGGAATTCTCAGCGCATCACTTTTTTTTATTAGAATGCTATTTTGTAATATTTTTTTAGTATCTTTGCACCAAAATATACAATATAAATTAAAATGGACAATAAAGAATACAAAAGTATCGCAGTAGATTATAAGCTCTACGTAATTGAGAATGGTGAGAAATCTCTTCAGGAAGAAACTTCAGCAGGAAATCCATTCCGTTTCCTCAGCGGCTTCGGAATGACAATACCAGGCTTTGAGAATGCTATTGCTCCTTTGGCTGTTGGTGACACATTCGATTTCACACTTTCTAAGGATGATGCCTATGGTGACTACGTTGCTGAGCGCGTCCTTGACCTTTCCAAGGATATTTTCTGTATCGACGGAAAGTTTGATGATGAGCATATCTATGTAGATGCTATCATTCCATTGCAGAATCAGGACGGAAACCGCTTCATGGGTCATGTCCTTGAAATCAATAATGACAAAAATACCGTAAAGATTGACCTTAACCATCCTCTTGCCGGCAAGACATTGAACTTCGTAGGTGCCGTTGTAGAGTCTCGTGAGGCTACAAATGGAGAGATTCAGGCAATGATAAACCACATGACCGGAGGTGGCGGTTGTGGTGGCTGCGGAGGCGGATGCAACGGCGGCTGCGGTGGCTGTGGTGGTGACGGTGGCTGCGATTGTGAGAATGGTGATTGCGACTGTAAAAAATAAGTGTATAAATACAATTAACAGTTAACGGTTTCTTCTCTCTTAATTGTTAATTTTTAATTGTTAATTGTTTAAAGATGAACACATTCGGAAAAATATTCACGATTACGACATACGGTGAGAGTCATGGTGCTGCTGTCGGTGGCGTTGTTGACGGAATGCCTGCTGGTATCGACATCGACCTCGATTTCATACAGGCAGAACTGTCCCGCCGTCGTCCTGGTCAGAGCAAGATAACCACGTCACGCAACGAGGCTGATCAGGTGGAACTCCTCTCTGGCGTATTCGAAGGAAAGTCAACCGGCTGCCCTATCGGTTTCATTGTACGCAACACCAATCAGCATTCACAGGATTACGAGAATATGCGATGCACATTCCGTCCCTCTCATGCCGACTATACATATCAGACGAAATACGGCATCCGTGATCATCGTGGTGGCGGTCGTACATCTGCACGAATCACTATTGGCCGTTGTGTGGCAGGTGCACTTGCCAAACTCGCTCTCAAGCCGTTAGGCATAAGCGTACAGGCTTACACCTCACAGGTTGGAGATATCTGTCTTGATCGTGACTATAAGAAATACGACCTTAGCATCACAGAGACAAATGCCGTGCGTTGTCCCGATCCGGAAAAGGCTGCTCAGATGGAGACTCTCATATCTGAGGTCAAGGAAAAGGGCGACACTATCGGAGGCGTAATCACCTGTGTAATAAAAGGATGCCCCGTAGGACTTGGCGAACCTGAGTTTGATAAGCTCCATGCAGTTCTCGGTCATGCTATGCTCAGCATCAATGCTGTCAAGGGCTTTGAATATGGCGAAGGCTTTGCTGGTGTCAATCAGCGTGGCTCTCAGCAGAATGATGTGTTCACAACAGATTCAAACGGCAATATCTGCACCAAGACAAATCATAGCGGCGGCATACAAGGTGGCTTGTCAAATGGTGAGGACATCTACTTCCGAGTTGCCTTCAAGCCTGTTGCTACAATCCTTATGGAACAGGACACCGTAGATATGGAAGGTAATGCCACAGTTCTAAAGGCTCGTGGACGTCATGACCCTTGTGTGTTGCCTCGTGCTGTACCTATCGTAGAGGCTATGGCTGCGTCCGTTATCCTCGATGCGTATCTGCTTAATAAGACAACAATTCTATAAAGTACGGTTTATTCGCAAAGTTCATAAAGCTACGCAAGTTCACTTGTTCAATGTGTTTTTTTACAATCACGAATTTGGTACTTGAATAGCTTGATGAGTTTGCGAATAAATTATAATAATACCCCCTACCCCATTTGTAGATACACATGTAAATCATTATTCTGAACCTTAACAAAGATATATGATAGTCATCATACTAAATGGAAGTCCTAAGGCTGAAGGCAATACTGCCACAGCATTACATGAGGTTGAGCGTACCCTTAACCAACAGGGCATTGAGACGGAATGGATACACGTGGGGCATCGTCAGATACACGGCTGTATTGCGTGTAATAAATGCTGGGACACAAACGAATGTTGTTTCCACGACATTGTTAATGAGATTTCAGAGAAAATGGATGCTGCCGACGGTCTCCTTATAGGCTCTCCCGTGTATTTCGCTTCGGCATCAGGCACCCTACTCTCACTTCTCGACCGTCTCTTCTACTCCACTCTTCACAAGAACTGGATGATGAAAGTCGGAGCTTCTGTTGCCATAGCCCGTCGCGGTGGCGCAACAGCCACAATGGATGTACTAAACAAATACTTCCTCAAGACCAATATGCCTGTCGTTCCGTCGCAATATTGGAGTATTGCCCACGGTACAGAGCCGGGAGAGGTCGTTCAGGACGAGGAAGGTATGCAGACAATGCGACAGCTAGGGCTCAATATGGCTTTCATGATCAAGAGCCTACGTCTTGGAATGGAGACATTTGGCTCTCCTAAAATAAAAGAATCACTTGTCGAGACTCACTATATTCGATGAAGGAATAAAAACATGGAACAAGAACCTATCTTAAACGAGCATAACAAACAAGAATACGAACCGGCACATACAGCGGAGCATCTTCTCAATCAGACGATGATAAGGATGTTTGGCTGCGAGCGTTCAAAGAATGCCCATATCGAGCGTAAGAAGTCGAAGATTAACTACAATCTCAGCTCCTGCCCTACTCCAGAACAAGTGGCAGAGATTGAACGTAGGATGAATGAGCTTATACAACAGGATTTACCTGTCACCTTTGAGTTTGTTACTCGTGATAACATTCCTGAAGGTGTTGTGCTCGACAAATTGCCAGAAGATGCAAGTGAAACTTTGCGTATTGTCCGCATAGGTGACTATGATATCTGTGCCTGTATCGGAAGTCATGTAAAGAGCACAAAGGAGATTGAATCCTTCAAAATAACGAGTACAAGTTATAATGAAGGAAGTTTCAGAATTGTATATAAAGTAAAAGTATGACACGAAAGCAGATAACATCGCTACTATTGCTTGGAGCATCAATAATATATGATGTGATCCCGGCAGATTTCATTCCCGACATCCCTTTTGTCGGGTGGCTTGATGATTTGCTCGTTACTTCATCAGCAGTTCTCAACTGCCTTCAGCAGTTTGGTGTTAATGCCAATGGAAAGGTTGACAGACTGCTCAAATGGCTCAAATGGATATGCATACTCCTTGCAATCCTCGTCATCATAGTCGTGATTCTGCTTGCAGGAACCATTGTCGATATGGTGAATAAATAAAGAATAGAAATTGCAGATGATCTCACGTGACCAGAAAATATACAGAGTGACATTGACAGGCAGTATCGTGAACATGATACTGCTTGTGATGAAGTTTGTGGCAGGAATACTCGGAAACTCTGCCGCAATGATTGCCGACGCTGTACATTCACTTAGTGATTTCCTTACAGATATTGTTGTCATTGCACTTGTAAAGCTTAGTAGCAAGCCTGCCGACAAAGATCATGACTATGGTCACGGAAAGTACGAAACCATTGCTACGTCCATTATCGGTATGGCACTTGTAGTAGTTGCCGTCATGCTTGCTTGGAATGGAATTGAGAAAATAATTTTCGTGATAAATGGTGGAGAAATAGAATCTCCATGTATGATTGCCTTTGTCGCGGCTGTTGTAAGTATCTTGTTGAAGGAGTGGGTGTTCCGCGTTACGAAGAAAGTAGCACTTGAAGTAAATTCACAGGCTCTTGAAGCAAATGCCTGGCATCACAGAAGCGATGCGTTCTCGTCAATAGGAACGGCTATAGGCATTGGCGGAGCGGTACTCTTAGGTAATAAATGGGTTGTCCTCGACCCTATCGCCGCAGTCATCGTGAGCGTCCTTATCTTCATCACTGCCTTCCGACTTCTTCGTCAGGCTTCTGGTGAACTTCTTGAGGAAAGTCTTCCAAAGGAAACGGAGGATAAGATTGAGGCTATCGTTTATCAGGATTCGCTCGTCAGCGACATACATAATCTTCATACCCGCAGGATTGGCAGCATCATAGCCATAGAAATGCATCTTCGTCTTCCGGGCGATATTAGTCTTGAGGAATCCCATCGTCACGCTACCGCTATCGAGCGTGCGCTAAGGGATGAATTTGGCTCTGGAACACATATAATGCTGCATATTGAGCCTGTAAAATAACATAACTGTATTTATTCATGAAAATGAAAATAAGAAAACTGACACCTTCTGATAGAGATTCTTTCTTTGAACTCACAAATACTGTCGTAGAAGCGTTGGAAAATAAGGATTTTCTTATCCCAATGTCAAAGGAAGAAGCAGATGCCACATTTCGTGATGATAGTGAGGATGTAGTGTTAGGCGCTTTCCTTGATGATAGACTCGTGGCAACACTTGGTCTTTTTCATGACATTCGCGACTATTCCGACGAACTGCCGAACAATTACCTCACTCTCAAGGGGGCAGAGATTGGAGAGGCTATGGTATTTCCGGATTTTCGTAGAAACGGATTGATGAACCAACTTGTAGAGGCTCTTCAAACCTATATTCAGAGTAGCCGCCTTGACTACCTTCTTGCTACCGCCCACCCTGACAACGTCAGCAATCACCTTATTCAGAATGCAGACTTTACGCTGCTCAAGGTGTTTGAAAGGCGTGGATACATAAGGAATATGTATATAAAGGAACTTCATTGACTCTAACTCGAAGTTCCCTAACAACATTGTGAATTAGAAGATCTACCACAGTGCCGTCATTGTTCCTTCACTTGTCCTTCGCTTTGGAATCGAAGAAATAGCGAAGGCAAATCGAAGGATGATCGAACAACAATCAAAGGCATATAGAACAACCATCGAGTAAAGACATCATCAACATCTGTCATATCTGTAAAAAAAAACTGCCAAATATTTGGGTGCAAAACATTTTTTTTGTACTTTTGCATTTGCATAATGCATAAATATTATTATAAACCTAAAACTTAAAAAAACTATGACACTAAACAATGTTTTAAAAGACGCATGGGAAATTGGTAAGAAGAATTGCGGCTTTTTAATCCTATTTGGGTTGGTTTCATCTCTAAGTAGTTCACTTGTAAGCAAATCAAACAACCAAGACACTATTAAGGTTTGGCAAAAAATTGCAGAAGGAGACATGCAAGGAGCTAAGGCTTTACAAGAGCTTTCGAAAAACTCTCCTATGTCTTCTGTTGATATAATACTTCTGATTATAGGTGTACTCCTATCGATATATATTTCTATCGCTTTATATCGCTATGTAAAGAAGATTGTGGATGAAGAAGATATTGATTTTAAGGAATTGATTAATTCATCAGCAAAGGTGTATGGCATGTTCTTTGTTAAATGCCTTCTATACGGTATTGCTGTTGGACTTGGATTTATGATCTTTGTCTTGCCAGGAATATATCTTTTAGTGAGATTGACATTCGTTCCATATATTGCAGCCAATGAACCAGAGCTCAGCGTTAGCGAGACATTCTCCAAGTCTATGAGTCTGACAAAAGGTAGATTCTGGCAGTTGTTAGGATATGGCATCGTGGCTTTCTTCATTGTAATTGCAGGTTTCCTGCTTTGCTGTGTAGGTTATTTATTCACAGGTCCTTTGTCAACCGTATTCATGGGAGTTGTATATAAGGAACTTGTTCAAGAGAATTTAGCTCCTGAATCTTTGGAGAATGATGAAGTGCAATAAGACAGTAATATTGTCGATAAGCATCCTTGTTGTAGCATGTATCATATTGGCATTGGGTAATCCACATAGCCTTTCGTGGCCTTTGAAGTGTCCGTTATATCAAATTACAGGTCTTCAATGTCCATTATGCGGAATGCAGAGAGCCGTTCATGAACTGTTACACGGAAATATGAAAGAAGCCTGGAGTCTTAACCCAGGCTTCTTTCTATTCTCTCCTTATTGGTTTGTAGTTCTTATCGGTACAATCTTCCCCTACCTGCAGAAAACCAATCGTATCGTCCGATTTTGTTTACGCGACAAAATCATTTTCCTTGCCCTCATAGCGCTTTTGGTATGGGGAATCGTAAGGAATCTATGATTTGTAGATTACTAATTAATGCGATAGATTCTTACAGGACTGTTAAGACCGGATGGCATAGGTTTCCAACGGTTGTATTTGCGATGTTTATAGTTGATGTCAACGATGTTGATATCATCAAACTTTCTCCATTTTACTCCTCTTTTATCCATATCCGCGATTCGGTTGGCAGGAAGGTTGGTTACTTCAATACGCAGAGAGTTGCCTTTCTGTTTGAGAATAGAGTTGTCAAAAGTCAGGATATAAGGTACACACCAAGCGCATCCTACATATACATCGTTTATATAGACACGTGCGGATTCACGTACATCTCCGAGGTCTATCGCCCATTTGCTAGGATCAACTCGTCTTGCATCATCTTTTCTGAACGGTGAATCGAAAGAAATCTCATATACACCTGTTCCCATTGTCACCTTTGCAGATTCGTTGTCAAGAGTCTCCCAAGTGCGGAGTTTACCAATATTAAAAGTTTCATTAACCTTTGGTGCTTCCTCGATGAAAGACAGTTTCCAGTTGTCTTCTAATTTTACTGTATCTGTTTGAGATTCATTCAGATTATGGAACTCTAGTGACGGTAAGGATAATTCCTGCGGCTCATTGAACGTCTGGAGTATCATTGATTGGCCAGAGCGAAGTGTGATATGTACCTTTCCCCCACCCTGTATTTCTGCAGTATATTGTTTGCCTGTGAGGGGATCAATCCACATCGCTTCTGTGAATCCTACGGTCAGATGCACTTTTGCATTAATATCATTCGGGGTTAGGTTGGCTATGAAATAATGGTAGCCTGCCTCGTTCTTTCTGCGGATGAGTTTAAGTCCGAGTTGATTGCGCATAGGCTCAGGATTGCAGCAACTTTCCATATCCTCACGTTTTACGCCTGTCAATATACATGCCCCTTGCGCCTTAAGTTGGGCGATATGATTCCTTACATCCTCCGTCATGATTGTATTGTCGCTTGGGATGATGAGTCCTGAGTATGGCTGTCCCGAAGCGGTAACAAGTTTTCCCTCTTTGTAAGAGGTAGAAAGGAGTAATTTCTCGCTGATATAGTCGCAGTCGTAGCCAGCCTTGCCAATCTGGTTTACCGTTTCGACAAACTCAGGTGCAAGTTCACCCATTTTATGAATGGAGAACTGCATGAGACGATTGTCATGAGTCTCTTTCGTCCACATATCCCTTACTGGGAGGAGAACAAGGAAGTCATTATCAGGCTTTCCCCATTGCAGGTATGACTGGCAACGTTCAATGTACTTCATGAGCTCTGGGGCATCACGCCATATGCTGTTTGTCGGACTCATGTCAACAGACGCATAGAACTTCCATCCAGGCCAGGAATCATCCTTCGGAGAATAGCATGTTCCGTGGATATAAACATTGTTTACGCCGGCACAGAACATAAGATCGAGATCAGGCTTCATCTGTGAAAGGGATGTACGGAAATGCTCTGTAAGCCAAGTGAAGGTCTCGCTTGATGCGAGTTTCTTGCCGTTGATATGTGCAGCCGAAGGAGCATACTTGAGCATTGAGAAATCTGAATCGTTCTTTCTCGTGTGCTTAACGTCCTTACGTAATCCTTTGATACCGAAGTCGGTAAGCCCGAAGCCTTCAATCTCTGGTATATCCACAGCAGAATAGCAGTCGATTAGGTTTGCAGGTGAGCCGTGAGCCTGATTCCGGGTTATAACTCCATGATTATGCGCCCATTCTGTCCATGTTTGTGTGAAGTTCTCGAAAATGAGCTCGCCGAGGGTTTCGCGGTAGTCGGATACAACCTTTACATCACCGTCAATAAGTTTCTCTATATTATCCTCAAGTTTGTACCCTCTTCGTTTCTCGAACTCAGGGAAGAGATTTGGGGTATAGTCAGCCTCACTTACCTCATACGAGTCGTTGAAGAAGGTATGAGGATATGGTGTATTTGTCTTCTCGAAGGCATCGCTGATATGCTTTAGATAGTTGAGTACGGCCTGTTTGTTGAAATGGTCAACGACAAAGCCAGTACCGCCAGGAGCGGCACGTTTTACCATCATAACTCCCATCTGCTTCCATAGGGTGATGATTCGCCAATCGCCCTTTGCTATCTTTTTCTTCTTGTCAAGTGGAACAAGACGTCCTTTTTTATTAATAGTCAAGCGTACAAAAGTGTCTCCCTTGCTTCCCGACTTACGATAGGCATAGATGCCGATAAGGCGCTTGTCATCGAGCGTGTCGGGGATTTCTACGAAAGTGGAGTCGTCAATCTGTACTGGCAGAGGTTTGGGAGGTTCAGGCTTATAGCGGCTTATGAGCGAAGAATGTATGGTTGTGTCGCATACGAGGAGCTTTGAGGCACTCTCTTCCATAGGCACCCAAGGACCGCCAAACGGCCATCCTGTTCCTGTTGCCATATCGATTTGAATATTGTATTTCTTGCCTTCAGACTGCACGAAACGGAGCATTTCCATCCATTTTGGAGACAGGAACTCTATGTTGTTCTGCTCATTGTTGAGCACACCGTATATAGGCGTAATCTCAAGTGCGCCTATTCCACAATCCGCATACTGCTTCATGTTCCATGAGATGTTCTCCTTGTCGATAGCAGAGCCCATCCACCACCATCTTGCACCAGGTTTTGTCGTCTCTGTGTTTGGAGGCGTTACCTGAGCAAAAGCTGAGGAGGAAAGAAGAAAAACGAAAAAGCAGGCCAAGCCTTCTCTAAAGGAAGGATGTTTTATAGTGTTTATAAAAAAAGACATTATATTTAATTGTTTAGGTGTAGTAGTGTCGTTTTACTCATGATGATATGGCTCACCTTTGATAATGGTGCAAGCCCTGTATATCTGTTCTGTGAATACAAGTCGCACCATCTGATGTGAGAAAGTCATTTTTGACAGGCTTATCTTCTCGTTTGCCCTCTGATACATAGCATCGGAGAACCCGTATGGACCGCCTATAACGAAGACAAGGTGGCGTACAGAAGCATTCTTCTGTTCTATCCATTTCGCGAACTCCACAGAACGGAACTCCTTACCATGCTCGTCAAGTAAGACAACATGGTCGGAAGGCTGTAACTTGGCAAGCACCATTTCTCCCTCGCGTTCCTTCTGTTGTGCTTCAGAAAGGGCTTTCGTGTTCTTCAGTTCGGGAATAACAGTTATCGAGAATGGCATATAATGGCCGATTCTCGATGTGTAGTCGTCTATTCCTGCCTGAAAATGCTTGTCGTTAGTTTTACCGATTAATATGAGCTCTGTCTTCATATTTATAATTGAGTGATTAGAGTTTAGTGATTAGTGTTGGGGGTGGAGTATAATCCTCTAGACACCAATCTCTAAACTTTTCGAAATGCAAATATAGTAAAAAAATTGTGTATTACCAATATAAATTAGAAATTTCGTTGATATTTATTAAAAAAAGTGTCCTTTTCTTTCATTTTAAAAATCTTTTTTCTACTTTTGTAGTCATGTAATTTTGTAATTAAATAATCATACAATAAAAACAGAAAATGGCAAATAATGCAGAACTCGTAGCTCAGTGCCGCGCAAAGGCACAAGAGTGGTTATCCCCTTCTTTCGATGAGAAGACACGCGCAGAAGTACAGGCTCTCCTTGATAATGAAGACCCAAGTGAACTCGTAGATGCTTTCTATCAGAATCTTGAGTTTGGTACTGGTGGTCTCCGTGGTACTATGGGAGTAGGTACAAACCGTATGAACAAATATATCGTGGCAATGGCTACACAGGGCTTCGCAAACTATGTGCTGAAGCAATTCCCAGGACGCAAGAATCTTGCTGCTGTGGTTGGTCATGACTGTCGTAATAACGGACGTGACTATGCAGAGACCGTTGCTGCTATCTTCACAGCCAATGGCATCAAGGCATATCTTTTCGAGAGTCTCCGCCCTACCCCAGAGATTTCATTCGCTATCCGCCAGCTTGGTGCACAGTGTGGTGTCAACGTAACAGCTTCACACAACCCTAAGGAATACAATGGCTATAAGGCTTATTGGGAGGATGGTGCGCAGGTGCTCATGCCTCACGATACCGCTATCGTTGAAGAGGTGAAGAAGGTGAAGATCGAGGATGTGAAGTGGGATCTTAATCCAGACCTTCTCCAGATTATCGGTGGTGAGATGGACTTCGACTATATGCAGGCTGTAAAGGAAGGTATGGTTGATCAGGATGTAATCCTTCGCAACAAGGACTTGAACATCGTTTATTCTGCTATGCACGGTACAGGTCGTGTGCTCGTTCCTCTGTGTCTCCGCTCTTGGGGCTTCCAGAATATAAACGTTGTACCTGAGCAGATGGTTGTTGACGGCAACTTCCCAACTGTAGTTTCTCCAAACCCGGAGAACCCAGAGGCTATGACTCTCGGTATCAAGCTCGGAACAAAGCTAAATGCTGATCTCGTGGTTGCTACCGACCCTGATGCTGACCGTCTTGCTATTGTATGCCGTAATGGAAAGGGCGAGTGGCAGATTCTTAACGGTAACCAGACTGCTTGTATGTTCTATTGGTACACTATCAAGAACAAGAAGGCTCTCGGACAGCTCAAGCCAACCGACTTCATGGTTAAGACAATCGTGACATCAGAGCTTATTGCTAAGATTGCAAAGGCAAACGGCGTTGAGTGCTTCGATGAATACACAGGTTTCAAGTGGATTGCATACCGCATCCGTGTAAACGAGGGTAAGCGTCAGTATATCGGTGGTGGCGAAGAGTCATTCGGCTATCTTCCATATGACAAGGTTCGTGATAAGGACGCTCCAGCTTCTATCTGCTTGATTTGTGAGATTGCTGCATGGGCAAAGGATCAGGGCAAGACATTGTTTGACCTTCTTCTCGATATTTATAAGGAGTATGGCTTCCAGAAGGAAACAACAATCAATGTTGTTAAGCCAGGTAAGTCAGGTGCCGATGAAATCAAGGCTATGATGGAGAATTTCCGTCAGAACCCACCTCAGACAATTGCTGGCAGCAAGGTTGTTACTATCAAGGACTACAAGGTATTGAAGCGTACAGACAACGGTGTTGTGACAGACTTCGAGATGCCAACAACAAGCAACGTACTTCAGTGGTTCACAGAGGACGGTCTGAAGGTGAGCGTACGCCCATCAGGTACAGAGCCTAAGATTAAGTTCTATTGCGAGGTGCCAGTACCAGGCAAGTTCGATGGCGACTATGTTGCTGCAACTGCTAAGGCTGATGCCCGTGTAGAGGAAATCAAGAAGGACCTTGGTTTGTAATATTAGACCATCATAAAACAAACTATAAAACCGCGTGCCCGGCATCTGCAATATATTGCGGTGTCGGGCTTTTTATTTGTTTTTAGAAAAAAATGAAGAAAATTTCAAATAGTATATTGGAGATTTCCGTAGAAGAGCATGGTGCTGAACTTTCGAGTATCAGGTGCAACGGAAGAGAATATTTGTGGGGAGCATATCCTGAATTCTGGAAACGCCACTCTCCTATCTTGTTCCCTATTGTTGGTAGCGTATGGAATGGTCAGTACACATCTCATGGGGAGACTTTTCAGATGGGACAGCATGGTCTTGCACGTGATATGGACTTTGCACTTGTGAGGGAAGAAACTGATTATCTGGAATATGAGCTGATTTCATCGGAGGAAACCCTAAGGAAATACCCCTACCCTTTTATCTTGCATATTGGATACAGGATTGAAGACAAAACTATTAGTGTGATATGGAAAGTCGAGAATCCATCGGTAAAAGACATGTATTTCCAAATCGGTGCACATCCAGCATTCTATTGGCCCTTTCTCTCCGATGAAACGGTTAATAATGGCGTTGATGCCATGAAGGCTGAGCTCGCAAAGACCGATGAAAGGGGATATTTCTATTTCCCAGAGAAACCTGTTGAGATTGTCCGTACACTCATAACAGAAGGTGGTTGCGTAGATATTTCAAAGAAAATGAGCATTAAGGTGGAGGACGGTTATCTGCCTCTCACCACCGAAACTTTCAATCACGATGCACTAGTGCTTGAGCATAATCAGGTACATGAGGTAACGCTTTGTGATCAAAACAAGAAGCCTTATCTCACCCTCTCATGGGATGCGCCTTTGGTCGGACTTTGGTCACCTCCTAAAAAGAATGCCCCATTTGTTTGCATTGAACCTTGGTATGGACGCGCAGATCGTGCCCATTTCAACGGTAGTTTTGAAGAAAAAGACTGGATACAGCACCTTGAGGGCTATGGTAAGTTTGAGGTTAGCTATACGATAACAATACATTAGAGCAACCTTTACTACCCTGTGGCCATTTTTTTTACAATCTTTCTCGTAAAATCTGCTATCCCTTCCTCCCTGCGGTGGAAGGGATAAATTTTTATTTATGAATTGGTTAACCTTGCCAAATAATCATAATGCTCACCCTCAGCTATCAGCTCTGCATGAAGTCCATTGGATTCGGCTATTGTTGAGAGTAATGGAAAATCAACATAGAGCCAGTCAAAAGGCTCTCCTTCAATATTCTTATATATCATTTGATAATCAACCTCTCCGTAATAGCTTCCGTTAAGGTCTATATCGAAAGAGCCATCCTCATTCTCATAGATATATTTCAGGTCAGAGGAGTCTATGAGTATCTGACCATCGGTTGTTATGAGTTCTTGAAGTCGTTTGAAAAGTTTTGGAAGGTTGCTTATCTTTCCTGCTATTCCAGTACCGTTCATTAGCAGCAGAATAGTATCAAAACTTTCTTTGAACTCGCAGTCAAAAAGGTTGCTATACAGTACTTTGTTTATTCCGCGCTTAAGCATTGCCTCACAGCTTAAAGGAGAAATGTCAATAGCTGTTACATCTTTATTCTGTTTCTGTAATGCAAGTGCATGACATCCTGCTCCTGCCCCAACATCGAGAATCTTTCCACGAGATAGTTCGAGTGCTTTACGCTCAAGCATAGGCATATCACGAAGAGTACGGAAAAGGTGAGAAACGGGCATTTCATCTTCCTCAAACATGGAGGAAAGAATACGAAGGGTATCCGACTTTCCTGTAGTCTGATAGTCGAGAATCGCCGCACCCATCGGGTCTTTATCTTTTGATAATATAGAGTTGTCCATTTACAATTTCTTGATTTTTAAACGAAATTCGAAATAAAAAAGGAAACCAGCAGTGGTGAGTCCGAATGGCATTCCCATCCATACGCCTACTCCGCCCCAACCGAATATGAAAGCGAAAACATAGCTGAGCGGTATACTGACTATGACATACGAGATAAATGCGTAGAGCATCAGTTTCTTTACTTCTGCAATGCCTCTTAAAGCATTGGCAAAGGTTATCTGCATACAATCACCAAACTGATATATAAAGAAGCAAGGTATAAGAGATAATACTACGGAGACTACTTCCTCGCTTGTTGTGAAGCATGAGACAAGCGGATAACGGAATATCTGTATCATCCCAATCATCACAAGGATTAGCGCTATACCTATAAAGAATGCCGTATTTGCCGTTCTGCGGACATTATGCCAATCATTAACTCCACGAAACTGGCTTATCAACACACTTGCTGCGGCTCCAATGCCATACACAATCTGGAAGCAGAGCGTTGAAATCGTACACATTATCTGGTGGGCAGCAAGTGGTATTGCGCCAAGCCATCCCATGAATATAGCACAGATATTAAATGAAGATGCTTCCAGTCCGAGTTGTATGCTAATAGGAAATCCAAGAAACAACAGATGCTTCATTCTGTGTATTTCTGGGCGTGAATTGACAGAAGGCTTTATCTCCTTGTATTTCCTCATCTTTACAATAGCTATGAGAAGTGCTACAACGGCAAGGATACGTGAGACGAGTGTTGCAATACCTGCACCAAAGAGTCCTAATGCCTCAATTGATAATTGATAATTTAAAATTGATAATTCAAGACCGAAGATTAATGGCAGATTGAGAAGAATATTGAATGCATTTGCACCAAGCATTATCCACATTGGGATTTTCGTCTCTCCTACAGCATCTGAATATTGTTTTAGCGCGTTGAATACGGCCATAAAAGGCATTGAGACCGTGATAAGGAGAAAATACGGAAGAGCATATGGCATTATCTCTTCTGGTTGTTGCAGAATGCCGATGTTATGGTAGAGCAACAATAGTAAAGCCACGATGACAAGACTGAACAGGAAGTTTACGACAATGCTATCAATAAGCGATTGTGCAACCCCATGATTGTCATTCTTTCCGTATAAAGTTCCGATTACAGGTGTGGAGGCATACGAGATGCCAAGCATGAAATAGATGACGAAATTGAAGATGTTGTTCACGAAACCTGCCGCAGCAAGTTCCATTGTGCCATACTGCCCTACCATTATAGTATCAGCAAACTGCTGTGCTATGGAGCCTAACTGCCCTATGATGATAGGAATACCAAGTTTTATTACAGACTGAGCTATATACGACTCACCCCATAATCTCCATAAGAAAGCGGATAGATTGGTATTGGGTAATCTTCTAAACATCTATTTATCCACAATGTAAAAGCCCGTCATCACTACTGATGACGAGCCTCTACTATTGTCTATTTCTTAAATTGGTTGGATTTACTTGCGATAGTCAGCCAGATCATCAGCAGAAGCACTCATTACGAAACTGTAATGACGCTCAATCTCTGATGCTGCATAGCGATTGTAAACCTTAGCAGACTCATTGAAGAGCTCTGGAGCTCTGCTTGCATCACCGATGAGAAGGAGTGACATGATGATATCGGCAGCCATCTCATAGAGGTGACGGATAACGAAATCCTTGAATTCATCGTTCTTCTGAGCATTTACGTAAGCAACAGCCTCGTTGTACTTCTCAGCCATCTTTGCACATTTCTCCTTAAGTGGAAGATATTCTGCTGCACACCAGTCATCAGAACCGATGCTTGCAGGAGCTTGACCTGTCTGGAGCATATCTGCGATAACTGTACCGTAGAAACCGTTTGTGATATAACGGCCGGCAGCAACAGTCTGGAGCTGTGTAGTACCCTCATAGATTGAAAGGATACGAGCATCACGATAGAGACGCTGACAAGCATACTCGAGCATGAAGCCTGAACCACCATGCACCTGAATGCCATCGTATGTATTCTGGTTAGCATACTCAGAAGTCATACCCTTTGCAACTGGAGTGAAGGCATCAGCAAGCTTAGAGAATGTCTTGCATTCGTTGCGCTCCTCAGGAGTGAGCTTACCGCCCTCAACCTTACGCTCGCGCTCAATGTCCTCAAGAATCTTATATACGTCAACGTAACGGCTTGTAGCATAGAGCAATGAACGTCCTGCATCAAGCTTTGCTTTCATGATTGCAAGCATATCATAAACAGCAGGGAACTCGATGATTGCCTTACCGAACTGCTTACGCTCCTTAGCGTATGCAAGAGCTTCGTTGTATGCCATCTGAGATACACCTGTACTCTGACCAGCAATACCAAGACGAGCACCATTCATCAAGCCCATTACGTACTTGATAAGACCGAGCTTACGGTCACCGCAGAGTTCTGCCTTTGCATTCTTATATACGAGTTCACATGTTGGAGAACCATGAATACCGAGCTTGTTCTCAAGACGACGTACATCAACACCACCCTGGTTCTTGTCGTAGATGAACATAGAGAGACCACGACCGTCGCGTGTGCCTTCCTCTGAACGTGCAAGTACGAGGTGGATGTCAGAGTCACCGTTGGTGATGAAGCGCTTACAACCATTCAGACGCCAGCAATCTTCCTTCTCATCGTATGTAGCCTTAAGCATGACACTCTGAAGGTCAGAACCTGCGTCTGGCTCTGTGAGGTCCATTGACATTGTCTGTCCCTCGCATACACGTGGCACATAGCGCTGACGCTGATCCTCATTACCGAACTCATAGAGAGTCTCGATACAATCCTGAAGTGACCAGATATTCTCAAAACCAGTATCAGCAGTTGCAACCATCTCGTTGATAGCGCCATATACTGACATTGGGAAGTTAAGACCGCCGTAGCGACGTGGCATTGTAACACCGTTAAGACCTGCCTTAATCGTAGCGTCAAGGTTCTCGTAGGTCTTTGAAGCGTAGATCATGCGGTTGTTCTCAAGATGAGGACCTTCTGCATCAACAGCCTCTGCGTTAGGTGCAACGACGTTAGCCATTACGTCACCAGCAAGTTCGAGCACGCGCTCGTAGTTGTCCATTGCATCCTCGAAGTTCTCAGGAGCATAGTCATACTTATCCTTGTCGGCGAAATTACGTTCTTTCAGTTCTACAATATGCTTAATCAGCGGATGAGAGAGGTAGAACTTGATATTTGGATTGTCTGTATAGAAATTTGCCATTTTACTTATTATTCTCCTTATAATACTTAATCAGCTTTGGAACTACCTCTTCCACTGTACCATTGATTACATAGTCAGCGATTGTGTTGATAGGTGCATCAGGATCGCTGTTTACAGAGATAATGATACCTGCATCCTGCATACCTGCAATATGCTGAATCTGACCAGATATACCGCAAGCGATATAGACCTTTGGACGAACGGTAACACCTGTCTGACCAATCTGACGATCGTGGTCAATCCAGCCTGCATCAACAGCTGCACGAGAAGCGCCTACTTCTGCGTGAAGTTCCTTTGCAAGTTCGAAAAGCATGTTAAAGCCTTCCTTTGAACCAACGCCATAACCTCCTGCTACAACGATAGATGCGCCCTTTAAGTTATGCTTTGCCTGCTCAACGTGACGGTCGAGAACCTTTACAACATATTCGGTCTCTGGCACGTACTTTGCAACGTCGTGACGGATAACCTCAGCCTTGTAGTTCTCATCAAGAACTTCCTTCTTCATAACACCCTCACGAACAGTTGCCATCTGTGGGCGATGCTCTGGGTTTACGATGGTAGCAACGATATTACCGCCGAATGCAGGACGGATCTGATAAAGCTGCTGTTCGTAGTGCTTGTTCACGAGTTCACCAGCCTCATTCTTCACCTTCATGTCGAAGTCGCCTATCTCAAGTTCTGTACAGTCGGCTGTAAGACCGCTGAAGAGAGCTGAACTTACACGAGGACCGAGGTCACGACCGATAACGGTAGCACCCATGAGGCAGATCTGTGGCTTCTCTTCCTTGAAGAGATTAACAACGAGAGCTGTGTGAGGATTTGAGGTGTAAGGGAAAAGTCCTTCAGCATCAAAGATATGAACCTTATCTACACCATATTTAATAACCTGATTCTCAACACCGTTAAGGCCAGAACCAGCAATAATACATTCCAACTGAACGCCAAGAGTATTGGCAAGCTTGCGACCCTTAGTAAGGAGTTCAAGAGCAACATCCTTTACGGTTGTGCCTTCAATTTCGCAATATACAAATACGTTATTCATAATTAACCAATAATCTTCTCGTTAATAAGTTCAACAATAAGGTTGTTGATATCCTCGTCAGAACCAGTAAGTGTGCGTGACTCCTTTGCCTTGAACACGATGTTCTTAACAGCCTTCACGTTGGTTGGAGAACCTGCCTTACCAATCTGCTTTGGATCGCAGTCGATATCAGCAGCACCCCACTGGGTTATGTCGAGGTAAGGCTTGCGGGCGATAAGTTCTGCGTATGCCTCCTGTTCCTCTGCGCTACGCTCAGCAGCAACAGTTGCCTTCTTGTACTTCATAACGCGCTTGGCGTTGCGAGGACGGCAAGGAGCAGCACTACCGTTTACGGTTACTACGAGTGGAAGTGGAGCCTCTACGGTCTCAACACCACCGTCGATATGACGCTTGATGACAATCTTCTTTGCAGCCTCGTCGAGAGAAATTATTTCCTCTGCGTATGTAACCTGAGTAAGACCAAGCTTCTCTGCAATCTGCGGACCTACCTGAGCGGTATCACCGTCAATAGCCTGACGGCCACCGAGGATGATGTCAAACTCACCGATCTTCTTGATTGCCTGTGCGAGGGTGTATGATGTAGCAAGTGTATCAGCACCACCGAGAGGACGGTCAGTTACTACATAGCCCTTGTCTGCGCCACGATAGAGAGCTTCGCGGATAACTTCAGCAGACTTAGGAAGTCCCATTGTTACGACAGAGATAGTAGAACCAGGGAACTGCTCCTTGAGGCGGAGAGCCTGCTCAAGAGCGTTGAGGTCCTCTGGGTTGAAGACAGCTGGCAAGGCAGAACGATTGATGGTTCCTTCTGGAGTCATCGCATCCGGTCCTACGTTGTGAGTGTCAGGTACCTGCTTTGCAAGTACAACAATTTTCAAACTCATTCGATTTTCCTTTTTGTTTAAGTTATATTGTTATTGTTACTTTTCAAAAAACGATGCAAAGATAATAAAAATTATCTGGAAAACAAAGAGAAAATGCCTAAAAGATTTCTAAAATAACATTAAAAATGAACCAATGCTTCTACGAAACTCTTATGTAGCTCTTTTGTTACTCTTATGTAGCTCTTAACCAAACTCGATGCAGGTCCGCTTTAAGTCCCCTTCATAATAGGACTTTCATCGAGTTTGGTTAGGAGTTATAAGGGAATTAATGCGGAATAACAACAAATTAGTTGAACTCGGTGTAATAGTCGGTGTAATACTTTTTGCAAAAAGTTTTCAACGCCGAGTATTACACCTTTGATGTTATGAGCGCGCTAAATAATTATATGTCAATTCGTTTACTTTGGTGTAATACCCCCAAAAGTATTACACCAGCATTACACCAAATCGCCCGAAATGGTGTAATACTTTCAAGGGTATTACACCGCATCTAACATGTTGATATTCAGTAAAAATATTACACACAACAACAAAAGGTGTAATACCCCCCTGAAAAACTTTTTGATTTTTTCATTTCAAGAGTATTACACTAATCAAAAAAGACCATATTGCATCCTTCGTTTTACCTCCGTTCCAAGTCCGTTGTAAATCCGTTGTAAATCCGTTCCGTAGAATGGGCGAAAAATAAGACTTACATGGGATTAACTGTTGGTCATCTCACGATGTTGTACCCTAACCAAGCACAGGCGAGTCCTAGTACAAGACTTAGAGCAATATAGGCAAGAGCCGAGATTAATTGTCCTCCGCGAAGCATGAACAGACTTTCGTTCATGAATGTGGAGAATGTGGTGAAACCGCCACAAAAACCTGTTGTGAGCAACAATTTCATGTGTGGATCTCCAGGCGATAGTTTTGTCAGCATACCGAGCAGAAAGCAACCAAGCACATTACAAAGTAATGTACCAAGTGGGGGCTGACCATTTAGCCAACTGCTTAGTGCCCATCGACAGACACCTCCAAGGCCAGAACCCAGAAAAACCATGCATGTACAATTTATCATTTACTAGGTATATTTTAAGTGAAAAATGAAAAAGTGAAAAATGAATAATTGATAATACCGATTTCTGCAATCTGTATTTTCTCATTTTTCACTTTTCACTTATTATTAGAACTGCTCAAGAATAGCGATTCTCTTTGCTGTATCTGGATGCGTGGCAAAAAGTCCGGAGAAGAAACTTGACAAGCCTTCCGCAAACGACTGAGGATGAATGATAAAGAGCTGTGCTACATCATCCCGCTTCACGTTCTGAAGACCGGGATTTCCACTTATCTTACGCAAGGCAGAAGCAAGGGCAAGAGGATTGCCACATAGCTCAGCACCTCCTGCATCTGCCATATACTCACGCTTTCGGGATATGGCAAAGCGTGTCAGCATAGTGAAGAAATATCCCACGAAGCAAATTACGGCTGCAATTCCGAGTATGGCAACAATGCCAAGACCGTTATTCTTTCCGTTTCGGCTTCTGTTTGACAGAGAGCCCCAAAGAAGGTTACGCTGGAACATATTCCATACGAGAGAGGAAAGAGTTGCCAGAATACCCACGAATACGATACTCGTAATCAAGAGTCGGGTGTCGCGGTTTCGGATATGTGTAAGCTCATGACCGATAACGCCTGCAAGCTCCTCGTCGTCAAGAAGGTTCAGAAGTCCTGTCGTTACGGTGACAGTATATGAATTCTTGTCAATACCAGAGGCAAAGGCATTCAACTGAGGGTCGTCAATAATATTGATTTTTGGCATATCCATACCACAAACCAAAGTAAGGTTCTCCACAATGTTATATACACGTGGATTCTCCCTACGTTCAAGTGAACGGGCACCAGTAGCGCGCTTCACCATAGAAGTGTTGCAGAAATATGCAATAGTGAACCATACCCCCACTCCACCTACAAGCCAAGGTGCAGCTTGTGTGAACGACATATTGACAACTTCCGGCTCCATGAAATGCTGTATCTCTCCATACTGATTGTACGTGCCGTTACCAAAATAGTTCAAGGCAGCAAGAAATACCCATAGCATGGCCATGAGTATACATGGGAAGGCGATTAGCAACAATATACTGAGCTGGTTGTTGCGCGTTATCTGTGTCTGTAGTCCTACGTATCTCATTAGAAGTTAATCTCTGGAGCTTTCTCGTGTGCGGCACGGTCGCTTGCAGGAATCTCGAACATTGGCTCTTTCTTGAAACCGAACATACCGGCAATGATGTTGCTTGGGAAGCTCTGAACAGCTGTATTCAACTCTTTTGTAGCAGAATTGAAGAAACGACGAACAGAAGCAAGTTTGTTCTCGATGTCAGAAAGTTCGTTCTGTAACTGAAGGAAATTCTGGTTTGCCTTGAGGTCTGGATAAGCCTCTACTGCAACACGAAGACCAGAAAGAGCAGCACCGAGAGCATTGTCTGCCTGTACACGGTCGTTGATAGATGTAGCATTCATACAAGCAGAACGAGCTGCTGTTACCTTCTCAAGAAGCTCACGCTCGTGAGCTGCATATCCTTTTACGGTAGCAACCAACTGTGGTACGAGGTCATAGCGCTGCTTGAGCTGAACGTCTATGTTAGCGAATGCATTCTCGCGGTTATTACGAAGCTTAACGAGGTTGTTGTACATGCTGATGAGGATCAAAGCGATGATCACTACAGCTGCGATAATGATAATTGTTGATGTCATGTTTAATAGAAAATAGTGTGGCCTCTCCCCCGCCCTCCCCCATAAGGAGGGAGCCGGATTGCGAAAAGGCAAGGTTTAACTTCTTAATCTCTTTACTTCTTAATTTCTTCATTTCTCTCAAAAAAGGGCGCAATGTCATAAGGAATCGCGATTTCCTCACAACATTGCGCCCAATGTTTCTTTTGAGAGTCGGTCTCTTACTTCTTCTGCTCTGCAGGAGCTGCAGGAGTAGCCTGCTGAGCATCAGCTGCAGGAGCAGGAGCTGCACCGAAGCCCTGAACGTTGTTAGGGTTTGTTGTGCTCTGCTCAGTAGCAGCCTTCTCGATAACACTGCCCTCACTGGTAGCATTAGGTGCAACGTATGCACAGATAACGCTGATGATAACCATAGCAGCAGCGAGAGTCCAAGTTGTCTTCTCGATGAAGTTAGTTGTCTGGCGAACGCCAAACGAAGAGTTTGCGCTGCTGAAAGCGCTGGCGAGACCGCCGCCCTTTGACTCCTGGATCAGTACGATACCAATCATACAGAATGATGCCAGGACAATCAGAATTACGAATAAAGTGTACATCTTTAATTTAAATTATAATTTAATGATTTGTTGTTAATTTCAATGTCTTAAAGGCTATGCCTGCTTCTCGTTTTTCTGCTCGCTATTGACGATGAGTTTCTCGAGAAAGCGGATTTGGTCTGCAAAGTAAGCATTTTTTTTTGGAAAATTCAAATTTAAACGCTTAATAATTTCTAAAGCCTTCAAATATCTGCCCTGTTTTATGTAAATTCCAGCAAAAGTCTCGGTCAAAAACTCATCTGCAGGCAGTTTTTCACTATCTTCCGGCTCTGCGGGAACCTCTGGCTTATACTCCGGTTTTTCCTGCAATTCAAAGCGTCCGTTACTATTTATGAAATCGTCGATAAGGTTCTGTCCCTTCATCTCTGGTTTCTTCGTCTCTGTCTTGCTTGGTTCTTCCTCAAAGTCGGCTGCAAGAAGGTATGCCATATAATCTACGGTTGCATCAACTGCGGTCGGCTTCCTGCGATCTCCCTTCTCCTCGGTCTTCTGACCATCATTCTCCTCCGTATCGGCAGGAATGGATGAAAGGAAGGTGTCGATGAGCGACATAGTACGATTGCCCTCCGGTACCTGTATCTGTGGGCGCTTGAGTTTGTAGTGGGCGGCCTCCACAAGATTGAATATCACCCTGCGGTCTGTTATATATACAGCAGCACGGCGCAGTTCCTCATCAAAAGTAGGATCGTGGAGCAGATAGAGATTCTTGAGCATAAGCAGACGAGCAGTCTGATAGTACGGATAAAGTGCTATCAAACTTCGCAGGTCGTAAAGGGTCTCCTTATTGAGCTGCTCGGGATGTTTTATGAGTTCTGTTATGTTCAATACTTTTTGTTAATTATTAATTACCAATTCGCTACCGTCGCATTGAATATCTGGTCACAGATATCCTTACACATCTCAGTTACGAGTTCTGGCTGAACGGAGCCTAGGGATTGACTACTTTCATAAGAACGTGAGGCTATAAACTGTTTCTCAAAGTCCTCAGAATGGTTCACATTGTTGGTAAAGCGAACATTCACTGTCATCGAGAGCTCTGCCATAGCAGAACTTCCTTCAGAAGTAACGGCCTTGTTCCTTAACTGATATTGCGTTATCTCCCCCTCAATCTTCAGGTCACCGTTACGACGTACCTGTATCAATCGGGTGTGGTTGGCAAACTTGTCCTTCAGTTCGTTATTGAATATTGGTCCCATCTGTCCCCATACGTATGATGAGCGTATTGGGAAGTCAGCTATCTGTATGGTCTTTGTCTTTGTATAGTCAATGCTTGAACCATTGAAATCGTATGACACCTTACAGGATACTATGGTTGCAAGCGTTACGATTATGCAAGCTGCAAGACAGAATATATAATAAGGAGTCTTAATCTTCATTGAGCCCATACTGTTTTATTTGTCTGTAAAGAGTACGATCTGAGATTCCCAACTCTGCAGCCGCTTTTTTCCTGTTACCGCCATTACGTTCCAATGCCTTCTGCAAAAGGGTACGGCGCACATCGGTTATATTGAGGACTTCAGGTTCCTGTACCTCTTCCGCAACGGCATATTCCATTTGCTGTGCGTTAGGAGAATATGGCTGGCCTTGCTGCATATTCGGAACATATCCCTGAGGTATCTGCTGCGTATTACCCGAATAACCAGCCATCTGCTGTGGCATAGCCGATGGATTGTCGAGTTTGTCACGAAGTCCGTTGAGCTCGCGGCGAAGATCACTTACGTTACCCTTCAGGTCGTAGAGTATCTTATATAGAAGTTCGCGTTCGCTCTCGTATGAATGGCTGTCACCCGATGAAAGCGGAGCAAGCATGGTGCTCTCAGGGTCAACGGGAATGAATTTCTTCAATTCTTCTTCATCTACCATTCTCTCACGGCATAACACCGACATCTGCTCTGTGATATGCTTGAGCTGACGTATATTTCCCGGCCATTTGTATTTCATCAGCATGACCTTTGCACCATCGGTAAGTTCTATGCGAGGCAGACGGTACTTCTCTGCCATCTGCATGGCAAAAAGACGGAAGAGCAACACGATATCGTTTCCACGGTCACGCAAAGGAGGCATCTGGATAGGAATAGTATTAAGACGGTAATACAAATCCTCACGGAAACGTCCCTCGCTTATAGCCTTGCGTACATTGACATTGGTAGCAGCAACGATGCGCACATCTGTCTTCCTTATTGCCTGACCGCCCACGCGGATATACTCGCCAGTCTCTAATACACGAAGCAGTCTTGCCTGAGTAGCCATCGGGAGTTCGCCAACCTCATCAAGGAAGATTGTCCCCTTGTTGGCAATGCCAAAATAGCCTTCGCTCTCGCCAATCGCACCGGTGAAAGCACCCTTTTCGTGTCCGAAGAGTTCAGAATCGATAGTGCCTTCAGGTATGGAACCGCAGTTTACAGCGAAGTAGCGCTCGTGTTGTCGTGGTGACAAATCATGAATTACGCGCGGTATGATTTCCTTGCCCACGCCACTCTCGCCCTCGATGAGAACGGAAAGATCCGTGGATGCAACCTGAATGGCAACATCCAGAGCACGATTAAGAGCATCGCAGTTGCCCACGATGTTATATCTGCGCTTTATGTCCTGAAGCTCTACGGTCTTCATATCTTTATATTTGGACGTTTATGGGGTTATGTTTAGAGTTTAGTGGGAGTCTTCTTTCTTTAACCTCTCCCCCCTCAACTCTAACCTTTTATTCATTATTACCAGAGGCTTCGCTGTTTGCAACCTCCCCATTAACTGACAGAGAGGCATCTTCATCCTTCTGCTCGCCATCCACAGGATGCTTCTTCACGGCAAAGCGTACCTTTTCACCGTCCTCACGGCGCTCGTGGTACAACTTTGGCAGAGGATCAACGTATGGCAGATCGAAGAAATAGCGACTGCGATATACATCTATACATGCGTAGATAGCCTCACGGAAAGAATCCACAGTAGCATTATTGTCGCCATCAAGCTTTACTGGCGAAACAACCAGAGGTGATATGCCCGCAGCCAATACTACTCCATTACCTTCATACATGGAAAGAAATGGAGCCTGAGCCTGTTCGCGTGTCATTGTAAGAACGGCGTCAAAGCTAAGATGCTTGCCTGTCTCGAAGAAATCTGCATAAGAGTATGGTCCGAAGACAGGAATGCCGGTATTCACGAGCTTGCTTACGGCAGGAGCGATGACCTGAAGTTCAATGGAATTCTCGTCAGGCTTTATCTCGGGATTAAGCGACAGGATTGCCACACGCGGATTGTCCTGACGAAGGTCACGCCTCAATGTACGATGCAAGATACGTGCCTTGTTCTCGATGTTGTCAGCCGTAATGCCTGAAGTCTCGTTGTTTCCAGCCACCACATATGCCACTCGCAACTGATTGGTACACATCAGAGGTATTGCCTTTATATCGTTCTCCTGACGTTTTAAAACAGGATTCGGTATTACAGCATTACGAAGCTGGTTTGTTATCTCTTTTGACATAGGTACAACGACAAAGGCATCCAATAGGTCTGCCTCAAACTCCCTCTTTACCACCTCTACGGCATTACGACCATTGAGATCGACAAAATTCAGGGCATCAGGGTCTGCCTGTGATGCGTTGCCTACTATCAGCGCGTTATATCTTATCTGCATGCGACTGCTTTCCTGCTTGAGCATGTGCAGGGAACCATACACCACAGGAGTGAATATCTCCAAAATCTCAGGCTCGAGGAATGTCTCAAGTATGAGGTCGTATGCATGGGTGCTATTCTCGTCAAGCACTATCGCTATGCGAATTTTCTTGTTAAGTTCGTTCATATATCTTCTTAGTACTAAGCAACCCGCAGGCAGCAAATATATCCTGTCCTCGGGATGCTCTTATTGTTGTAAAGATGCCATGCTGTGTGAGATAGTCGCGCAACATCTCCATTTTCTTCTCGTCGGATGTCTTCAAAGGCACATCAGGAATCTGGTGGAACCTTATCAGATTGATTCTGCAATCCAAGCCCTTCAACAGATTGACAATTGCACGTGCATGAGTCATGGAATCGTTCAAACCGTCAAATACGATGTACTCGAATGACAGTCTTCTTTGATGTGAGAAGTCATATTGCCTTAGCAGTTCCACTACCTCCTCAATGCTCATGCCTTTTTGTGCCGGCATCAGCGTGGCACGCTGTTCGGGAATCGGTGAATGCAAACTTATTGCAACGTGACATTCACTTTCATCGAGGAATCGCTTCAGTTTGTTGCGTACGCCCACGCTGCTCACCGTTATTCTCTTAGGGCTCCAAGCATATCCCCAATCTGCCGTTAAGACCTCCGTTGCACGAAGCACGTTGTCAAGGTTGTCCATCGGCTCACCCTGTCCCATGAACACAATGTTGGTCAGGCGTTCTGCATCAGGAAGCGAGTATATTTGGTTTATGATGTCTGATGCTGTGAGCGACCCTTCAAATCCTTGTTTACCAGTCTGGCAGAAAAGACAGTTCATCTTACAGCCCACCTGACACGAAATACACAGAGTTGCGCGGTCTTTGTCGGGAATGAAGACGGTCTCCACGAACTTCCCTGAAGCGACAGGGAACAGATACTTGATAGTACCGTCAACAGAATACTGGGCATCAATATGCTTCATTACACCGATGCAATACTTCTCTGCCAGCTTTTCGCGATTGACCTTTGAGATATTTGTCATCTCGGCAATGTCACGCACATGAGAGCTGTAGATCCACTTCGCTATCTGTCCTCCTGTGAAAGGAGGCATTCCAAGGGAGCGAGCCACTTCCTTGAGCTCTGCAAGTGTCATTCCGAGTAATGGAGTCTTCATATCTTTTTTGTTTTGCCAAGCACACAAATGCTAAACGATTGCAACGTGCGAAGTATCCTCGTACGCAGCAAAAAGTGTGTGTCTGCCCTCAAAGCAAGCGCACATTTCAATTTTACAAGTGCAAAGTTACAAAAATTCTGCCAAATTGACAAGCCTTCGCGTCATTTTTTCGTTTTTTTATAAAAGAAAGGTAGAAATGATTAAGTTAAAATTTAACTAAAAACAGACACATCCTCGTCACTCCAACTCGAGATTCAGTTTCTCGGCAAGGATACGGAGTGATTTGCTGTATTCAAGCATTTCCTCAAAGTTTTCCTTTGGAGTGAGGATCTTACGTTTCTCGGTCTGTTCGGCAAGACGGACACTAAGTGTGATATTGCCATTATGAAGATGCTTTGCCATAGTAACCTCAAGGCGTTTTTTGATGTCGTCTAGTTCTTTTCTAAGCATCTCATTCTCAACAACAAGCTCTATGCTTGGATATACGGTTATGGAAGGTACGATATTCTTCAGGCGCTTTGCCATTCCGCCCATATTCGCACTCTCCATTCTATTGCACATAGCGAGCCATTGTAAACGAAGATCCGATAACGTAAAAGTCTCATTTTCAGTTGTTTTTTTCTCAGTGGAAATATCCATTCTCTTTTCCTTTTTGCCGTTGAGAATGCTTTCGAATGACATTCCAAGACCTGACAGAGACACCTTTGGCGCAGACAGATTGACGGTCTCTGCCTTCGGTGCTTCCATGGGTTGATTTGCCTGAGACTTCTGTGTGGTTGATGACAATACAGGGCGTACAGTCCCTGCCACCTGTGGAGCAGTTTCTGACTGTACAGCATTTGTCATAATATTCTTAAACAGGGATTTTAACTTCTTCTTAGGGCCACGCCCCACCCCATCATCATCGGGTTGCTGAATCTGCGCAACCTCTATAAGCGTTAGTTCAACGAGAAGACGCTTGTTTGAGCTCTGACGGTATTTCAAATCACACTCGTTGAGTATCTTCAATGCAGAATACAGGAACTTCGCAGAACATTTCCTTGCCTGTTCTGCATAACGCTGACGCAAGACATCGCTTGTCTCTATCAACTTGAGGGTTGAGGCATCGGCTGCCATGAGGACATTACGAACATGGGAGGCAAGTCCGGAAATAAAATGCCCGCCATCGAAGCCTTTTTCTACAACTCCGTTTAGAAGCAACATCTCTTCTGTCACCTTGCACTCAAGTGCCAAGTCTATTGCCTTGAAGTAATTGTCAACATCAAGTACGTTGAGGTCTTCGAGTACCTTTTCATAGGTGATATTCCCCTGACAGAAACTTGCAGCCTGATCGAAGATAGAAAGGGCATCACGCATACCGCCATCGGCTTTTTCCGCAATGAGGTTCAATGCCTCTTCCTCGTATGTTATCCCTTGATCATCAGCTACATGCTTTAGGTGGGCAATAATATTCGGAACGGTCATACGCTCGAAGTCATACACCTGACAGCGTGAAAGAATGGTTGGTAGAATCTTATGCTTCTCCGTTGTAGCAAGGATGAACACCACATGTGCTGGTGGCTCTTCCAACGTCTTAAGAAAGGCATTGAAAGCCGACTGCGAAAGCATGTGTACCTCGTCGATGATAAAGACCTTGTACTTTCCAACCTGTGGCGGTACTCGTGTCTGATCCATAAGACTCTTGATATGATCAACACCATTGTTGCTGGCAGCATCAAGCTCAAAGATATTCATTGAGCGCTGCTCCGCAAAGGCCTTGCAGCTCTCACACTCGCCACAGGCATCGCCATCGTGAGTGGGATTGGTACAGTTGATGACCTTGGCAAAGATACGCGCACAAGTAGTCTTGCCTACACCGCGTGGTCCGCAGAAGAGATATGCGTGTGCAAGTTTTCCGCTTGCCACAGCATTCTTAAGTGTTGTGGTGAGTGCCTGTTGTCCTACGACAGCATCGAATGACGAAGGACGGTATTTCCTGGCTGAAACGATATATTCCAAGATGATTACGAATTACGAATTACAAATTACAGATGCAAAGATACAAAAAATATAGAGAAATACTAAATTTTTCTCAATATTATTTTTATTTAAGAAAGGAAATTTAACGCGCACGGCCTTTTCACGTTAATTAAGATAAAAATGTCCTGCATATATTTGTTTTAATGAATTAAAAAAATTATCTTTGCAGAAAAATATGATATTATGGGCAAAATCAACACCATCTGGGGTTATTTGGGACGCCACAAATACCTTATCACTGTTATATTGGGAATTCTTATCGTCGGTATCATCGACGAGAACAGTTTCCGAAGTCTTGCCATGTATCAGATACGCATACAGGAACTTCAGGCGCAGATAGATGACTATCAGAAGCAGTTTGACAACGACTCAATACGTCTTCATGTCCTGATGAACGACCCGAAGGGTGCCGAGCGCATTGCTCGTGAGCGCTATCTCATGAAGCGTCCAAATGAGGATATCTTCATCATGAGTACAGACCCAAAGCCATCAGACAACTAAATAGCATATTATAATTCAATTCTATAAAATCATTCAAACTTTGAGACAACTTTCCACATTACAGAACTATATACTCCTCATTGGCGCAATCATGATGGTTGTGGGTGTAGGATGCATCGTGTTCGGCATCATGCCAAAAGCTACTTCAATAATCTTCTGCGTCGGCACCATTTCATTCGCCCTAATGCAGATGACACAGACCTATGAAGGCAACAACATCACCTTGAAGCGACTCCGCCACATAATGGTGCTTGCCGATATAGCCTTCATCATCTCAGGTCTGTTGATGCTTGAGAATGTATATAAGTTCTTCTTCCCAATTTTTGCAACCTCCATAGAAGGCTACAATACATACTTACATGTGGTTTACAACAATTGGGTTGTAGCCCTTCTCATCGGTGCCGTGCTTGAGATTTACACCACCCACCGCATTGCCTATGTGATTAAGAAAGAGGAAAACGACACAGATATTGACAACGAATAATATCTACATTCAATTTTTGTAAATATTGCATATAATATAGGTTTAACTTTCTAAATAAAACCTAAATTATATCATATTTTTTTTAAATTGCTTGAAAATATTTTCGTATTTCTACATTATTAGGTAACTTTGTATTGAAAAGACAGCAATATTGACATTATAAGCAAAATATGAAGAAAATAATATACTTTCTCTGTGCTGCTGCCGCATTGGCGTCATGCTCCAGTTCGTACAACATTCAGGGCACATCAGATGTCCAGAATCTTGACGGACACATGATGTATATCAAAGCATTGCAAGGCAACGAACTGAAGAGCATTGACTCGTGCGATGTTCTTCACGGAAAGTTTGCATTCAGAGGAAATATCGATACTGTAAAAGTAGGAACTCTCTTCATCAACAACGAAGGCGTTATGCCGATTGTTCTTGAGGAAGGCGATATTACAATCAAATTCAACACCGCCAAACAGACTTGTACAGGCACATTCCTCAATGACAAACTTAACGATTTCATCGAGCAGTATAATCAGATAACAAGTCAGATCGGCGATTTGTCACATCAAGAAGCGCAGGCTATGATGGACGGAAAGGATATGAATGTTGTATATCGCGAACTGCAAAAGAAATCAAATTCCCTCAGGGAAGAAGCAGATAGTCTCATAACATCATTCATTGAACAGAACTTTGACAACGTACTCGGTCCTTTTGTCTTCCGCATGGCGACAGATACGGAAGTTCCAATGACCAACGCATGGATTGATGCTCTTATGCTCAAGGCAACAGACTCATTCAAGAACGACCGTTATGTAAAGGAGTTTATGGAGGCAGCCAACCACAATCAAGCGGTTATGACGGGCATGGATGATCCGACACCTATTCCGGATGCTTCTTCCGATAATAACACCACGACACCCCCAACGCCAAATGATATGGCAAAGCCACAGAAATAACAAAACCATACAGAATAATATCTAAGTTATGAGTAACTTCATAATAAAGAATGGAAATATAGTCAATGAGGGTCGACAGATTGTCGGCTCTCTTGTTGTTACTGACGGAATCATCGAGCAGATAACAGCAAACGACAGCGACCTTGATTCCATAATATACAAGGATTACGAGACTATAGACGCAAAAGGATGTTACGTAATTCCTGGCATCATCGATACTCACGTACATTTTCGTGAACCCGGACTGACACACAAAGCTGACATCGCATCTGAGTCGAAAGCCGCAGCTTATGGTGGCATAACTTCATACTTTGATATGCCAAATACAAATCCGCAGACCACTACGATAGAGGCTCTTCGTGAGAAGCAGAAACTGGCAAGAGGAAAGAGTCTTGTAAACTGGGCTTTCTTCCCTGGCGCGACCAACGATAACATCGAGATTCTTGAGAGCATGGATGCAAGTGAGATTCCCGGAATAAAACTATTCATGGGTTCTTCCACTGGCAATATGCTTGTAGATAAATATAGTGCATTGATAAGGATTTTCCAGTCGGCGGCAAAGAGTAATCTTGTGGTCATGGCACATTGCGAAGACACAGAAATCATCAATGCGAACATGAAGAAGATCAAGGAACAGACGGGAGATGATCCAGATGTGATGTTCCACCCAATCATACGTTCAGAAGAAGCCTGCATGGAATCTTCATGCCTCGCAGCATCTCTTGCACGTCAGACAGGAGCAAGGCTTCACATAGCACATATCAGTACGGAAGCTGAACTGAATGCGATATTCACCCCAACAGAATCTGATGATTTACCACAGATAACGGCAGAGGCAACCGTGGCACATCTTATGTTCGATAACAACGATTACCGAACACTTGGTGCACGAATAAAATGTAATCCTGCTATCAAGAAGCCGTCGGATAAAGAGGCACTTCGCAAGGGACTTATGAACGGTCAGATTTCAACAATCGGTACTGACCATGCTCCTCATTGCATAGAAGAAAAACAAGGAGGTGCGGCAAAGGCAATGTCTGGAATGCCTATGATACAGTTCTCATTACCGGCTATGCTAAGTCTTGTGGATGAAGGAGTCCTCACAATAGAGAAACTCGTAACGCTCATGGCACACAATCCTGCAAGACTGTTCGGAATCATCGGACGCGGCTTCATACGTGAAGGCTATAAGGCTGATATCACTATCGTCAAGCCACAAACAAAGTGGACCGTGACAAAAAAGTGCATAAAGAGCAAGTGCGGATGGAGTCCTATGGAAGGAAGAACATTCAACTGGCAGGTTCGCGACACGATATGCAACGGCAATTTCGTGCTTCGTGACGGCATACTCTCAGAAAACATAAAAGGCGAACAAATTCAATTTAACCACAGCAAATGATAAAATTTTTATATAACATATACCAAATCGTATTTTGCGTACCTGTAATAGTCATATCACTTATAATCTGTACTATATTTATCGTTATCGGCACAAGATTCGGTAACGCAAACTACTGGGCATATCATCCAGGAAGAATCTGGAGCAAGATAATCGTAAAGTCATTGTTTCTTCCCATAAAGGTGGAAGGGCGTGAGAATATCAACCCCAATGAGAGCTATGTATTCGTCAGCAACCATCAGGGAGCTTTTGATATATTCCTTATCTATGGTTATCTGAACAAGAATTTCAAGTGGATGATGAAATATCAGCTGTTCAAGATTCCATTCCTTGGAACCAGTTGCCGTGCTTGCAAATTCATACCAGTTGACAAGCGTTCTCCTCGAAAGATCAAGGAGACATACGAAACGGCCAGAGAATTTCTAAAGCACGGAATGTCTGTGGTTTTATTCCCAGAAGGCGCACGAACCTTTACCGGCCACATGGCAAACTTTAAGCGAGGTGGTTTTCTCCTTGCCGACGAACTTCAGCTGCCTGTAGTACCATTGACAATCAATGGGAGTTTTAACGTAAAACCACGTCAGAAGGATATGGGGTTTGTAAACTACCATCAACTTACTCTCACCATCCACAAGCCTATCTATCCAATAGGCAAAGGACCAGAGAATGTAAAAATGCTAATGGAACAAAGCTACGAGGAAATACAGAAATCTCTTGTTCCTGAGTATCAAGGATTCGTTGCGAACCCAGACCAATAGATACAAAAATCCCCTACTGCCTTCACAGGTGGTAGGGGGCTATAACCTTAATAATCTAATACCATGAAAAACACGATGCAAAGATAATGTTTTTTTCTGAAAAAACCAAACAAAAAACAATTAAATTTCGATTTTTTTTGAGATAAAACGTTTATTGTTTTTCTTTGCATTATAGGAGTGGAAAAAATGAAAAAAATATTTTCATTTTATACAAACTATTATTAAACAAGACTAAAAAAAACTCTATTATGGAACCAAAAATCTACAAGACAAGAGTTAGCATTTTGCTAATGATTATAATTATTTTAGCTGGTGTATTATGTATTTCGCCAATGATTCTGCATCATGCCTCCAAAACGGCAATAATTCTAAATTCAGCTTTTGTTATTTTAGTATTGGGAATAACGACGGCAGGCATCATCAATATAAAATATGTAATATACAACGACACGTTGAGAATATATACTTTCTTCTGGATTCATAAAGATATCAAGATTGACAGCATTAGGAAGATGGAACCAAGCAGATGTATTCTCAGTTCTCCAGCAGGTTCACTAAAAAGGCTCGCCATTCACTATAACAAATTTGATGTGGTATATATATCCCCCCGTTATCAGGATGATTTCATCAATGAGATTAATAAAAGAAGAAAGTGTAAAGAATAAAGTGTAAAGTTGAAAGTGTAAAATATAAAGTTATGAAAAGTTTACTTATAAAAGATACGACTCTTGAAGAGCGTAAGGAGATTGTGCAGAACGCATTGAGCTTCAGTGCCGGTGATTGTGACGACAATGATTTGTCTGACATCTACGATGACTATATCCTCGGTCTGAAAGAACTGGCGGATATCAACCGTGAGTTCAGCGAGAAGCATTGTGGAGAAATTGTTGCCGGAGACCTTACAAAGCCTTCTACTTGTCAATAGTGGAAAGGGAGAAGTAGAAAGAGTAAAGTGTAAAGTAGATAGTGTAAAATAGATAGTATTAGGCTTCAAATGAAAAATAACGCAATCAATACGACTGCGTTATTTTCTTTCTACATAGTTCTATACTCTTTCTACTTTCTACTTTCCACTATTTCGCCAACCTCTTTATATGTTCTTTCATAACATGATATGCAGGATGCGGCATATCACCATGATTGAAACCTTGCATCTCATAGAGCGTAACGTCAGGATGCCCTACAAGTTTCAGCATACGCCAGAAGTACGCTTGTTCCTCATAACGGCCAAACAGTTCAAGTTCACGATCTGCAGAGATTATAACGATTGGCGGACAATCTTTTCTTATATGGGTTAGAGGAGCATACTTGTCAATAGTCGGCTGAAGAGGACCAATGCCCTGTTGCTTACGGATATTATAATGTGTAACTACCTGTCCGCTAAACGGGAAGAGTCCGGCAATGGAATCTGCATCAATACCATATTTCTGAAGATAATGCTTATCCAAGCCAATAAGGTCGAGCATATAACCACCAGCAGAATGTCCTGCAACGAATATCTTACGCTTGCTGCCATTGTATTTCTCTGCATTCTTGAAAGCCCATGCCACAGCAGCGGCAGCATCATCGAGCACCTCATCAATAGTAGCCTTTGGAAGCAATCTGTAGTTAGCCGCTATGACGGTATATCCAGCATCAAGAAGCTCGTTATCTATGTATTTCTCACCAGCCTCAATGCCACCGCCATGAAACCATACCACTACCGGCACATCCTTCTTGTCAGTTGGGTAATAAACATCAAGCTTGCAACGCTCTTTGGCATAGGCATTATCCTCTTGTGAATAAGCGATATCATTCACTCTTTTATATTGGGCAAAAGAACTCACAATGCCCATAAAGAGCAATGAGAGGGTAAGAATTGATTTTCTCATATTTATATATAGGTGTGATCTATAAATGTGTTTACCAAGGAAAATTCTCAGGATCATTCAGTACATTCGAACGCAGATTCCGGTTCAAGCCACTAATAGCAGCCATATCCTCATCAGAGAGAGCAAACTCCATAACTTCAAGGTTCTCTGCAAAATGATTTGGCTTGGCACGAGGTATTGTTATAAGACCACGCTGAACAATCCAGCGAAGTACTATCTGAGATGCAGTTTTATTATATTTAGTAGCAAGCGACTGAAGCAAAGGATTCCCAATCACATCAATATCACCTTGTCCGAAAGGTCCCCAAGCCTGAACCTGAATACCTAGTTCTCGGTTATATGCAATGTTTTCTTCCTGCGTCATGAATGGATGAACCTCTATCTGATTTATCACAGGACGAATTTCCGCATACGAAAGCAACTCCTCAAGATGATGACGGTTGAAATTGCTGACACCAATTGAACGAACCTTCCCCTGACGCACGAAATCTTCCATTACCTGCCACGTATCCTTTACACAGTCCTTTACAGGCCAATGTATAAGTAAGAGATCAAGATATTTTGTATTGAGTTTTCTCAGACTTTCCTCTATGGATTGTCTGACCGCTTCCCTACCCTCACGCATTATGTTGGTTGCAACTTTCGTTGTAAGGAATATCTCACATCGTGGTATAAGACTGTTATATATTCCCTGCCCAACCTCAAGTTCATTCTCATAGAGCTGAGCGGTATCTATATGACGAAATCCTACCTCAAGGGCAAGACGAACATTGTTTACTGCCGTTTCACCACGTAGTGTCCAAGTACCGACTCCTATCTGTGGTATCTCAATTCCATTGCTTAGTTTGATCATATTTATTTAGTTATTACATTGTTTCTTACGCATATAAAACGCTGAAAGTTTAGGATTATGCTACAAAAATACGAAAAAAATACAAGAAAGACGAATAACCGCCATAATTTAACATAATCAGAAATGAATCCGGCTCCTATCATGATTGCAATCATCCAACCATAGACAGAAGCCGAAACACGTCGTTTTTGGGTAAAAGATCTGGAATTATTATAGTACTAACTTGAATATCCTATTGAAACAGTTTGAGGTCAACGCCTGAGCCCATTGTCTTATAGCCTTCTGCATTAGGATGCAGCCAGTCATTCTCATACAGGAACTTCTTCTGCAATGCCTCCGGATTAGCGGAATCCCTTATAATCTTGTCAAAATCTATGACAGCATCGAAAGCTCCACTTGTGCGAATCCAAGAATTCACTTTCTTGCGGGCTGCCTCATGGTCTGCCGTGTAGTAATTATTACCCTTGAAAGGTGTTATCGTACCGCCATATACCTTTATGCCTTTTGCATGAGCTTCCGCAATCATCTTCTTGTATGCCTCGATAAGAGCGTTTGCTGTCTGCTCGCCATTACGACTACCACCAAGGTCATTGATACCCTCAAAGATAATCACATATTTCACTCCCTCCTGCTGCATGATATCTCGTGTGAAACGCGTAGCACCCGTAGGACCAAGACCGCCACGGAGTATGCAGTTACCTCCTATCCCGAGATTAAGCACTGCCACGTCCTTCGTCTTTGCGTTGGCAAGAAGAGCACGCGAGAGATTATCAGGCCAACGGTCCTGCTGATTAGTGGTAGAGCCACGACCATCGGTTATGGAGTTACCAAGAATAGCTACAGCGCGGGTGTTCTTGTTTCCAATAACATCTATACCGCATATAGTGTACCAATGGTTTGTCTTCTTTGCCTTTGAGAAATCAGAACTGTTCCCCTCAACAAGATAACTTGTAGTACGACTTCCCGGATGCCCCGTCACAATCTTGTTGTCACACTCTCCATAATGAATGGTGACTGCCACATTCTCACGATTCCCCAATTTATAGTCAATTGCATCAGAAGCTACCATCTTCCCCGGCTCTATCGTAACACCTGCTTTCCCCTTGAACTTCAGGCTTTTTGAAGTGCCGGCCTTAACATCGGCAGAAGAGCCGCTACTTTGGGCAATGGCTATCTCTACAGCCTTGATATTCAGAGGCGACTTGCCATGCTCGTTTGAGAACTTCACGCGAATCTTCTCGCCTCCCACAGATACCTGAACTATCTCACGTATGGAATTACCCGACAAACCCGGTTCTGGGGCGAGGTTATGAGGTTCAACAAGTTGCTGGGCGGTTGTCCATGTGCCAACCCATTTCTGTGCAAATGCACTATATGATGTAAAACATAGCGCAACTGAGAGCGCTATTGTCACGAAAGACTTTTTCATTCTTATAAGTTTTTTGGTTAATTTTCTATATCTATTCCTGTATTCATAGACGTATTGACAAGGCAAAAGTTTAATCAGGAAAAAGAAAAAACAACCTATCGAGGGAATTTCCTATACATCATTAGGGAAAAATCCCTGCCATTGTAGGGAAAAGTTGTTTGATTGATAATAATTATATATTAACTTTGCACTCAGAAATCAGAGACATCCACCGCTCTGCGAGCGACGTCGATTATTTCTCTCGTGCGAGGTTGCTTCGCACGTTGCACTCAGAAATAAGACAAAAATTTATAACATTCTAAAACTATACAATTATGAAAAAGTATATTCTCACCCTCATCGCAATGGTATTTATTTGCACAGGTTCAGTTTCTGCACAGCATCATCATCATGGTCCTCATCATCGTGTTGAAGTTGTTCATCACCGTCATCATCACCATCATCATGGCAGACATCATCACCACGCTGTGGTTGTTGAACCAGTACATGTAAGACATCATCATCACCACGCTCCTGTAGTCGTAGAAAGACCAGTAGTTGTAGAGCGTCCGGTTGTTGTTGAGCGTCCAGTAGTTGTTGAGGAGCGCTGTCATCGTCATCACCGCCATCATCACTGTCATGGTGATAAGGCTGGAGCTGTAATAGCAGGTGCTGTGGCAGGAGCAGTTCTCACTTCAATACTCACCCGATAAAAAATTGAAACAGTTTGTTAAGTTATCTACACGAATTTAATAGGATTTGTATTCAGGTAAATAAAGTTAGTTTTCTCCAATAGAACTGAAAAAAGACAGTCAGAAGCGAAGCGTCGTTTCTGGCTGTCTTCTATTATGTTAATATTGACGTACGCTAACACAGAAATCCTTATTGTTACCCGTTACTTGTTATTGCAGGGTTAGAAATGCTGTTGTGCCTTCGTTCAGCCTTCGTTGTGCCTTCGCTCTGAGTCCGCTCCTAGGACTATAGGATGAACGGACTTACAACGGACTTATAACGGAGGTACATCGGAACTACATCGAAGGAAGTTGGAAGTTCTTGCAGAATCTCATTGAAAGCCCGTATCAACTTGAGAGATGGTTTGGGAATAGTGTTTTTCATAGTTTCCTATGCGGAGTAAACGAATTCAGTATGATGTCAACGAAATCAGGATTGTGTAAACCTTTCCAGGAAAACGACAACCTTTCAAGTATGATGTCAACGAATGCAGTATAATAACAACTAAACTGTAAACCAAAATCAGGAAAGACGCCTTTAGAATGTATGGGATAGTCCCCTTATTTGGTAACAGTTACTATGTTACCTTTCCCATAGTGATGCCGATGCCGTCTCACCTACGCATAACACAGATTATATAAGAAACTCCAAAAGCGACAAAGGTAACATAGTAACTGTTACCAAACACACACACCCGGAAAGCTACTTTATAATGCTTATTATATAAATAATATTATTTATATAATAAGACCTTTAGGATGTATGGGGGATAGTCCCCTTATTTGGTAACAGTTACTATGTTACCTTTCTTTTCCTTAGTGATGCCGATGCCGTCTCACCTACGTATAACACAGATTATATAAGGAACTCCACAAGCGGCAATGGTAACATAGTATCTGTTACCAAACACACACACCGATATATATCTATTAGGGGCTGCTCATCGTCTGCCATAATCCACTCTCCTGATTTGAAAGCGTTTTCGTTTTCAAATTATATCATTGGTGCCCAATGACGTCACGAAACGCGACTCCATAAAATTTCATTTAGTTCACCTCATTGGTCAATGTGAGTGACATTACATCGCCCAAGGAGTGAATATCATGGAAGAGTTCCACGAAATCCGTACGGTCATTGGTGCGCACAATGAAGTTGAAAGTAGTGAAATTCTCCGTATAGTCATAACGCAGATACTCGTATGACAGATGTACATTGTGCCTCTTGAAGCAATCGTGGTAAACATTTGAGTCCTTGACGATTCTTGACACCTTCAACCTTATCACATTCTGCTCTGTGCCCTTTAGGAATATCTTCTCAAAGAACTCGAAAGCCTTCAAGATGGCAATGATAAGGAAACAGGCAGCCGTGGCAATGACAAACATTCCGGCACCAACAGCCAAGCCTATACAGGCAGTCATCCAGATACCCGCAGCTGTGGTCAGTCCTCTTACAGAGCCTTTCATCTGAATGATGGCGCCAGCACCGAGGAAACCGATACCCGATATTACCTGAGCCGCAATACGTCCTGGGTCTCCGTTCTTCAATCCCATGTATTCCTGTGGGATATAGATGGAAATGAGCATGGCAAGAGTTGCTCCCATGGAGATAAGGGCAAACGTGCGCATACCTGCCACCTGTCCTTTCTGACGACGCTCAACGCCTATTACTCCTCCGAGTAACAGACTAATAAACAACTTGTATATTGCTCCAATAGCATTAACTTCCGATGCGCATATCTGAGTGTAGATTTCGTTTAGCATAATATTTTTCTTATTAGATTGTTTGATTACCGAGTGCTTCCTCGCAAGAAGATGATTTGTGAGTACAAAGATAAGTTTTTTCTCATAATTAACATACAAATCTCTCAAAAAAATGAAGAAAAACAGGAAAAAAGCATCTCTACCCTCTCCAAGCAAGAAAAAAAAGAAACCCGCCTCATAACGGGGCGGGCCTCAATTTATTCAAAAAAAACTTACTTTACAGAAAAATCCAAGACCTGTAAATCTTTGTCAAGTGAAGAACTTCCATACATAATCTGATATTTACCAGAGCGTGTAGAAAGCTCATCAATTGACGGATCATAGTATTCAAAAGATTCGCCATCGAGTGTGATCACAGCCTTGCCAGTCTCACCAGCCGCAAGTTTAATCTTCTGGAAGCCTTTCAGCGACTTGATAGGAGCATCGGCATATTCCAATGCCTTTACATATACCTGAACGATTTCCTCACCTTCACGGTTACCTGTATTTGTGACAGGAATGGTGACTGTTATCTTGCCGTCCTTCTTCATAGAAGACTTGGAGAGTTTTGCCTTGCCATAGTTGAATGTTGTATATGACATTCCATAGCCGAATGGGTAGAGAGCGTTGCCCTTGAAGTAACGGTATGTACGGTTTTCCATACTGTAGTCAAGGAAGTCTGGCAGGTCGTTGTTTGATGTGTAGAATGTAACAGGAAGCTTGCCTGAAGGGTTGTAATCGCCGAAGATTACATCTGCAAGTGCCTTTGCACCACCCTGTCCAGGATACCAAGCCTGAATGAGAGCATCATACTTGTCCTCAACGCTACCGAATGCGATAGCAGAACCAGAGCAGTTCACCATAACTACAGGCTTACCAGTTGCGCGCATAGCCTCAAGCAGTCTCTGCTGTACCTTTGGAAGCTCGATGTCGGCCTTATCGCCACCTTCACCTTCCATACTTGCAGAGATACCGCCAATCACGATAATAGCATCTGCCTGCTTAACATCATTGGCGATGTCGGTATAGTCAACAAGCTTTCTCTCGCAGATATCACCACGGAGCATAGCGAAGTTGCCATTGCCACGACGATACTCAATCTCGATATTGTATGTCTCGCCCTCCTTTACTGGGAATGACTTATATTCAGGTGCTCTGCCGAAACCGAAACGACGGCGTGAAGGCTCAGCCTTTTCTACAACCTCACCGTTTACCTTGAGGATATAGCCGTTATCGGTAGTGAGAGTGTACTTCATATCACCTGTGAAGGTTGACTTATAAGTACCTGTCACACGTACGGAAATCTTCTCTGTGCTTACTCCCTGTGCGAATCCCCATCCACCGAATGTTGAGAAGTTGAACGCATCAGTATAGTAACCAGTAACTGCAGGCTCTCCCTCAAGCTCGTTGTTGTTCCAGAACTCAACGAATGCGCCCTTTCCGTCATTGAAGTCCTTCAGATGACCTATTGTGTTGTATTCGTCGGCAAGAGTACAAGCCTTGTGATAGATTACCTTTGCACCAGGAACAGCATTCTTGATACCCTCAAGCAAAGAATGCTTGTGATTATCGGTAGGAGTACCGCCATAGTTTCCGTTAAGAAGCTCAACATCATCGGCATTAGGACCAACGACTGCTATTGTCTTGATATCCTTTGAAAGAGGGAGAATGCCATTGTTCTTCAGAAGAACCATAGACTCGCGAGCTGCCTGAGTTGCAAGGTCGTTGTTTGCCTCGCTACTGATTACATCTGGTGTAAGATTTGCCCAAGGAAGCATATCAGCAGGGTCGAACATACCAAGCTCGAAACGTCCCATGAGTGTCTTTCTAAGATGGTCGTCGAGTACTGATTCCTTTATTAATCCCTTCTGAAGAGCCTCTGTAAGTACCATGAACACCTTACCGCACTCAAGGTCTGTACCATTGAGAACTGCATCTACAGAAGCAGAGAGAGGATCCTTGTGAGTTTCGTGCTGACCCTTGTTATAGAAGTTATTGATAGCATCACAGTCAGTCAAAACTATTGCGTCATAGTTCCATTTACGGCGAAGGATATCCACCAAGAGGCGGTCACTTGTGCAGCAAGGCTTGCCCTCATAACGGTTGTACGCACACATCACCTCTCTAACGTTAGCCTTCTTTACCAAAGCCTTGAAAGCTGGGAGATAGGTTTCCCAAAGGTCACGCATTGAGACGGTTGCGTTGTATGAATGACGGAGAGGCTCCGGACCGCTATGAACTGCATAGTGCTTTGCGCAGGCATGTGTCTTAAAGTATTTGTCATCATTACCCTGCATACCGAGAACAGTCTGAACACCAAGAACAGCATTCATATATGGGTCCTCACCACAGGTCTCCTGTCCACGTCCCCAACGAGGATCACGGAAGATATTCACATTAGGACACCAGAAAGTAAGCTCTGGATTTCCAGGATAGTATGTCATGCCCATAGGAACATTGAACACGTTATGGTCAGAACGGTTCCAGTTAGCACGAGCCTCGTCAGAAACGGTTGAGAACACATCATACATAAGCTTCTCGCTAAAGGCTGCTGCCATACCGATAGGCTGAGGATATACGGTATATCCACCCTGACGAACACCATGACAAGCCTCGCTCCACCAGTTGTATGAAGGAATACCGAGACGGTCAACTGAAATTGACTTGTTCATCATCAGGCCTACCTTCTCCTCTGGAGTAAGAAGCGAGATAAGGTTCTCCACACGCTCCTCACGAGAGAGACTTGGGTCTTGGAAAGGATATTTGTACTTGCTGTCCTGCTGGGCAACTACAGAATTTGCCTCGCCGACAACAGCTTTTGCTGAAAGAGCGCCAAGTGTATTACCCTCCGCATCAATAAGCTCCACGCTACGGTAAGTCTTTCCTGAAGCATTATTAGGAGAGAAAGCCAACAACACCTTAGCCTCTTCTCCAGGCTTAATGGCATTAGAAGGATAGCGAGCTGTGATGCAGTCACAACTTGCATTCGTCTTGGCAATCCTTACAGGAGCCTTAGACACATTCTTGAATGTAAACGTATGACACACAGTACCTTTAGCTGCATCAATAGCGCCAAAGTCCCATTCATAAGTATCAAACGACAACGAACTTCTGTTTCCCGCAGAAGCCGGAATAAAAGCTATAGACAGGGCTATAGAATAAATAATTTTCTTCATTAAGTTTAGTATAATAATTTAGCTTTACCTATTTACCAAAATCTTTATCTTTGATAAAGACGCAGAAAAACAGATAAAGTTTAACGAAAAAACGACATTCATCGCTTTTGTCTATTACGATATCGGTTTTGTACAACAATTTATATCACAAGAACAAGCAAAGAATATAAGGAGTAGATACTTTCTCATAACTGCATTGTATTATTGAGATATTTAGTATAATGCCATAATATACCGTCGAATGCAAAAATACACAAAACATCTGATAACTCCAATTTTTTAAGAGGAAAATAGTTTTTCACTATGAATCCCCATGCTTTTCCTCTCGCTAATAATCCGTCTTGACTATGTTATTCCTCTTAAGATACTCCATCAGTTCTCCATCGATAGTCCATCGTTCCTCCATCGAAACGATGGACCATCGATGGAGGAACGATGGAGTATCGATGGAGCATCCTATATGGAAAAAGGGTATTTTATTCTTTTTTCTTCCTAAAACATCTGGGAAATTCAAGTATTTTTACCTATAAACGATTTTTTCTTGGCTTTTTTCTTGTTTTTTCAAGTAAAATTCATAAATTTGTCGAGGAATTGTGATTCCTTACATTATTCAAGTATAGATTCCGTCTATACTCGCATAGACAAAAGCATTTGTTTATCAATGATTTAGTTTGTACATTTTCATCAGAAATTACAACATCGTTTAATCATTTAAAACTTAACAAGTATGGAGAGTTTCAATGACATAATCAAGAGTGAAAAGTTGACACTTGTAGATTTCTACGCCACATGGTGCGGTCCTTGCAAGACGATGCATCCGATACTTGAACAACTGAAGGATGATCTTGGCGACAAGATACGTATAATCAAGATTGATGTTGACAAGAACGAGGCCGTCTCTATGCAATATCGCATTCAGTCAGTTCCTACATTCATGCTTTTCAAGAATGGCGAGGCTGTATGGCGGCAGAGTGGCACTATCAGTCTCAACGACCTTAAGAACTTGATTTCGCAACATTTATAACATATTTATTATACTAAAACATTAACTAATTAAAACATCAAAGACTATGGCAAACAAATATGCAGGTACCCAAACAGAGAAGAATCTTGAGGCTGCTTTTGCTGGCGAATCACAGGCTCGTAACAAGTACACTTACTTCGCATCTCGCGCTAAGAAGGACGGATTTGAACAGATATCTGCTCTCTTCCTCCAGACAGCCGACAACGAGAAGGAGCATGCAAAGATGTGGTACAAGGAGCTCCACGATGGTATAGGAACTACAGCCGAGAACCTTCTTGATGCTGCCAATGGAGAGAACTACGAATGGACGGATATGTACGAGAACTTTGCAAAGACAGCCGATGAGGAAGGCTTTACAGAACTTGCGAAGAAATTCCGTCTTGTAGCAGCTATTGAGAAGCACCACGAAGAGCGTTATCGTGCTCTCCTTAAGAATATTGAGACCTCTCAGGTATTTGAGAAGTCAGAGGTAAAGGTTTGGGAATGCCGTAACTGCGGTCATATCGTAATCGGTACAAAGGCTCCAGACATCTGCCCTACCTGTGACCATCCACAAGCATACTTTGAGGTAAGTGCCAATAACTTCTAACTCATGTTTGACAATTAGTAAACAATCTATAAAAACTAGTGATACTAGTATTTCTAGACAATCCAAACATAGAGACAAAAAAACAGTCAGCCGTTCTTCACCTTACAACGAAAAACGGCTGACTGATTTATTCTATATATCAAAGAGTTATTCTAATGCAACAGAGATTAATCTTCATCATTAGAAGACGTGAACTCTCCATCACAAGAAGATATTGAATGTCCCTTGAACTTAGCGTATTTAGAATCTGCCTTTGTGAACTTTGTCTTTGGACCACCGACTCTGTTGTATTCAACTTTTATTGGGGTTTCACCAAAGAACATAAGGCATTCTTCTCTTTCGCCTCTTTTGCATAAGTTATTCTCGTAAGTTGACTGCCAAACTGTACCATTAATTGGTCGGAACACCAAAATGTTACGCTTAGTCTTGGTGGCTTCCTCCATAAAGACGAGAGCATTTTTGAACTTACCAAGATATTTTGGTATGAATCCACTTTCTTCATCATCAACGTCAGCAACCTTGCGGATTCCATCTATAGTAACGATTAATGATGATCCTTCGCTGTTTTCCTGGATTTCATAGAAATTCTGTTCATCCACCATATTAATCTCCTGTGCTTGAGCATTCATAGAAATGAACCCCAAGAACAAGGTTATCATTGGAATAAGGTTAAACATCTTCTTCATATTCATCTACGTTTTAAAGGTTAATACATTTTTAATTTCGTGGCATTTATATGGTTAATATCTGCGATTAGCCAGATTTGATTTACCAGTTTATATGTTTGTTAAAGTTTGTTTAGAACTATAACGATTGCAAATATAAACATATTCTTTCATTTCTCCAAATTTTTTTATATCTTTTTTCACTTTTGCCTAAAAAAACTTTTTTGGAAGATGAATAAATGGGAATTATCGAAGAATTATTCAACTTTTTAGAGGTAAAATCACGCTAAACTCATCAGCCGTTTTTTCCACTCGGATTCTCTTGTCCATAAGCAACAGGAAACGTTTGTCAAGATTCTTCAGTCCTGTGCCATGAGTGTCCTGTTTGAACAGTTTTGGGAAAACAGGATTGCTCACAACAAGTTCCTTATTCTCGTTCATATGAACATGAATATTCATTCTATGTTCGCTATCAATCATATTATGAACTCCTACATTTTCAATCAATGGAAGAAGCGCAAGTACAGGAATGCCATAATTCAAGCAATCGTTAGGAACATCAAACGTGGCATCCCACTTTCCCGCATATCTCACTTGCATAACCTCGCTGAACGAGCGTGCGAAATCAAGTTCCTCCTCTAGAGTCACTATTCCCTTGTTCTCACTCTGGAGAATATACCTGAAAATATCACTCAAATGATCTATATAGCACAAAGCCGTTTTGTCGTCTTTCTTCCTCACCAAACTGCTTATGCCATTGAGCGCATTAAAGAAGAAATGCGGATTTATCTGATTTGTAAGAGCCGTACACCTGCTTTGCAGACTTTCCATTTTGAGTTGTTTAAGCTCTTCTTCCTTTTTCTTGTGAATACGGTTAAGATAGTCGGTGTATCCAAGAAAGAGTCCCATCATTCCAAATACAATGAACTGGAATGTAAGGATGACTGTGCGACAATCAAATCCCGGACATATAAGCGTTGTGACACCTTTATATATTCCAAAGACAAAAAGTGTGAAAAGTGTGTTTGTCAGGATACGGACCTTTACCGAATGTGTCTGGAGTACCTGCTGGTTCATATACAATGAAACTGAGATGAACACCCAAAACAGCAGGAATCGTATCATTGTGCTATTAATATAACTGCCTCTCGCCTCCTCTGAAAGATGCTGCCAGTCCATATTAATAAAAAGCACATTAGGATAGCTGATGAAGATGGTACAGACCAAACTCAGCAGCAGAATATTTGATATATTTTTTTTGTTATTCATCATGTTTTCTCCATTTTCAATTGCAAATATACTGATTTTTTTCCATATACAATAATTATATATGTAAAAACGAAAAAAAATCACTTCATGCCGATTTCTGCAAGCAGGATTGAATAACATGATGTATAAAACCTATACAAACACTCTATATTGAGCATTGCTAAAAAATCAGCATTGCGACTTTATTTTTCCCTTTAATGCACGAAAAGGCAAAAAACAAATTGATATTATTGTTATTATCATAAATAATAACTATCTTTGCACTCAGGAAAAAGAGGACAAAAAGGCAACAAATATTATTCACTAATTATATGTCATCATGAGAAAAGAAGAAAAGGACTTCCTCAAGAAGGTTGAAAAGCTCGTCTATGAACAGATGAAAGAGAAGCATGTGAACTGTGATACTGTTTGCGAAAGTCTTGGTATTACAAACCAGAATCTTCGTCGTAAGATACTGGCAATCACAGGTCAGACCGGTGGTAAGTATCTGTTGACAATACGTATGGATTACGCAAAGGAATTATTGTCAACTGGAAGATACACCGTTGGACAGGTGGCTCTGAAATGCGGATATGACGATGCGAACAATTTCAGTCGTACATTTAAGCGTGAAATCGGCCAGAAACCGACTGAATATGCTGCAAACAACAAGAAATAAAAAAAAGACAACTGAGAATCAATTTCTTCAGTTGTCTTCTTTTTTTATATCGTTTTTACATTGTTCCTGCTATTGCATTCTGACCATAATAGCCGAATCTTATCTGACGGAAATAATTGAGCATCACAGGTGTTACCTTATATAATAGATATCCCAGCACACCGCCAACAGAATTATTCATTATGTCATTGGTCTCACAGAATCCGCATTTGAGAAGATACTGGGTTACTTCTATTGAGCATGAAAGAGCCATTGACAAAAAGAATATCTTAACCAACAAATGACGCTTGAGGAATACTGAAGTACAGAAACCTACAGGTATGAACATCACGATGTTGAGTAAAGACTCATAAAGCACATCCATTGTGAAATATTCATTGTAGTTCCAGAAAGGAACGAACTCAACGCCCAATGCACATGTGGAATCCCTGAATATAACTGTAGCACAAATCAATAGTACAAGATATTCAATGTAAACCACTCCAAGCAGTCTTCTTAACTTAACACGGATAAGTTTCCTGCGAGAGAAAATCCATATAGCCATGACACACAACACCAAGAGAAGTATATCATACAACCACTGAGGGGCTGAAGCATAAACAAAACTAAGAATATTATACATAAGAAAATACGTTTTATTTTTTCATTTTCGCCTATACGGGCGGTTACCCATTCTTGTTTTCTGAGTGCAAAGTTATATACTTTTTCCCGAAAATCATCACAATCATGGAAAAAAAGACCAATTTTTATAAAACCTTTTACACTTTAAACACTTCTTTGTATTACAGTCACATATCTGTTAAAATCCTTCAATATTATCACCAATTATCATGCAAAAAAAGCCTAATTCACTCAAAATCAGTATTTATTTTATCAAAAAGGACAAAAAAACAAGGAAAAACTTTTGTGTTTATCAAAAAAATACTATCTTTGCAGTCATCATATAACCCCTAATTCTATATTACAATGAAAAAGGAAGATAGAGAATTTCTCAAGAAAGTGGAAAGACTTGTCTATGAGCAGATGAAGCAGAAGCACGTAAACTGTGACACGGTTTGCGAGAGTTTAGGTATGACGAACCAGAGCCTCCGTCGTAAAATCCTTGCAATAACTGGTCAGACTGGAGGTAAGTATCTTTTAACCATTCGCATGAAATATGCCAAGGAACTCTTGGCAAAGGGAAGATATGCCATTGGACAGGTTGCGATGAAATGCGGATATGACGACGCAAACAACTTCAGCCGCACTTTCAAGCGTGAAATTGGAGTGAAACCAAGCGAATATGCAGAAAGTCGTAAAAAATAACAGAACCCTTCAACACAACTATACCTGTTCAGGATTACAATAAAAACCAAATAAAATAATGAAAGAAATACTACAGTTCCTGCGCGATTTATCGTGCAACAATAACAAGGAGTGGTTTACAGCTAACAAGGACAGGTATCAGAAAGTACAAGCCAAATGGTACGAATTCTGCGAGCAACTGATATGCGAGGTAGGAAAATATGATAGTGACATAGCACGTCTCACAATAAAGGACTGCACCTACCGCATATATCGCGATACACGTTTCAGCAAGGACAAGACACCTTACAAAACTCATTTCGGGGTGTTCCTTGCCCCAGGAGGAAAGAAATCCATGCACGCCGGTTATTACTTCCATGTAGGAACTGGCGGTGGTAATTCATATCCTGAAGCACACATGCTTGCTTCGGGAAATTATTGTTATGACAGTAAGACAGTCAAGGTATTACGCGAGGATATCAGCGACGGCTGGGAGGAATTCAGCAAGAATGTCCTGCAAGAGGCCGACCGTTCATTCTTCGTTGACATGGACGGAGCCTTGAAAAAAGTCCCTAAGGAATATCCTACAGATGCCCCATATGCTGACTTCATGCGTTTGAAGAGCTATTGCCTGATGAGATACGTTGACGACAAGTTCATCACATCTCCCGACCTCGTAAAGCGCGTGGCAGAACTGTTCCGCACCACAAAACCGTTCAACGACTATGTGAATCGGGCTGTGGACTATGTTCTGGAAGAACAAGGCTGACATTAATAAGAAAATCCCTTATAACATCCTTCATCCACCCATTATAGAAATGGGACTTACATAGGAGTTATAAGGGATTTACATTGGACCTACAATCCTGTATCTTCACAGAATTTTCCGGTCCTGTAATATTGGAATTTGTCAGGAACTAATACCGATGTTTAGCGAACGGCATTTGTTACCACAACCTTCCTGCCATTGTGTATATATATACCATTGGTAGGATTTTTCACTACCTGACCATTGAGATTGTAGTATCTGCCGTCAGCTGATGTTCCTACATTCTGAGCAACATATTCAATACCAGTAGAACCTTCACTTGGAACAAGCCATACGCCGCTCACCTTCAGACTGTTGTTCCAGTCAACCTTCAGTACATGCAGATGAACGAAGTCATCAACACGCTTTTCGTTTGATGATGTCAGCTTTGTCTTGAAATCATCCAGAGGTATTACGATACACTTCAGCTCTTTGTCCCAATACCTGTCGTTTTCATTGAATGAAACCTTTATCTCCTTCCATTGCCCATGAGCAACAAGTCGGTTGGCAAGTATTCGCAGATTGTTACCCTTTCCCTTGATGATAATCTTATCGTAATTGCTGATGTCAGCATAGTCATCATGATCCACATTCACGAATCCAGCCACAGCAACACCACTTCCTGCCTCTTGCTTCACATTCCAGTCTACATTAACAGGTGTTTCATACAACACATTTGAGTCCTTGCCAGTACCATCCCACTTATGGAAGAATGATGCCGTCAGAGGTACCCACTCTGCCAAAGGCTCAAAGTCATCAATCTCGAATGTATTCTCTATCATCGACATTACCAAGGATGACCTTTGGGGAAAATATTGCTCATGAAGGCGTTTGCGCTCTGCCATATATGTACCGTCAACCGTATACAGCTCACCCTGAGTCTGATAAGGATGCACATCCCTACGATAGTCTCCCCATCGCGCAGCCTCTGCGTAAAGGGCTGTTGAGATTGTATTATAAAGACTGTCCCATACTTCCTCTGTGCTCTTTGCGCCAAGCATACCATTATCAGCAAGAAGCTCCTTTGCACGCTCCATGTATTTCATGGCAAAATGCTTATTCTCCATCAAATGATTGAAGATACCAGTAGGACTCTCATCACCACTATTCTTTGTCAAGACATTCTCGTAAGGGTTGTCAATGATAAGCTCTGAATCCCAGCAAAGGAATCTGAATCCCTGACTCTCCTCACCTTTTCGCCTTATGGCATACCAGTTATGGTGATCCCAGTCCGTGTTGCCGGCATACTGATTTATAAGCATATAGTCGATGAAGTTGTCAATATCGAGCAGTGCTTCTTGTGAAGGATCGTCATTTCCTTCTGCATCCTTACCCTGAAGCTGGTTGTAATATACGTCATCAGAGGCTTTAGCGGCGGTTTCAACCATCTTTGCCCATGCTTCCAAGTCACCCTCAGAAGCCTCGATGTGGTTGCCTCCCTCCTCTTCTATCTTTATCACGTCAATATCCTCTTTCTTGCCTCCGAGATGATCCTTACCATATTGGTCGTCAACCCTCTCGGCTATATTGTATAGTCCCCAGTACATACCGTTCAGGAATACATGGACATACAGGGCATTAACACTTGTCCATCCCATTTTACGCTGTATTCTCCTCGCCCACACGTCACGGGTATATTGCGCCTTCTGACGGTTAGACTCCATCCAATGCTGCCAACTGTTGCCGAAATGGCATCTGAGGACCAACTGATTATATTTTTCCGATTCATCCTCACTAAAGAGCGGATATTTCAGTGTCTTCTCTCCATACTCCTTCTTGAACACAAGACGAAACGAGTGCTTCGGATTTTTCTCTGCAAGACGCCCATGACCGCCATGAAGCCGCAATCCACATGTTACGGAGAAATCGTGGTCACAACCAAACAGCTCTGCACTAACAGGACGTGTCCAGCCATTTCCCGTAGGATCACCGACAGGAGGCCCTGTAAATATGTATATACCGCCTTTCTCCTCATCAGCCTCATGGCTGAACAGGTAATCCCTGTCAGTAACAATGCTGAGAACAGGAATAGATAGCAATCCTTTTTTTATCTTTTCGACAAGAATAGGATCACCGGCCATCTCCTGATCCATACCATAGTCGGCAGGAGCTACGCCATACGCCTCGGTGAAAGCGCCCCACTCTTTCGGATAGCCTTCCGGAGCATCTGACTGATGCAGCACATCATCAAGAAACAAGTATGTCGCCGTTGCTACATTAGAAAGAAGTCCCTCTGCACCAACCACAGCTGTTCTTACAACCGTAGTTCTCTTTATCGTTATCGGCTCTGTGTAAAGCGTGCTCTCTATCGTAGGAGCACTACCGTCGAGCGTATAACGTATTGCAGCGCCTTCGGCAACAAAGTTCTCGTTGTCTGTAATAGTCAGTTCAAACGGCTTGTCGTAGAATCCATGTTTCTGGCTCAGTTGTAGATTTTGTGCAATAGCCGATATGCCCACAACAAGGAGCAAGGCTACAGATAGTAGTTTTTTTTTCATAAAATCATTTTTTGTTACAGGTATGCTATTCACACCTAAATGTGAATTACACAATGTGATAGAATAATAATGTTTTAATTCCTAAAAAAATGTTTTTAAACTTTCCAAGTGCAAAAGTACAAAAAAAAATGAAATAAACGAAAAAACATCGTGTTTTTTTGATTTACTGCCTCTTACACGCAACATTAAGTATATAGAACCCAAAATATTTGGCGTTCTGCGAGAAAATAAGTAACTTTGCACTCGTCAATTAAAAACGGACTTCTACGAAGAAGCACTCGTCAATAAAAAACATGTCGGAAAATATTACAAGGATGGAGCGTGGCATACAGCGCCGCACCGAATTACTATTGGGTAACGAAAACCTATCACGCATTCAGGAAGCAAAGGTACTTATCTTTGGTTTGGGAGGCGTAGGCTCATGGTGTGCCGAGGCTCTGGTGCGCAGCGGAATACGCCACATCACCATTGTGGATTCTGATCGCGTATGCGTTACAAACTGCAATCGTCAGCTTATGGCAACAACCAAGACATTAGGTCAGGTGAAGGTTGAGGCCTTGCGCACACGTCTGCTCGAAATAAATCCCGATGCTGAGATCGAGGCTTTACAGAAAATATACGACAAGACAACCGCTGAGTCTTTCCACATGGAAGACTATGACTTCATAATTGATGCTATCGACTCTCTTGCCGAAAAAGCCGACCTCATACTCCGTGCAACAAGTCTTCCGGAGCATATCACGTTCATATCCTCTATGGGAGCAGCCCTGCGCACAGATCCGTTTATGGTCAGGAAGGCTGAGTTCTGGAAGGTGAAGGGCGACCCGTTGGCTCGTGCCATCAGGAAGAAGTTCAAGCACATGAAGGTTGCTCCTGCAAGGAAGTTCCAATGCGTGTATAGCGAGGAAAAGCCTATGGAAAACAAGGGTGAGAACCACGCTTGCGGTACAGGAGGATGCCTCTGCCCAAAGGCGAAACTGCTGAGCGGAGAACGTGGCACGGACACAGCCGTATATGACGCTCCGGGCGACCAGCGCCTTGTAGAGCACGAATGGTGCTCGTCAAAAGCACAAATCAACGGCTCTCTCTGCCATATCACCTCTATTTTTGGTATGTCAATAGCCGGCATGGTCATCAACAAGATTATCGGTGTTGAGTGTTAGGTATTGGTAGTTAAAGGTTAGAGTTAATTGTTAATTACAAGATGGAATATATGTCTCAGGAAGGCTACGACAAGCTTGTAGCCGAATTACAGGAAATGATAAACGTTGAGTTGCCAAGAGTCAAGGATGCCATTGCTGAAGCTCGTGACAAAGGCGACCTCAGCGAGAATTTCGAGTATCATGCAGCCAAGCGCGAACAAGGTAAACTGTTAAGCCGGATAAGCTACAAACAGAAGATTCTTGAGAACGCAAGGGTTATCGATGCCTCTGTGCTCGGAAGTGACACCGTAGGACTTCTCCGCACGGTTGAAATGACAAACTTAGGCAATAACGCAAAGATGACATATACCATTGTGAATCCCCACGAGGCAAACCTCAAAGAGGGCAAGATATCAATAAAGTCTCCTATTGCAGAAGCTTTATTAGGCAGGAAAATAGGCGAGACCGTTGAAGCACATGTTCCTTCCGGCATTCTCAAACTAAGGATTGACAACATCACATTATAAAAGCACGAAGGCTCGCGATTGCGAGCCTTCGTGCTTCCATCACATATAGTTATACTTTAACTTTAGGTGATAACGCTTTGAATCATAAGTTATTGCCATATTTCCTTCTTTTATGTCATCAAGAGGACTAAGCGATAATGCCACATGCCCCATTGTCCTGCGGAGATTTATCTCTACACACGGATGGAGAAGGAATCCGTCAGCATTCTCCTTTGCCACAATCATCATATCAACACCGAAGCGTATATCAGAGATAGCTGATTCCACAGGAAGCACAGAGAACATATCGCCTATATATCTCTCAAGACGCGCGGCTACCTCATCAAGAAGTTCAAGCGAAATGTATCTGCTCATCATATCACGCTTAACAGCTTCCGTAGCAAGAAGATTACCCGTATAGGCACCGTTCTGAGTTTGGAAAAGCGACAATCCATGATAGCGCACCTTTCCACTTGCATCGCGACAAAACTCCATGCCAAAGTCCTTGACCTTATTATATAAAGGTTCTATCATCACTCCTCCCTGAAGACGGATTACATTATTTACCCAGTTAAGGGCATTCTCCGCCTGCTCTCCATCCAGAAAATATCTAACCCCTCTTCCACTAGAACTCCAAGGAGCCTTTACTACTATATCAGCTTCATTTTGCAAGCATTCCAAAAACGAATGATAATCAGCCACATAAAGGCTTTTGCCACAAGTTTCACTTTCAAGACCTTTTCTAACATTTTCGAGGATGGCAGTAGTGCATTTTCTGTTGGAAAGACGTCTTATTTCCTGAACCGCATTCTTACTCGGAAGAAGCTCTTCAGACACCCCGGCAGAAAGGAGCTGGAAACGTATGGCAAGATCCCATCCCCACGGGTCAATAGCCGAAGGGGTACAGGAACTAAGCACATGGGCTATCTGTTCCATTGTACAGAACTCCACAGCAGGCTTACGATCAACCTTCAACTTACGGTAGGCAGACTCTGCAAAGTCTATGTCATCCACAATCACCACGTCACCGTCATTCGACCATAATACAGGCAGATAACACAAATCACTTCGCAAAAGCCTGCCGGCATGAGGAGCTGTGAAACGTTCCATGTTAGAAGCGAGGGCAATATCGTGTTCCGGATTGAAAATTCTTATTGTCATTCAGTTAATTTACAATTTACAAATCGATTTTGTCTAACGACAAATGACTAATGGTTGAAGACCTTAGACTTTCAACCTTCGACTTTTGACCTTAGACCTTTGACCTTTTTCTCCGCAAAGATACGGAAAAATATCGTATAATTCAACCAAGAACTGCTAAAAAATGTAAAAAAGACATACTTTTTGCCACCTTGACTTTGCAATTTGCAAAAATATGAGTACTTTTGCAGTTAAAAATAAAGTAGCACTTAAATCACGAAAAGACATCGCGAATGGAGGTATTTTTCAGAACACATTCATACATGGTCGAGCATACCAATACGAATCTTCGTCGTAGCCTGATGGACGAAATAGATTGGACGGATCGCTTGATTGGCATAAAAGGCACGCGCGGTGTTGGAAAAACAACATTTCTGTTACAGTACGCTAAAGAGAACTACGGTCCATATGACAGACGTTGCCTCTACATCAACATGAACAACTTCTACTTTCAGGGACGGGGAATTGCAGACTTTGCAGGAGATTTCTACCGTAGGGGCGGTCGCGTACTTCTCATTGACCAAGTATACAAGCAGAGTGACTGGAGCACAGAACTGAGAAGATGCTACGACCTCTATCCAGAACTTCAGATCGTGTTTGCAGGTTCAAGTGTGATGCGCCTCAAGGACGAAAACCCAGAACTGAACGGAATAGTCAAGAGCTACAACCTACGAGGATTCTCTTTTCGCGAATATCTAAACATTGAAACGGGAAACAATTTCAAATCATATACACTTGATCAGATACTCCGCAACCACGAGCACATTGTAAAGGAGATACTGCCAAAGGTTAGTCCCTCACAATATTTCACAAAATACATCGAACACGGTTTCTACCCACTCTATCGCGAGCATTCCGACTATCAGGAAAACCTGCTCAAGAGTATGAACATGACAACAGAAGTCGATATACTCCTCATCAAGCAGATAGAACTCAAATACCTCCCCAAAATCAAGAAACTGTTCTATCTTCTTGCTGTTGACGGACCAAAGGCACCGAACATAAGTCAGTTGGCTCATGAGGTTGAGACATCACGCGCTACTGTGATGAATTACATCAAATACCTTGCCGATGCCCGCCTAATCAATATCATCTACCCTGTCGGTCAGGAGTTTCCTAAGAAGCCGACAAAGGTAATGCTGCACAACTCCAACTTGCTCTCTGCCATCTACCCTATCAACGTGGATTTGCAGACAAAGATGGAGACATTCTTCGTCAACACCATGTGGAAAGACCACAAGGTGAACCAGAGCCAACGCGACACATACTATATAATAGATGGAGCTCGCAGGTTCCGCGTATGCAATGCCGAAGCCGACCGCAAGGCAAGATATAATTCAGACATAACATACATACGCTACAACACCGAGGTTGGCAAAGACAACCTTATACCGTTGTGGCTCCTTGGTTTCTTATATTGAAGACAATAAACAAAATTAGATAACAGGAAACATTTTACAAATAAAATTTTTATCTTATAACAAAAAAATGGCTAAAGAAAAAAAGTTTATCACTTGTGATGGTAATGAGGCTGCTGCACACGTAAGCTATATGTTTACTGAGGTAGCTGCTATCTACCCAATTACCCCATCTTCTCCTATGGCTGAGCACACTGACGACTGGTCAGCTCGTGGCCGTAAGAACATGTGGGGACAGGAAGTTCTCGTACAGGAAATGCAGTCTGAGGGTGGTGCTGCCGGTGCAGTACACGGTTCTTTGCAGGCTGGTGCTCTCACCACAACCTACACAGCTTCTCAGGGTCTTCTCCTTATGATTCCTAACATGTACAAGATCGCAGGTGAGCTTCTCCCATGTGTATTCGACGTTTCTGCCCGTACACTTGCTTCACACTCACTCTGTATCTTCGGTGACCACCAGGACGTAATGGCTTGCCGTCAGACTGGCTTCGCTATGTTTGCTTCAAGTTCTGTTCAGGAGGTTATGGACCTTACAGCTGTTCCTCACCTCGCTACTCTCGAGACAAAGGTTCCATTCATCAACTTCTTCGATGGTTTCCGCACATCTCACGAGTACCATAAGATCGAGGTTATGGACATGGAGGACATCAAGGCTATCACTCCTATGGAGTATGTCGAAGAGTTCCGTAACCGTGCACTCTCTCCAGAGCGCCCTGTAACACGTGGTACTGCCGAGAACCCTAACGAGTTCTTCACACACCGTGAGGCTAGCAACACATATTATGAGAATATTCCTGACGTAGTTGAGAAGTACTGCCAGAAGATGACCGAGATCACTGGTCGTGACTACCACTGCTTCAACTACTATGGTGCTAAGGACGCTGAGAACATCATCATCCTCATGGGTTCTGCTTGTGAGGCAGCTAAGGAGGCTATCGACTACCTCATCTCTCAGGGCAAGAAGGTTGGTATGGTTAACGTACACCTCTATCGCCCATTCTCTGTTAAGTACCTCCTCGCTGCTGTTCCTAAGTCAGTTAAGAAGGTTGCTGTACTTGACCGTACCAAGGAGCCAGGTGCAGAGGGTGAGCCACTTTACCTCGATGTTAAGTCTGCATTCTACGATGTAGAGAACCGTCCATTGATCGTTGGCGGTCGCTACGGTCTCGGTTCTGCTGAGGTAACTCCAGCCAAGATCATCTCTGTATTCAACAACCTCGAGCTTCCACAGCCAAAGAACCACTTCACAGTTGGTATCGTTGACGATGTTACAAACCTTTCTCTCCCAGTTGTAGAGGAGATGGCTCTCGGTGGCAAGTCAATCCAGGAGTGTAAGTTCTTCGGTCTTGGTGCAGACGGTACCGTAGGTGCTAATAAGAACTCTGTAAAGATCATCGGCGACAACACCGACAAGCATTGTCAGGCTTACTTCTCTTACGACTCTAAGAAGTCAGGCGGTTTCACCTGCTCACACCTCCGTTTCGGTGACGAGCCTATCCGCTCAACATATCAGATCACCACACCTAACTTCGTTGCTTGTCACGTTCAGGCTTACCTGCACATGTACGACGTAACACGTGGTATCCGTGAGAACGGTTCATTCCTTCTCAACACTATCTTCGAGGGCGAGGAGCTCGTTAACTTCATCCCTAACAAGGTAAAGCGCGTATTCGCTGAGAAGAACATCAAGGTTTACTACATCAACGCTACAAAGATTGCTCAGGAGATCGGCCTTGGTAACCGTACCAACACTATCCTCCAGTCCGCATTCTTCCGCATCACAGAGGTTATCCCTGTTGACCTCGCTGTTGAGCAGATGAAGAAGTTCATCGTTAAGTCTTACGGCAAGAAGGGTCAGGACGTTGTTGATAAGAACTACGCTGCTGTTGACCGCGGTGGTGAGTACAAGCAGCTTGCTGTTGACCCAGCATGGGTTAACCTCCCTGACGACGCAGTTAAGCAGGACGATGCACCAGCATTCGTTAAGGAGCTTGTTCGTCCTATCAACGCACAGGCAGGCGACCTCCTCAAGGTTTCTGACTTCGTTAAGCACAACACAGTTGACGGTACATGGCAGAACGGTACTGCTGCTTATGAGAAGCGCGGTGTAGAGGCATTCGTACCTGTATGGAACGCTGAGAACTGTATCCAGTGTAACAAGTGTTCATTCGTTTGTCCTCACGCTGCTATCCGTCCATTCGTTCTCGACGCTAACGAGCTTGCAGGCATCGACACTCCTACACAGGAAATCAAGGCTCCTGCTGCATTCAAGGGCATGAACTTCGTTATCGCTCCATCTCCACTTGACTGTCTCGGTTGCGGCAACTGTGCTGACGTATGCCCTGGCAAGAAGAACAAGGAGACAGGTGAGAACGAGAAGGCTCTCAAGATGGTTGCTTACAACCCAGACGCAGAGGATATGCAGAAGCTCGCTAAGGATTGGGATTACCTCGTAAAGAAGGTTCATACAAAGCAGGATCTTATCGACATCAAGGCTAATCCAAAGAACTCTCAGTTCGCTACCCCACTCTTCGAGTTCTCAGGTGCATGTTCTGGTTGCGGTGAGACTCCATACGTTAAGCTCATCTCTCAGCTCTTCGGTGACCGTGAGATCATCGCTAACGCAACTGGTTGTTCTTCAATCTACTCTGCTTCTATCCCATCTACTCCTTACACAACCAACGAGAAGGGTCAGGGTCCAGCATTCGACAACTCTCTCTTCGAGGACTTCTGTGAGTTCGGTCTCGGTATGGTTATCGGTAACAAGAAGATGAAGGAGCGCGTTGCTAAGCTCTTCCAGCAGCTCATCGAGTCAGACAAGACATCTGCTGAGTTCAAGGCTGCTGCTGCTGAGTGGATCGAGAAGCGCGAGGATGCTGACGAGACAAAGCGTCTTGCTGCAATTCTCAAGCCAATGATCGCTGAGGGTGCTGCTGCAGGTTGCGACGTTTGCAAGGAACTCAAGACTCTTGACCACTACCTCATCAAGCGTTCACAGTGGATCATCGGTGGTGACGGTGCTTCTTACGATATTGGTTACGGCGGTCTCGACCACGTACTCGCATCTGGTGAGGACCTCAACATCTTCGTTATCGATACAGAGGTTTACTCTAACACAGGTGGTCAGGCATCTAAGGCTACTCCACTCGGTGCTATCGCTCAGTTCGCTGCACAGGGTAAGCGTATCAAGAAGAAGGACCTCGGTATGATCGCTACAACTTACGGCTACGTTTACGTTGCTCAGGTTGCTATGGGTGCTGACAACGCTCAGTGTCTCAAGGCATTCCGCGAGGCAGAGGCTTACCACGGACCATCACTCGTTATCGCTTACGCTCCATGTATCAACCACGGTCTTAAGATCAAGGGTGGTATGGGTCGCTCACAGGCTGAGGAGGCTCGCGCCGTTGAGTGCGGTTACTGGCACCTGTGGCGCTTCAACCCAGAGTTGGCTGAGAAGGGACAGAACCCATTCTCTCTCGATTCTAAGGAGCCACAGTGGGATAAGTTCCAGGACTTCCTCATGGGTGAGGTACGTTACCTCTCTGTTAAGAAGGCATTCCCAGCTGAGGCTGACGAGCTCTTCGCAGAGGCACAGAAGATGGCACAGCGTCGTTATCAGTCATACGTTCGCCAGACAAAGATGGATTGGTCAGAGGAGCTCTAATAGCTTCATCTTGAACAAATAGCATAAATAAAGAAGGTCGCGAGTATTCCCTCGTGGCCTTTTTTGTTTCAATAATCCCCTACCCTTTTTAAACGCTAAGCCGCAAAGAATTTTCGCGGCGAGCACCGAAGGTGCAACACATAATAGGGCGTTGCGTGAGCGCTTACATAAAAGGTGTTATTGTAATTAGAGGTCTGTAAGTGCGACACCTAAAGACTTTAGGTGTCGGTCCTACATACCTCATCCTTCTAATATCGACAAATATAACAGCCCTAACGGACAGTCCTTTTAGGTGTCGCTCCTTCAGAGCTCTTTCTATTATATGATAATCAACGATATACGACTTAAGCAATTCGTCGAACTCACGTTATTTACATTCACAAGTGGTGTGGCAAGCAAGATCAAGAAAGTGTTTAAGGGCCTTATAGGAAAGAAATCGGAAATCAAGTAATCCTACGCAGTCTCAAGTCTCAGTCTCAGTTGTAAAAACGGAGTCATGTTTTTCTTATATCTCTTCTTATTATATTATATATATTATGTAACTAATTAATAATAAGATAGATAGAAGAAGTAAGAAGATAGAAAAAGTAAAAATATATGTTCAATTTTTTGAACTGAGACTGAGACTGAGACCGTTTTTTAATCAGTAATATTTCCCTAAAAAGCTGAAATACAACAAAATACGATATTTCAGCAGTAGTGCTCCAGCGATATCACGACCAGACAAGGGCACAGAAATCATCAAATTTTTGTCGCCTGAGACGCGTAAAGCCATCACTCTGATGCCTTTTTCGGCATTTGCATCTCATCTACAAAGCGTGATGGTTATTATTGAATTAACCATTTCCTCGAGCTCCACGGCCCAATAAACCATCTTATCGGCTTATCAAGTGTAGAAAAAGGACCTGTTGGACAAGATTGTCGAGACTATCTGTCACTCTTTGCATACTTCTGTCCTGATTGAGACGCAGAAGATTGCTGCTTGGCAGGCAAAGCAAGAGAAAGGCGAGATAAGAACAGATCATAATTTGAGAATGAAGCAGATCAAAATGCTTCTTTATGTCTTCCCTTATAGGTCTGGCTTGCAGCCATCCCTGGTAGTCATGTGCGCTTGTTTCCTCGTGAGCCTTTAGGGCTCCCAGCAAACAATCCCACCAGCCTACCGGAAGACATCAAGAAGACAAAATATAATTCAAAATAGCTCCCTGCGGTCGTAAAAAAACATGCGGCGGAAGGAGGATGCGCCAGCGAGGGCTGAAGGCCCGACACTTAAAAGGGTAGTCCGTAAGGGCTACCTATAACGATATTTCGATTAACGAGCGCCATAGGTGCGGCACCTATTGTAACCTGAGTTCGACCACTTGCTTTAGCTTGTTGAGATTAGCGAAAAATTGCTTATAGGTTTGCGCCCCGAAGGGGCAACGAGCCAATAGCCCAGGGCAACGACCTGTGGTATTGGTTAAATGGGGGATTCAACGCCCCGAAGGGGCAAAAGCCCTATCACATGATGTAATGCTTTTGCCCTTTCAGGGCGAACTTACTCTCTCGCTATACCTAGAGCGATGCCCTAGGCTGTTAGCTTGTTGGCCCTTCAGGCCACATGTCACCTAATTGCGGATAATCATTTTACAGGAGAAAAAACAACAAAATACCACACTAAACCACATTAAACCACAACCTCCAATTCTGGATTTAGTAACTTTGCACTTGAAAGATTGAAACACGCACCGGTTTTCAGCCGACGTTCGTTATCTTTCGAGTGCGAGGTTAAAGCACGTTGTCACTTGTCAATTAGAAACGGGCACCGCTTTACAAGCGACAAACCCTATTGACTGCGTGCGAGGTGCTGCGCACGTTGCACTTGAAACAAGAAAACAGGATTCGGGGACAAGAATTGCTTGGAGGCGTCAGAAGCAAGTCCCATGTGATTCCCAAGTGATTCCTATTTCTGATGGGAGACAAAGGGAGCCGATAACAAGACAACGAAGAATGAAGAAATGCAGATCACGCTCTTCAATCAAAGGCCACGAACGAAGAGAAACTGATTCTGATTCCACCCATTCTCAATCTATCAACATTCCAGTTTCATTATCCATGTTGATAGCATCGGCAAAGAGATGTACTATCTCCTCAATACGCAACCACAGCAGAACCTGATGTTGGGGATTAGTAAAAAAACGAGAAAGGGATTTCGTCAAGAGGAACTTTAAAGACTCCTTCCTCAAATCCGAAGACTGACGGGGTGATTTTACCATCAAACGAAACTCCTTTGTATGATAGCAAAGTTACGAATAAACCCGCAAATGGCAAAGCAAATATGTAAAGATTTGCTACGGAAAAACAGAAATTCCGTGAATATGTCAAGCGGAGATAGCAACGGTATCATTCGCGAATGTGAATACTCGAATATACTGAATGCTTATGCGTTCTCTATCACCTCAACAAACGCCTTTGGCAAGATCACATTCTCCATGCTGATAGCATCGGCAAAGAGAGGGGCTATTTCCTCAATACGGAAACCGGCTATGCCACAGGCAACTTTTGTGACAAGGAATTTCAGTTCTGGATGTTGCTTTGCACAGGCTATGAAAGCGTTCACCTTGCCGGCAATATAATCCACACCACCTTCCATGGTCGGCAGAGCATAGCATTGTCCAGTAATGCCCTCTCCTACTCCCCACTCTGCGCCAAATCTCTTGTGGGCAACGCGAGCAGCACCACCACCGTGGAATCCGCCGATATTACTGCCAAATACGAATATCTCGTTAGGCTTCAATTCTGTTATAAACTCCGAAGTAAATTCTCTGTTGTAGGTCATAAGCTTTAGGTTTTCTATTACGAAATAAGGTTGTTGTAAATGTCAGCTTCCAAGACTTTCTTCTGAGAAAGCAAACGGCAAAAGGTCTCTGATGCTGTTGAAGATGAAGACTCCATTTAGCCCTACAAGCAATATGCGGACAGGTTGGCCGAAACGCATTTCCTGCTCAAGGATGACCTGACGGCAAGAACCGCATGGTGATACTGGTACGGTGACAAACTCACCCTCTGTGTTACGGGCAGAGATAGCAAGCGACAGGATCTTAGTGTTAGGATATTGCGCCTGAGACGAGAAGACAGCCACGCGCTCGGCACACAGTCCTGCAGGATATACGGCATTCTCCTGATTGCATCCGCCTACGATAACGCCGTTTTCGAGTCTCACGGCAGCACCTACGTGAAAGTTACTGTAAGGCGCATACGATGCCTCTGTCATCTTCATCGCCTTATCCACAAGCTCACGATCATCAGCATCCAATTCAGAATACTGCGACATGAGGTAGTTTATAATCACCTGTTTTTTCTGCTGCATAATAGATATAAGTTTTATAATTTTCAAACGCAAAGACACAGAGACGCAGAGCATTTCTTTTCCAACACAGATTGCACAGATTATAGGGATTGTCTCGCTTACGCTCGTGATTAACATCTGTGAAATCCCAGATATCTGTGGTTTATTTTCTGAACACTAAAACACGAAAGAAACGAAGTTTCGTTTATTCTGTGTATTCCGTGTTCAAATATATCTTTGCGACTTCGCGACTTTGCGTTTAATTATTCATTATTCATTTTTAATTGCCACGTGCTTTGCCGTGGCTAATAGCACCCCATATTCACCTTCTTCTCATCCCTTGCAACGCCTTCTCTGTTAAGAGGAAGCATCCATCGGGCATCAGCTGCGCCATTCGCTTTTGAGAGGGAATCGAGATGAAAATCAAATCGTAGAAGATGGGTATCTACCAGAACGAAGTTCTTACCACCTATAGACGTGGTGTCCGTCATATTTTTCGGATCTTCCACTTTTTCCCAAATGATGTTCTCATAATGATTTGCAGAGGCAGTATCCTCAACCTCAGATGTACGAAGAAGTGAATTATAGAAGTGGTAGTTGAATGCTACGGAATCATTCTTCTCCTTCTTCACATGATTACCTGCAAAACCTGTTATGATGCAGTTCTTCACTTCGAGATTTAGCGGATATGTATGAGTACCAGAATAATTCGCAAAAGTTAGAGCTTCAAGTCCTCTTTTACTATTTATCCCATAGAACTGCGCAATAGTGTTATGGATAAGGGATATTTCACCACCATAGATTGCTACACATCCCAAATAGGCGTCTGTTATCTGCGTGTTAGCCACATACACCTTGGAATTATTGAGATACATGCCATATCCATCGCAATTATGGATAGTAGATGAATTGACTGTGAGTTTCGTTTGGTTTACATCACTAGAATCACATACAATGCCATCATATCCGCTATGCAGATCTGTATATTCTATAACATTATCATAGGAATCTTTAAGGAAATGAATGCCTTTCCAACGACCAGGCATACGATCATAAGGCAGATCCTCTAGGATATCGTCAAGTCTGTCACCACGAAGCGTGACGTTCTTCTCAGCTGTTCCCTGACATATAAGCTTGCCCATGACTTCGATTCCTGCATCATCATGGAAAAAGATTGTTGTGCCTGGGGCTAGTGTGAGGGTGGCTTCTGGATGCACTCTTATGCCACCATAAACGACCAATGCCCTGCCAGAAGCCGACGTATCGATGGTAGTGTCACTTTTCACTTCAAAGTTACGTACCACATCTGCCTTCCATGCAAAGGCATTCAGGTTGATGACCTGCTCTACCCCACTTTCCAAACGGAAAATGAGTTTGTCGTCCATCTCCTTATATAGTTCTGAGCCATTGTCAGGCGATGTGACTTCCACAAAGACACGTATGCTGTCATTATTGCGCACCTCTATATCCGATGTCTGATAGCCAGTTTTCTCACCAAGGTATATTCCATCCACATTAACGCGGAATCCGGACTGATTGCCTTTCTGAAGCCTTACGCTTGCGCATCGTATTCCATCTCCAGAATAGTTATATATCCAGAAATCCTTCGATGCAGCCGGAATCTTCGCAAATATAGTATCCATTTTCAACGTATCTTCAGGAATATACAAGCGATTCTGCTGAGATGTGGTGAAGGTATCATCGTCGTTGCAGGAGACGAGGGAAAAAAGAAAGACCAACAACAGCCCCCCAAAGCCTAACCAAGCCTTCCCAATGGGAAGGATGTTTGATAGCAGCCTAACCAAGCCTTCCCAATGGGAAGGATGTTTGATATTAAATTCATTCATATTAAATTCAACCCAACCTTTTTCAGCGAATCAATGTATATCGCAACTCTCCTTCGAGAAGGGCCTAGCCAGGTCATTTATAATAACGCACTACTATCGCTTTTATTGTGTTTTTCGTAATGCAGCAACGGGCATCGGGACGCTCTCCGACAAGCCAAAGAACATTGTCATCGGCATCGAGCAAAACTAGCTGTTCTTGCTTCTCAAATGCATTCTTCTTCCTGTCTGTCAGATAGTCGCTTACGAGTTTTGAGCCTTTCATGCCAAATGGAATGAAACGGTCGCCTGTTTCAACACGACGTACAGTCAGAGGGAAACGTACCTTATCCGCATCAAGTGTAACGGTGTCACGCTCCCTGCTAATCTTGAAGACATCATCCACCACAACGCTTTTTATGGAGATTCGCTCTGTCTTGTCTTTCGTTTCTGAAATAACGTATGTACCAGTCTCTGGAATACGGAACGGACATGGCTCGTTTTCTTCCCTCTTACGGAGGAGAAGCGCATTCCTGTCAACTACTAATTGATGTGTGGAACTATCCCACGACTTCCCAGATTGACTATAATCGGAAAGGGCAATCTCCTCTATCTGGGCAGGAGAAAAATGATATGGAGATAGTATGGCATGAAGAGCATATTCCTTGGATGGAGCAGTCTGAAGCTTTTCTTTATCAATACTTATCCAATCAGCTGTACTTCCAAGAGTTATATCTTCTACGATATTATTCATAGAATCATCGAACACCTTTCCTGCTTCAACCATTCTAAGAGCTGTCTTTGCAATATTTTCTGATGCCGCAGGATTGATTTTCTCAAGAAGAGGAATGATATTCAGGCGCAGTTTGTTACGTGTTACATCATCTTCAAGATTGGTGCTGTCAGTTACATAATCCTGCCCAATCTCCCCAAGCCATTCAACAATCTCCTTACGGCTAACACAAAGAAGCGGACGGATGATGTTTCCGTTACGAGGTTTGATGCCTTGAAGTCCGTGAATACCAGTTCCTCGGATAAGGTTCATTAGTAAAGTCTCAACGGAATCATTCATGTGATGCGCTACGAGAATAGCCTCTGCATCTATTGCCTTTCGCAACTGCTCGAAATAGTTGTATCGCAGTTCCCGGGCAGCCATCTCTATACTCACCTTATGAACTTCTGCGTAGGTCTTTGTATCAAAGTGAACGGTATGGAAAGGTATCTGCTCACGCTCGCACAACTGTTTGCAAAACTCCTCATCCCTATCCGACTCTTCACCACGAAGGTGAAAATTACAATGAATAGCCTCAATAGTATATCCCAGACGCTTCATCACCATAAGAAGGCATACGGAATCGGCTCCGCCGGAGAGGGCAATGAGATATAAAAGCCCACGGCCTCTCCCCCCGCCCTCCCCCGTAGGGAGGGAGCCGGAAGAACTATGATTCCCTAACGGGTTCTCCAAAGAACACATTAGGGAATTATCGCGAATGAACTTACTTATTTTATCTAAGAATTGCATTTGCCCAAAACTTCGTAATTGGAAATACTATCTAAAAGCCTCCATTCGGGGAGGTTTGGAGGGGGCCTTACTCCACATACAGCACCAATCCCTTCAGATATTCACCTTCAGGATGATAGATGTTGATTGGATGGTCGGCTGGCTGATGAAGCTGATGAAGGATGCGGACCTTACGCCCAGACTGTGCAGCAGCGGTAAAGACCGCATTACGGAAATTATCCTTTGTAACCACCTGAGAGCAACTGAAGGTGAACAGGATTCCACCCGGTTTGATATGCTCGAATGCCTTCACGTTCAATCTAGTATATCCTTTCAGAGCATTATGAAGAGCGCCACGATGTTTTGCGAATGCTGGAGGATCGAGGATTATGAGGTCATACTTATCTCCCTCAGCATCAAGATATTTGAAAGCATCTTCACAGAATGCCTTATGACGAGGATCGTTAGGGAAATTAAGTTCCACGTTCGCATTCGTGAGTTCTATTGCCTTGGCAGAAGAATCAACAGAGTGAACTAGCTTGGCCTCTCCTCTCATAGCATAGAAAGAGAAGCCGCCTGTGTAGCAGAACATATTCAAAACGCTCTTGCCCTTTGCATAATGCTCAAGAAGTGAACGGTTCTCGCGCTGGTCAACGAAGAAGCCCGTCTTCTGCCCACGAAGCCAATCTACATGGAACTTCAATCCGTTCTCAAGTGCCACGTTCTCGTCCGTGCCGCCAAAAAGAAATCCGTTCTCCTGTCCGAGGTCAGCCTTATAAGGAAGTGTTGTCTCGCTCTTGTAATACACGTTCTCAATACGGTTGCCCATTACCTCCATGAGTTGCTTGGCAACTGCCATACGACATTCGTGCATTCCAACGCTATGAGCCTGAACCACAGCGGTTTTGCCATAGCAGTCGATAACGAGTCCCGGGAGATTGTCGCCCTCTCCATGTACAAGTCGGTAGGTGTTGTTCTGAGGATTGTCTGCTATACCAATACTGATACGCATCTGTAGAGCGATGGCAAGTCTTTTGTTCCAGAAAGCATCATCGATGAGTTCATCGTCGAAGGTGAGGATTCTGACGGCAATACTGCCGATCTGGTAGTGTCCGCGACCAATAAACTCACCATAAGACGCTACCACATTAACCACTTCGCCTTCCTCGATACCCTCATCCATGTGATGCACGGCACCTGAGAAAACCCACGGATGATAGCGTTTCATGCTCTCTTCCTTGCCTTTTTTCAGATATATGTTTTTATACATACTTATTCTTCACTTTTCACTTCCCCTTCAGGGGCTTTTTCTTCATTTTCCTTCTTCACTCTCGGCTTTCGCTTGGTGAATGTCTTTCTGCGTTTGGTCTGCTTTTTCTTTGGTTTTTCATCAGTTTCCTTCTTTTCCTCGTTAGCAGCAGGACTTGTCGAAGGTTCCGGTTCTGGAACAAACTCAAGGAAATAATCGTTTGTCTCTTTGAGCCTGACATACTCCTCATATAGCCTTACACAAGCCCATGCGTCTGTTGCGCCATAGAGTTTCTGCTTATCGGTTAGGACATCAGCTTCCCAGTTGCTCAATTGCTCTCGCTTGCTGATACGCTGATGAAACAGGTTTGCATAGAGTTTCGCCAAACTCATATCCTTGATGCCAAGCTCAATCATGTGATCCTGCAGGTCGATGAATCCGTGAGGTTCAAAATCACCTCTCTCATGTAGGCTACGGATATCATCATGCCATGAGAGACCAACTTTTAGAGGTCCCTCAGTCTCTAGGAGTCGCACTATGGCAGGTGCGAGTCCAATGCTGTTCAGTCGGAAGAGAAAACATATTTCCCTGTTACTCACCTGTAGTAGCGCCACCTTATTGCGCTTTCCCTTGGTGAAGCAAGGTCGTGTTTCGGTATCGAATCCGAGGATGTCGCTCTTCAAGAGGAAATCTACAGCTTTCTCCGCCTCACCCGCAGAAAGGATTGTCACAATCCGTCCCGGAAAGGTTACTCGTGGGAGCTCTGCAATTTTTGCCTTGTCGAACCTGCTATAAATTATTTTGTTCATATATGAAAAATACGCATTATAAAGAAGTGAAAAGTGTTCAAATTATCCTTTCTTGGTTCACTTTTTATAAAATCAAGTGCAAAATTAGCAAAAAAAATGGAAAAAGGATAAGGTGATGCATAAAAAAAAGAGAAAAAAGCAGAAAAAGTATGGCTTTTTGATAAAATATAGGGGGATATTGGAGTCGGAACGGTTTTGAAACGGATTTGTAACGGTATTACAACGGACTTACTACTTACGAATAAAACAAAGTTCCCGGCATACATTTTTTGTTTGGAATTTCGTTTGGTCGAACCCTATGCTTCCTGTATTTTCCCACTTGAAAATCGCTATAGAAACATAAGGTTTCAGGCAAGCAATTTGCATACAAATTCAGACACTCTTGATCTCGATGCATTTTAGTAATCAGCAAAGAAAGTAAAATGTTAGAAATCAAAGCGTTAAACATAAAACTCCAAACTAATTGTTTAATCACTACAATTACAGTTGTATAAGTATCAAAAAGAAACATTTATACACGTTTCAATACAGAATGATTCTTCAGGCATATTCACTTTGACTATACAAAGTATAAGATTTCACAAACAAGCTTTTTTTGAGTGACAGATATTTCCGGTTCTTCTTCCATTTTTCCGAGTTTTTATTAAAAAAATTGAAAAAAGCACAACTTTTCGAATATTATTATGAATTTTCGGCATATATTTGAGATTTTTCTATTAAATTTGCACGTGAATATAAATTTCACATCAAAACAACAAAGAATTAACACGGAGTTTCAGCTCCTCAACATATATGGCAAAAAAGAAAGAAACTGAAAAAAAGAAGACTTCATTCCGCGAAGCTATCGGGATTCCATCATTCGTAAACAGCGAGAAGACGAATTTCACCGTCGGCATTCTGCTTCTATTCATATCAATCATAATGGTCATCTCATTCATCTCGTTCTTCTCCACAGGACAGAATGACCAGAGCATCATACAGCATCCTATTGCTGGTGACCTTAGAAACGAGAGTATGGCATTTTCAAACACATGCGGCTCCATAGGTGCATATATTGCATATTTTTTCATCACATGCTGTTTCGGATTTCCGGCGTTCCTTATCCCGCTGTTCCTGATATTCACCTCACTCAAACTAATGGGAGCATATAAGGTGAGTCTGGTGAAATGGTTCTTCGGCAGTATGCTTGCCATGATCTGGAGCAGTATTGCCTGCGCCAAGTTCATCAATCCCCTACTCTCCGGCCAGGTGTTCAATGCCGGAGGTGGACACGGAGACTATGTAAGCCGTTATCTCGAGTCAATAGCAGGAACACCGGGACTTACCGGCATCCTCATCGTGACAGCCATAATATTCTTCACCTTCGTTTCTTCCGAGACAATTACATTTGTCAGAAAGGCGATGAATCCTATCGGCTACATCTCAAGGAGGGTGAAGTTCAATGTGAAAGACAGCAAGACCGTGGAACTTGCAACCGGAAACATTGTAGCTCCAGAGGCACCTGTCGTAGCTGCTCAGCCTTCTATGGACGATTTGCTTCGTACTCCTGAAACGGTAACGCCTCAAAACAATAACGAATTGGAAGATGAGGAAAAGGCAAATACATTTGACCTCACAGACGATGACGTAAGCAATGTCGATGTAAAAGCGTCAAAGGATGGTGACGATCCTGCATTTACCGTCGTTAAGGGTTTCAAAGAGGAAGAGGCATCAGGCACGAGCCTTACCACCGAGGAGATACTATCAACTCCTATAAACCCTCGTGAGCCTTACACGAAATACACATTCCCAGGTCTTGACCTGCTGAAGAAGTACGATGACAATCAGGATTATACCACCAAGGAGGAACTTCTTGCTAACAAGAAGCGCATCATAGAGGTACTTAACTCCTTTGGCGTACAGATTCGTGAGATTACGGCTACCGTAGGTCCGACAATTACTCTTTATGAGATAACTCCTGCCGAGGGTGTGCGTATTTCGAAGATACGTAACCTTGAGGACGATATAGCCCTCTCGCTCTCAGCTCTCGGAATCCGTATCATCGCTCCAATACCGGGCAAGGGCACCATCGGTATCGAAGTTCCAAACGCTCATGCCTCAATCGTGAGCATGGAGTCAATTCTGAACTCTCGCAAGTTCCAAGAGACGAAGATGGATCTTCCTCTTGCTTTGGGTAAGACAATCACGAATGAGGTCTTCATGGTTGACCTCGCAAAGATACCACACCTTCTCGTAGCAGGTGCTACCGGTCAGGGTAAGTCTGTAGGTCTTAATGCTATGATAGGTTCGCTGCTTTTCAAGAAGCACCCTAACGAACTGAAGATTGTGCTTGTCGATCCAAAGAAGGTAGAGTTTTCTATCTACAACCCTATCGCCAATGCCTTCATGGCTCAGATTCCAGATACAGATGAGGAGCCAATCATTACCGACGTGACAAAGGTTGTACGTACATTGAAAGGCCTCTGCACGCTTATGGATCATCGTTATGACCTTCTCAAGATTGCAGGTGTTCGCAATATCAAGGAATACAACGAGAAGTTTGTCAACCACCGTCTGCGTAGTGTGGACAGTAATGGCAATCCTCTGCATGAATATATGCCATACATCGTGGTAATCATCGATGAGTTCGGTGACCTTATCATGACGGCAGGTAAGGAAGTTGAGCTTCCTATTGCACGTATAGCACAGCTTGCACGTGCCGTGGGTATTCACATGATTATCGCTACCCAGCGTCCGACAACGAATATCATCACAGGTACCATCAAGGCCAACTTCCCAGGTCGTGTGGCATTCCGCGTAGGCTCTATGATAGACTCACGTACCATCCTTGACCGTCCGGGAGCAAACCAGCTTATCGGTAAGGGTGATATGCTTTATCTCAACGGCAACGAACCTGTACGTGTTCAATGTGCATTCCTCGACACCCCAGAGGTAGAGGCTATTGCAAAGCACATCCACGATCAGGAAATGGCAGGACTTACCCCTCAATGTCCTATGGATCTGCCAGAACCTATGGAAGATGCCGGTGAAGGAGGTGAAGGCGGAGCTGTCGATACAGGTTCTTGGGATCCTCTTTTTGTTCAGGCTGCACACGCAATCGTAAGTTCGCAGAATGGCTCAACGTCCATGATTCAGCGTATGTTCTCTATCGGATACAACCGTGCAGGCCGCCTTATGGATCAGTTGGAAAAAGCGTGTATCGTAGGTCCTGCACACGGTTCAAAGCCTCGTGAGGTTCTCTTTACAGACGAGCAGGCTCTTGACAATCATATCGCATCATTGAGAGCAAGATGATAATATAGAAAAAACATTAAACTGAAACAAAGGAATTAAACCCTCCCAAAAAGGGTGCGTTATATATATAAACACAATAACAATGAAAAAGACTCTTACAATCATTGTTCTGATGGCTATGGCAGTCATCACCTCAACAGCAGCTAACGATTCGTCATCTGCCGCCAAGAAAACACTTGACAAGGCAGCAGCGAAATTCAACATTAAAAGCGGAACAACCGCAAACTTTACAATCACGGGTGACAAGATCAAACAGAGTGGAACTATCTCCATAAAGAAGAATATGTTCCAAGCCTCTACTCCAAGCACCATTGTATGGTATAACGGGAAAACACAATGGACATACGTCAAGAAAAATGACGAGGTAAACGTATCAACCCCAAATGCCGCAAAACAGGCAAGTATGAACCCATACACCTTCCTGACATTATACAAGAAAGGGTATGACATGGAACTTCAACATACTGCAAGTGGCAAACAGGTACATCTGAAGGCACAGAATCAGAAGTCAAGCATCAAGGAGGCATATATCCTTGTTGATGCCAATTCTGATATAAAGGAAGTGAAGATGCGTCAGTCATCTGGCTGGATTACGATATCTATTTCGAACGTAAAGTCTTCCAACCTTTCTGATGCTTTGTTTACATTCAATGCCAAAGACTATCCAAAGGCTGAGGTTATTGATCTTAGATAAAGAAGTGTAGAGAGTATAAAAGAATAAAATGTAAAGATTATGAAAAGGTTTGTTCTTTCAACCATATTTGCATCAGCACTTGCCCTTCAGGTCTCTGCTCAGGCATCCTGCATTAGCATAGACACGAAAGGACATATATGTGCCACAGATGGAAACTCCATCCTGTGTGCTAATGATCCGGCTTCACTATGGGTATCTGTTGCTCCGCCAACAGGTAACAAATGTACGTGGATTAACTATATCGCTCCTAAAACTCTTGCAATGTGCACAGAGAAGGACGGCGAAGGTCGTGTCTATATCTCATCAAACAACGGTAAGACATGGAAGGTTAAGAAACTGGCTTCACAACCATGCTCTGCGGCTTTTCATTCTGACGAATGCGGTTTATGGGTTTCATTCTCGGATATGGATATCCTACATTCCATGGATGAAGGAAGAACATGGAAGACAATACACGCACCTAACGTTCCTTCTGCCCATATTACAGACATCTGTATGCTTAGTCCCAAGGAAGGTCTGTTCGGTGTTTCAGAAAACAAGATCCTGCATACTATAGATGGCGGCAAGACATTCGAAAGCATCCCTACCCCATTAGATTTGGCATTAAGCGGAGGAGCAAGAATTTCTAATAACAAGATACCTGTCAGTCAGGTTATGCGCATAGGCCGTTTCTATATTGTTAAACAGGAAAGCTATTTCGTTACAAGCTACGACAACATAAACTGGCAGCGAATACCCGATGTTACGTATGCTACGATTACAGATGCCGGTACTCTTATGACCGTTTCTTCTGACAACTCCATTCAGGAGTATGACGACAAGCTTAGCAGATCATGGAAGAAGAAACTGACGGATGATACCAAGCCTCACTCTATTAATTCCATCTGCGTGGATATCAACTATGCATACGTAGGCTTTGACGATAAGGTGTGGCGCTCTGACGGAGATACCGTAAATGTATTTACTCCTTCTGATATTGACGGCAATCATCTTTCATATACAATTCCTACACAAAACGAAATTGTAACCACAACCAAGACAAAGCCTGTTGTTAAGCGTAGTGAGGAATGTGAGAAAGCAGTAAACCTATTCCTTGCAGGAAACTATACAGAAGCCTTCCCTTTGCTTGAGGCATTGTCAGAGAAAGACGACAATGAGATTCTGGAAAATCTTGCATATTGCTATGAGGAAGGAAAAGGCACACAACAAGACTATGCCAAGGCAATACAGCTTCTTGCCCGTGCAGCAAACAACGGTTCTGACTATGCCCTCCTCAATATGGGTTACTATTATCTTAATGGCTGGGCTGTAAAGAAAGACACAGTACGAGCACTTGCCCTATGGGATCGTGCAGCCGATCATGGATATGATTTCGCAAATCAGAATCTCGCCAACCACTATGCCTATGAAGGTGATGTCGAGAAGACCGCAAAATATATTGGTAAGTCCGTTGCCCTCGGCAATAAGGAAGCAATGTATAAGTATGCGATGCTTTATATGGATGGTATGGGAGTAAAAAAAGACTCCATACAAGGCATAACATATTTGAAGAAGGCAGCCGATCTGGGTGTTGCAGAAGCTATGACATACATCGGAGATTCATATCTTTCGGGACGAATACTCCCGAAGAACAGCCTTCTCGGTGTTGCATATATTGAAAAGGCAATAGAAAGCGGCGATATATATGCCAAGAAATTCCTTGCCCGCTGCTATATCAAGGGCGAAGGTACAGACAGAGATAACAAGACTGGGTTCAGACTCCTCAAGGAAGCTGCTGATGCAGGTGATGCAGAAGCATATAATGGAGTGGCTACCTGCTTTATAGAAGGTGTTGGCACACTTCCAGATCCTGACATGGCCATTCATTACCTGAAACTTGCAGAAGCTTCTGGTGATACTTCTGCCTCTCTTAAGATAAAGGAAGTTCAGAACATAGTGGCAAGAACACAGTCGCAACAAAAATAAACAGACAGGTCTCTCCCTCTTCCACAAAGGAGGTTGGAGGACAAAAACAAATAAGTAAATGCAAACGATAGAAATGAAAACAACTAACCCTAAACACACTTAAATAGATGTCAAAGCAAACTATCCTAACTACATCATTCCTTGCATTGTCGCTTTGTGCCAATGCACAGTTTAATATGCTATTCACTTCCGATTCCGATTTGCCAAACAGTTTGGTGAATAAGGTCGAAGAAGACAAGAATGGTATGATATGGGTTGCTACGGAAGATGGTCTGTGCAAATACAACGGTTCAAGATTTATCACCTACCGTCACAATCCGACAAATCCACATTCTCTCAGTCATAACTTCATACGTACAGTATGTGCCGACTCCATAGGAAATGTCATCGTTGGAACTATCAATGGTGTACAGGTATATAACATCCAGACGGATGACTTCACACCACGCATTTCCGCTAAGGAAATAGGTGCAAAAATGGGTAATGTGAACTCTATCCTACGACTTGCCGACGGTGAGTTCTTTATTGGTGGTACTGATGCTTTCACTCTTCTGGTAGACAAGAATGGTGAAATAAAAACAAAAAAGAACGCATTCACAGGTAAAACTCATGAAATACATCGCGTAGCCCGTACTAATGATGGCTTTATATGGGTATCAAGACAGTCAGATGGCGTAATGTACGCCGACAAGAACGGAAAACTTCACCATGTGAGGAACTACGATGGCAGCGAGTATAACTTCTCAAGTCTATGTGTAGGTCGTGACGGTATCCTATATGCCGGAGATGTTGAATCCGGACTATACTACTATAATGTCAATACCCGACATTTCGACATTGTGAAAGGTACAGAAGGCATCATGAAGGTGCGCGACATAAAGACAATGCCTAATTCCGACAATGTTTGTATTGCAACAGACGGTAACGGAGTGATGTTCTTCAACATCCGTACTCACCAGTTTGTTCCTTCCCATCAGTTTGACGATCCATTTGTTGACATATCTTCACAGAAGGCACATTCTCTCTATATAAACAATCATGGAGATATTTGGATGGCATTATATCAGAAAGGCGTGTTCATGGCATCACACAGCTCTGCCCCCTTCGGATACATTGGCCGTCGCTCACAGAAATTTGACCTAATAGGTGACCGTTGTGTAACTTCAATAATAGAGACAAAGGATAAAAAAATATGGATCAGCACAGATAATGGCGGTCTGTATGGTCTCACACCTGATTTCCAGACTTTTGCAAAATTCCGTGTAGGAACAGGCGCCAATGATCTGCCCCCAACGATTCAGGGACTCTTCTGTGATTCACAAGGCAGACTGTGGTTTGGATCATATAACAGAGGTTGTGGTATCGTGAACACTTCAACAGGAAAAGCGATGTATGTTCCTATTGAAGGACAGCCAGGCAGAAAGACAAGCGTATATGGATATGCAGAAGATAATCACGGAACCATCTGGGTAGCCACAATGGGACAAGGCATATTCCGCTATGATGCCTCACGCAATATTATGACGTTCTATACGTATAGCGATGGTACACGATGGACAAACTCCATATTCTACGATTCTAATACCGACAGAATATATACTGGTACTTACGATGGTATAGTATGGTTCAAGCCAAACGATCCTAAGAAAATCATGCATCGTATGGGTGAATCGGAGATTATCTATAGTATAACCCGTCTTAACAACAACACCCTTGGCTTTGCTACTTCAAAAGGTGTGACGCTGCTTGACACCAGCAACGACAAGCTCAGAACCATTACAAAGGAAAATGGTCTTATATATGCCGTACAGATGGGAAATGATGGACATCTATGGCTAAGTACGAGCATGGGACTCATCCGATTCAATCTGAAGGATAACACAAGTGAAACCTTTACCTCACGTGATGGACTTCAGGGAAATGAGTTCTATAAGAATGCATGCCTACGTTCTGATGATGGTCGTCTATGGTTCGGTGGTATCAACGGCATTACCTACTTCTATCCTAACCGTATTGGTGAAAGAAGTACGAAATGCACTACACGCGTAGTAACAATTCGAGCTAATGAACGATTCCTCGGCCTTAACCAGTCTATGGAATATGAACTTGAGTCTGAAGACAATACATTTACTGCAGAATTCGCAGCATTACCTCTTTACATGACTCATCGTATTGCCTATAGCTATAAACTTGACGATGGTAATTGGGAAACACTTCCTATACCACAGAATCGTGTTGTATTCAATGGTCTATCAAGCGGAAGCCATGTACTATATACCAAAACAATAATTGACGGTCGTGATTCTGATGTAACAGAAACATACATTCACATCGCATACCCTTGGTATCTCAGATGGTGGGCTTTGTTAATCTGGCTGGCAATATTTGCTTGTGTTGTATATATGACCCTTATAGAGGTGCGTCGCCGTCGCAATCTGCATCGTAGCATACGTGAACATCGTCGTGAAGAGCAGGCAAAGGAACAGAAACTGCAGTTCTTCATGAACATTGTCCATGATCTGCGAACTCCTATCACTCTGATTTCCACACCGCTGCAGAAACTTCTATCAACAGACCACGAGCCTGAGCGTCAGCGTCTCTACAGCACTATGAACCGTAATGCAGATCGTCTGCTACGTCTTACAGATCAAATCATGGATCTCCGTAAGATTGACCGTGGCAAGATGGAACTTCATTGTACAGATGTAGCTCTCAGTCCATTTGTAAGAGGTGTCATCGCATATACAGAGGATATAGCACAAAGCCGTCGCCAAACACTTACGTTGAAAGACTACACCAACGGTCATGTCAACGTAATGATAGATACAGACTGCTTTGAAAAGATTCTGCTCAACCTTTTGAGCAATGCATTAAAATATACACCTGAAAACGGTAGCGTTACCGTTAGCATTGACCTTGAGCCAAAGACAGATCTCAAGGCTGGTAGCAACGTCACACTCCTTCTCAAGGTTGTTGATACCGGTATCGGTATTCCTGACGATGAGAAACAAAATATCTTCACACGTTTCTATCAGGTTCACACAAACGGAAAATACGTCAAGGGCACGGGCATAGGTCTTAACCTTGTTAAATCCCTCGTTGAGCTTCATAAGGGAAGCATAGACGTAAGCGATAATCCTGAAGGACAGGGTGCATGTTTCTCTGTTGCATTACCTCTCAAGACCAGTTCTGCTGAAATCGTAACAGGTGAAGCCTTACCGGTACAGGAATTGCAGGAAGATGTTATCGTATCACCAGATGCAAACGGCGGACACACAAAACTCAAGTCTCGCAAGACTATTCTTGTTGTCGATGACGATGATGAGATACGTTCTTTCCTATGCGAGGAAATGGCATCACTATATAATGTCATCGATTGCGCAGATGGAAAGACTGCATACCAGACACTCAATAAGGAACATGTTGATATCGTAATCAGCGATATCATGATGCCTGAGATTGACGGTATTGAACTGTGCCGACTTATCCGTCAGAACGTTCGTATCAGCCACATACCAATTATTCTGCTTACGGCTAAAGGAACTGACCGTGATCGAATTGAGGGACTTCAGGCTACAGCCGACGCATACATCACAAAACCATTCAACCTTGCTCTTCTCCAAACAATCGTAAGCAACCTCCTATTGCGTCAGGAAAAGTTGCGTAACACATTCAAGGGCAACGAACTTCCTACCGACCAGATTACAACTCCAGAGATTCAGTCGGCTGATGAGAAGTTGCTAGAACGTCTTGTGAAGTGTATCAACGATAATCTGGACAACCCAGATCTCACCTCTGAATATCTTGCTTCCGAGGTCGGATTGAGCCGAGTTCACCTTTACAGAAAGCTCAAGGAACTCACTAATCAGTCTGCAACGAACTATATCCGTAACATTAGACTCACGAAGGCTGCAGAACTCCTACGACAGAAGAAATGCTCAATCTCTGAGGTCGCATATCTCGTAGGATATCGCACACCAAACCATTTCTCTACTGCATTCAAGGAGTTGTATGGAGTTTCTCCTTCAGAATACGTAAAGGAACAATAAAAGAGAGCATATACTTATGGTTGGTGCTGCCACTATTCCTATTAGGATATATGGCAGCACCAATATTATTACAGCAAATTATGCTCTAAGGATTTTTCCCCGACAACAATAGGGAAAACTCCACACCTGATTATAGTTTTCCCCTTTGGTTCATGAGAAAAAACATGTACCTTTGCCTTCGAAATAATAAAAGTCTAACGAGTCGCCAAGACTCATTAATACAAATAGAATATGAAGGCAACATTCAAAAGCATGATGGTAATCGGAATGATGATCCTCGGCACAGCAACAGCATTCGGAAAGTCAAACTTTAATGTTGACAAGTATAATGCAACCAAAGCTCCTTACACGATGATTGTACATAAAAACTGCAAGATACGTCATAAGCATGACAAGCATTGCGGTGATTCATTCACCGTGAGGATGGACAAGAAGATGGAGAAGCACTTCAATGAGGGTAAACATAAGTTTGACAAACACGGAATGTGCAAGAAATGCAGTCTCACAATATACGAGATTCGTTCTGTTGAGCGCGAAATGAGAAACAGTCGCCCTACCCCACCTCCAGCTCCTGCACATCGTCAACATCACTCACATCACCCACATTATTAATTACAAATATTTCTGTTCTATTGGAATTTTATTAACAATTCATTTGGAAGATCATGAATACAAGTGAAAAGATTGTCCCTGCTGCAATCATTGCCATAGGTGTAGTAATAGCAGGACTCTCACTCCGTAGTGGTATCGTCACTTTCAAGGAGATGGACAGGAAAGTGTCTGTCAAGGGACTTGCCGAGCGCGAGGTCAAAGCCGACAAGGTTACATGGCCGCTCATATACAAGGAGATAGGCAACGACCCGTCAGAGATGTACGACCGTCTGAGTTCAAAGAACAAACGTGTCATCGCATTCCTAAAGTCTGCCGGTATCAAGGATTCCGACATAAGCGTCAATCCCCCTGTTATCTCCGACCGCCAGGCAGACAACTACGGTAACGAGATTATGAACTATCGTTACAAGGCTACAAGCGTCATCACAGTCACCTCTTCTGAAGTTGACAAGGTACGACAGCTGATGCGCCGACAATCAGAACTCATGAAACAGGGTATTGCCATTGTAAGCGAGGAATACGGCAATAACTCTATAACATACGAGTTCACAGGCCTTAACAAGATCAAACCTGAGATGGTTGAAGAAGCAACAAAGAATGCACGTACAACCGCACAGAAATTTGCAGAAGACTCTGACAGCAAACTTGGTGACATACGTAATGCACAACAGGGACAGTTCTCTATTGAAGACCGCGATGCCAATACTCCTTATATAAAGAAAGTCAGAGTTGTTAATACCGTAGAATATTCATTAGAATAACATTAACCTTAATTCCATATATAAAAAGAGCGGATATTTTCTATCCGCTCTTCCCCTTTTTTATACAGCAAGCTGCATAAGATGGTTAACAACCGATGACCAGTCACGGAAATCTCCATTTTTCTTATTAAGGTAGATCACCTTACTGCCATTCTTGTGGGATTCATTACTATATGGTTCTCCCTCAACAATATAAGAGTCGGTTATGTTTGTAACATCCCTATCCTGTGCTAGAATAAGGCGTTTATAGAATGTTCCATTCACATTGTCGGAATCAAAGTATTTCTTTACCCATTCCAGCTTATTGCTCCACGAAAGCGGATTAGCCCATGAAGCATGTGAAACAATAAATACCTCAAATTTCTGGGATAGTGTCTTAAGAGCCTCTACAGCTCCCTTGACTGGTTTTGAATAACTGAAGATATCAGGAATATCATCGTAATTAGTTTTCTTCACGCCATTCACGACACTTACATATTTCGGGACCTGTTTCTTTATCTTATCAGCGCACAAGGCCGACTCAAAGTCAACAAGGACATTGTCCATATCAAAGAATACTATTTTCTTTTTCATACTATTAGTGGTTAGATTGTTTAAATTAGTGAATTAAGGCTTCATCAAGCCTGACAGATATTTTAGATATAAAAGGAAATAAATGCAATTTTTATGAAAGAGACAGAGAACTTTGTCCTAAAGAGGAATTATTCATTTCTCATGTTGCAAAGATACAAAATAAGTTTGATTTCTCCAAATTTTTTCAAGAGAAAATCAAACTTTTTCGCAAATTAAATTAGTGTATTTTATACGTTTTCAGCATAGTTTTATTTTAGCGAAATAAAAGAAATATCTGTATTTCAAATACTTTTCCTAAAAATCACTTATATAAGTGTAATTCAGACAATTAAGCACGCCAAAAGACCTATTCCACATTTATTATCACTCTCGCATACGATGTCAATGGAATCATGCCATTATCTGTAACTTCGCAAATGATGTGTATTGTCTTTCCTTTCGCATCTTCAGGAATTATGACTTTTGTCTTAGAATCATTATTTTCTGTAATATCAATATTCCTTTCATAGCTTGAAGCCTCTAGCTGTACCCACCATAGAAAAGCCAACTTGTCACTCTCTGCATCCACAGAATTGGAGGCATCAAGAGTTACTACTTCACCTGCCTTTGCCCTAATATTAAAAGGAGAAAGCAATTTCTTGCCATTGATAATCACGATTGGGTTCGTGTTTCCCCTACCCTCCTTAGCCCATTGCATACGAGCACAGAAATCATTCAGTTCGGCAGGATAGAACCTACGCTTATACCCTTCTGTTATGCCTCTCTGTGGCTCTTGCCAAGAAGTCCAGGCATATGTCAGCGAGTCGGCACACATACCGAACTTATGACATCCTGCCCATCCTGCCTGTGTGGGATCTTCTGGATCATTTAATCCGTTAGGCATAATATATAGGAATGAAGGTGTATCGCCCTCCACGCCCCATTTATAGTTAGGATAAATAGCACCTAATGCTCCATGCCCTTGAATAAGTTCCTGATGCTTCTTCCATTCCTGCTTTCCAAGCTCACATTGGAGTTGCCATGTTCCTTCGTCCCAGATAAACTTCAGGTCATCCTTAAATTCTCGGCGCATCCACATGTGTGAGCTATATGCACGATTCATTCGCATGGCATACACCATATCCTGATCTGTAATGGTATAGACACGAAATTTATGCAGGAAAGCCTCCAACTGCTCAGGTGTACGAGTCTGCTGGACCTTCCAGATAGCCTGTGCGAGTGTATTGCCACTTCCCCACGTTGCTACCCATATAGGACGCTCATCATCCTCGTCGGCAAGTTTTATAAGGAACTCACTCCCCTCTGTATCATTATCTTTGCCAATAATACCAATACCAGCTCTATGACTACCATCCATACATCTTGACTTTATATACTCCATGCTTGGCCAGTAGCCGATATTCTGCTTGCCGTTCTCCTCGTTAAGTGAAAGAAATTCCTTCTGCTTTGAACGAGCCATCAGATTATGCACATCCTTGCCGTATGCTTCTACAACCTTGTCAAGATATTGCGCCCACTCCTCGGGATACGGATCACAGTTCCATCCTATGGTAGTCATTATAGCCTCTATCTCGAACATATCGGCATACGCCATCAGCCTGATAGCCGACTCCATATCATCAGGCTCAACATCACAGTCACCTATATCCGTCATCACCACAAGGCGAGGTTTTAAAGGCGTATTGTTTTCTTCAGCAAGAACATTAGCTGAGAACAACAATAATATTGCTAACAAGCAAGTTACAATTTTCTTCATAAGATTATAATTTAATCCAAGTTGCCTTACGCCAAAGAGCCTCCATAGGTCCACGTTGATGATTCTTGTCCCATTGCTTCAGAATGATAATCTGAATGGTAATCATGATTATTCCGACCAAAAGCGACCACGTTGCACCAAGGTCATCACAGAGTTTGAAGCCCCATCCATAGAACAGAACTGAGCCGAATACAGACTGCATGAGATAGTTTGATAGACTCATTCTTCCGAAGAAGCATACATTACCGAGAATCTTGCAGAAAGGCTTCCAACGATACCACAGAAGCACTATGGCAGACACCTCAGAGAACAATATCAGCATATTCGTAATAGGCTTTGTCCATACGCTGAACCTGCCCATATCCACGAAAGAGCCAATGAGGCATAGCGGGAAACATATAATCAGCACCCAGAGCCATATACGAAGGTTATTACCCTCGTTATAGAACAGGCGATGACGACCTACGAGTATTCCGAGATAGAAGAATGCAAGTGTCTGTGTCAGACGACCAGCCCACAAAGCCCAAGCCAGATTTGCAACATAAGCTATACGCACGTTTGTTATTCCTGACTCCCAGAACGAACCGTTAATGTTCGCTTCTGTTATTTTAGCACATTCTGCCCAAAGTTCATCTTCCGGGAACCTCCATCCAGACACTAGGCTGTATATTTCAACAGGCTGTGCTAGAAGGAATATGGTGATAGCCCACAGCCATCTTGTAGATAGATAGCCGGCAGGAATCATCAGCAAACCTATTGATGCATAAGAAGTTAGTATATCACCATTATAGAAGAAGATATTGATTAATCCAATGATGAATAGCAACACCATTCGCCACACAAAGCGCAGAGAGAAGTCCCAACCCTTCTGTTCCTGATTATCTCGCATTATAAAGAAGCTCACGCCAAAGAGCATGGCAAATATTCCATACATCTTGCTTGAAAGCAGAACTTCACACACAGAAAAGACTGTAGCATCAGTTGGCAAAGCCATAGACTTGTCATCAAGAAAGATGTTGAAGTTCTCCAGACAATGAAATATTATAATACCCATCACAGCAATACCACGCAGAGCATCTGCTATCTCAATACGTGTATTGGGAAGACCTTTTGTTTTATACATGCAATTATTTATTGTTTAGATTTTGATTTTCTGAATGCAAAGTTACTAAATAATCACGAGATATCCAAAGAAGTTACATGAATTTTTGAAGACATAAAACACAGAATGGACGAACCATCAATCAACAAATGGTAACATAATATCAGTTACCCAACACAGCCTCGAAGCGTTGCCAAATAATGATTATACATAATAAGACATTTAAAGAATGTAGGGGATAGTCCCCTTATTTGGTAACAGATACTATGTTACCTTTCCTTTTTCGTGTGATACCACCCCTGTCTGGTATGATGTCAACAAATGCAGTATAATAACAACTAAAACTGTATACCTAAATCTGGCAAAGACACTCAGAAACAAATGGTAACATAGTATCAGTTACCAAACACACACACCCGGAAAGATTACTTTATAATGCTTATTATATATATAAATAAAATTTATTTATATAATAAGACCTTTAGGATGTATGGGGATAGTCCCCTTATTTAGTAACAGTTACTATGTTACCTTTCCCTTTTCGTGTGATGTCGTCTCTGTCTGGTATGATGTCAACGAATGCAGTATAATAACAACTATTACTGTAAACCAAAATCAGGGAAAGATAAAGACTCCCCGGAGACAAATGGTAACATAGTAACTGTTACCAAACACACACACCTATACAGGTCCGTTCTACCTCCGTTTCAAGTCCGTTGTAAGTCCGTTCTAGGTCCGTTGTAAGTCCGTTCCAGAACTATAGGATCATAGGAGGTATATAGGAGTTACATAGGATTTGCTTGGGAGGAAGAATAGGATTAAACAGAATGGAGATTTGCAGCAGGCAGCCTTTAAATTATTTAACGTGAGTTGTAAGTTATATTAGAAGCGAATCCACTTCTTCAAATCCACCTTTCCTTCAAACTTTTCAGCCTTGCGAATGCCTGCTGTGCTGACTGGTTTCTCAAATAGGAAACGGTTTATGAAGGCAAGAACCTCTGGGAATTGCTCTTCTGGCAACTGACAATGTGGATGATTTCCGTTTATAGAATAACCCATACGGTCAGCAATACCGAAACGCTCCCATACTCTCATAGCGGCATTTACAGATACATAGCCAGACTCATCGGCAAGCCATTTGTAGTCGGTGTTACCAAGCATAAGGAAAGCACGAGGACATACGAGGGCGCATAACTCATGATGGTCGTATGGCAACTGATAGACGCTATCGCCATGAAATTGCTCCTTGAGACTATGCTTGAACCAATGATAGTCGGTTCTGTCAAGATCCTCAACACCATCAATGGTATGCGACACACGCCAAGCGGCAGCACCACCACCTCCTGGCTCCTGTGCTATGGTAAGAGCTACACGAGGGTCGAAGGCTCCACAGAAGAGTGCCATCTTACCGGCATACGAACATCCCGTTACACCGATATGCTTTGTGTCAATCTTTGTAACCTCAGGGCCAAGAATCTCCAAGCCGTCAATGATACGCTGAAATCCCCATGCCCACATGCTATATGCTCCATTATCAATGAGTTCGGGATAGAGACGCACAAAACCATAGTTGGTTCGGCAGGTATCTCCACGGAACTGTGAATAGCCGTTTACCTGACGCTCATTATAATTCATACGGGCAAGCGGAAGAGGATTAAGCAGGGTATCAGGAAGGGATATACGACTACTGCCTATCAGCAAAGGATAAGGCGCAGAACCCGTCTTTGGGTACTTGATATGTGAAGAGAGTGTGAGCGATTCCTTACCAACGGTAATGGTGACGAAGAGGGTGTCGTTATCCATGCGAGCCTTAATCTGGTCGCGCTTCACCTCTGGAATAATGCCAATCTCATGCTGTTGGATAAGACTTGAGATTTCGTTACGACGCTCGTTCCATTCGGTGAGATTACTTACCTCGCCACTTTTCTTTTCCCATTTAAGAGGATTTGGAAGACTATGAGATTCTGTGGTTTGGGCACAACTTACATTTGGCATTACAATAGCCAATGTTGCTAGGAGTAATAGAATACGGTTCATTTACGTCAATTGAAAATTAAAGATTGAAAATTCATTATCGAGTGTAAAATTACAACAAAATTCTGAAACTGAGAAGATTTTTAGACGATTTATTACAAAAAATTCTTTCAAGTCCAGAAAATACGCTATATTTGCATCATCTACTGATCTATTCCTTATAAAATCATCCCAGAAACAGGAAAGAGATACAGAGTTTTTTCGGAAAAAATTATTATAACAAGGATCAAAAAAATTTTAACATCATTATGAAAATCGGAATTATAGGTGCAGGATGGATTGCAGAGAAGATGGCATTATCACTTCAAGCAAAGCCTCAGGATTGCGAGGTTTACGCAATAGCATCACGCAGCATTGAAAAAGCAAGGGATTTCGCACAAAAGTGGTCAATACCCAAGGCATACGGCTCGTATGAGGAACTTGTGAGTGACAATAATGTGGATCTAATCTACATCGCAACTCCTCATTCACATCACTATGAGCATACACGACTCGCCTTAGAGCATGGAAAGCCTTGTCTGGTAGAAAAGGCTTTTACGGCAAATGCACATGAGGCCGAGGAACTTCTTGCTCTTGCAAAGCAGAAGAACCTATTCATCACAGAAGCTATATGGACACGTTATATGCCTCTTTCACATAAGGTTAAGGAGATTATGCAAAGTGGCATTATAGGTGAGCCAAGAATATTGACTGCCACACTCTGCTATATGATGGAGCATAAAGAGAGAATTGTAAGACCTGAACTTTGTGGCGGTGCCCTACTCGACCTTGGAGTTTACTGTCTGAACTTCGCAAGAATGTATTTCGGCACAGACATAAAGCGTACCGTTACGAATGTGCATATTGGTCCTACAGGAATGGATATGCATGAGTGTATCTCCTTATCATACGCAGATGGAAAGATGGCAAATCTGCAATCTGGAGCCTTGTGTCTTAATGATAGACAAGGTATTATAAGCGGTGTGGATGGTTATATCCGTGTTGATAATGTAAACTGTCCTGAACTTGTCGAGGTATATCGTAATTATGAACTCGTGGCAACCTACAAAAAGCCCGAGGATATGGTTACCGGTTATGAGTATCAGGTGTTTGAGTGCAAGCGTTGTATAGAGCAAGGATTGCTTGAATCCCCAATGATGCCTCATGAGGAAACCCTTTCAATCATGAAACAGATGGATGAGTTGAGAAAGGAATGGGGAGTGAGGTATCCGATGGATTAAGACCTAACCAAGCCTTCCCCAAGGGAAGGATGTTTTATAGTAAAAAACGCTCAAATGAGTTCCTCCATGATTAGAAAGACTAACTACTCCCCCTTGAGGGGGTAAGGGGGGAGGCCCCCTCCTTTGGGGAGGGACTGGGTAGGTCAAATATACTCATAACTATTCCCCACAATCTTTAGGTATCTCTCGAAATCCTCTCGACGGATAACGACAGTACCCCGACAGTCATTAGGGTGAAAGCTGAGAGTTTCTGCATCCTTGAGACAAGCATCAAGGAAGAGATGAACGTGGTGTTCAGCATCGTTGATTAGTCCGAATGGAGATACGCTTCCAGGTTCAAGACCGAGATATTTCATCATACGCTCTGGAGATGCAAAGCTAAGCTTGCCACAAGAAGGTAATCCTTGAGCTTGAAGCGTAGCCTTTAAACGGGCCTCAAGGTCATGGATGTCAAAATCATGGTCGCAATGGTAGCAGATGAGATAATGCTTATTACCCTTATGGTTGCGCATAAAGATATTCTTACAATGCACACTACCATCATCCTTCCACCAACGCTTTGCTTCCTCTATGGTCTTGCCTTCTGGATGATTATAACATTCAAAAGGAATATCGTGCTCCCGAAGATACGAGAGCACGGCTTCTTGACGGGGAGAAATAACCCCTATCCCCGACCCTTCCCCCGTAATGGGGAAAGGAGACGGAGAGCCTAATGCAGTTTCGTTACTCATTATTACTTATTTTGTTTTGCCCTAAATTCCTTGAGTTGTTGGAAACAGCAGTCATCAATTATTTCCTCAAGCTTACGATCAGGATTATGACGCAGATAGCAGTTGTAGTCAAAGATCATCATCTCACCATTATCAGCGGTATATGGTTTCCAAGCAGGAAGTCCCTTAGCATTAGGATTGCCTGTATGAGCGAAGTTTGACCATACGGTGCTCATTATATCTGCAAGTTTTTGATCATCAGCTGTTGGATTCGGAAGGTCACGACCGGCACGATGCAAGGTGTTGAACACAAACTTCAATTCATGTCCGTGAACAGAGCCTTGATGCACAGGCGATTTCCATGTGAACATATACATATAGGTAGGTGCAGGACGATTGGCAGAGATATAGTCGGCCGTGATGATTGTCTTTGGACGGAAAAGACGGTCGATTGAAAGCAAGTCGTTTGGAGAATGCTTTGGCCAAGCCTCGTCGAATGCCTTGATATATTCATCTGTACGATTGCCGAAAACTGGCAAAAGTTGCTGACGAGCCTCTTCCAAAGTCACAGGCTTATCGTATGTAAGTCGCTGGAGCTCATTAAATGTTGTACCGATAAGAATTGGCTTACTGTCTGAGAATGACGAGAATCCCGGTTGGAAAGGCTGTTGCATGAGAATCTCTCCGTCAGGTGAAGGACCGAAGCCCCACATCATTGGCGTACCAGGCTTACGTGTGCCGATGCTCTTACCCATAGCACGCTGTCCAGCAGCATAAAGTTCTTTGTAAGGCACATCCTTTATTTTATCGATATTATCATTTGAGATACCAAGTTCTGCAAGTACAGCCTTGCCAAGGGATTCACTCATCTCCTTCGTGTTCACATTGAGGATTGTTCCGCTAAGAATGATAGCCTTATGGAAAAGGTCCTTCGCATCTGGCATACACAAAAGAGTACCGACCTTTCCACCGCCACCAGATTCTCCGAAGACAGTTACATTATTCGGATCACCGCCAAACTGTGCAATGTTATTACGAATCCACTTCAAGGCTGCAACAACATCCATCATTCCGACATTAGCAGAATACTTGTACTTTGGAGAACAAGCAGAAAGGTCGAGGAAACCGAGAATGTTAAGACGATGGTTGATGCTGACAGAGACAACATCCTTTTGAGCGAGTTTCATACCAGGATCCCATTCTGACGTGCCAGAATCAAAGCCACCGCCATGAAGCCAAAGCATAACCGGTTTCTTTGCCTTGCGGTCTGTTGTCCAAACATTGATTACGCAACAGTCCTCTGACATCTCATCCTTCGACATCTCACGTCCTGTAGGTTGCATAGTCATAGGGCCCCAGTGGTCGCAAACCATTACAGTGTCCCATTTATCAACAGGCATAGGCGGCATGAAACGCTCAACCTTGGCGTATGGAATACCGAGGAAACCGATAGACCCCTCATGGTTGAATCCCTGCACAAGACCGGACTCAATACGTACAACATTCTCTTTTTCTGCATTTTGAGCAAGACCAACGCCGGCACATAATAACAGAAGCGATACTGAAAAAATCTTTTTACAATACATCTTTTCTAAATAGGTTTGTTATATAGTTTAGCGCAAAGTTAAGAAAAAAAAACGTAATTACTCCACTTTTTTAATGCAAATGGATGTTTTTTTGCATTTTTTTCCAAAAAAATTAGGTCATACGGATATTTATTCTTATTTTTGTGGCAAAATATCATACCAAAAACACCAAACGAAAAAAAATACCATTATGAAGATATTAAAATATACACTTATTCCTCTCTTTCTGATATCAAGTGGTATAATCGTTGCCCAGACTTCATTGTCAGGCAATCCAATCATAACCCACACGTATTGCGCAGATCCATCAGCAAGGGTGTTTGGCGATACTTTGTGGCTTTATCCAAGTCATGACAAGGATGATGCCACGGATTTTCTTATGGACGACTTCCACGTATATAGCACCACGGACATGAAGACATGGACAGACCATGGTGTTATCTACAAGCCATTGGAAGATGCTAAATGGGCAAAGTCCCGCACATGGGCCCCCGACTGTATAGAGCGTAACGGCAAATACTACTTCTATTATGCTACCGACACGGAGAATATAGGTGTGGCTGTAGCTGATTCGCCTGCAGGTCCTTTCCATGATCCTCTTGGCCATCCTCTTATCTCGAAGAATACTCCAGGAGTGGTGTGTGACCGTATGTTCATAGATGCTTGTCCGTTTATTGATGATGATGGTCAGGCCTATCTCTTCGTAGGTCAGAATACCGTGAACGTAATAAAACTTAACGAGGACATGATCTCGTTCGACGGCAAGGTTGAACAAGTGAAAGGCGCTCAAGATTTCTTCGAGGCAGTATGGGTACACAAGCGCAATGGCATATACTATATGACATACGCCACAAGTCCTTTCCGTCGTGGCAAGAAACAGGAGATTGCATACTGCACAAGCGATTCACCTCTCGGTCCCTATACCTATCAGGGAGTAATACTGCAACCAGTAAACAGCGGTACCACACATTGTTCCATCGTAAACTACAAGGGACAGGACTATATGTTCTACCACACATCGGATATAAGTCGTATCCTTGCATCTGAGTATTACAATGCATACCGCCGTTCTGTAAGTTGTGATTCTCTGTTCTATAACGAGGATGGAACAATACGTCCGATTCAACGAACCATCAACGAGAAGAAATTCAAGCTGAATGATATCTCAGACGACCGTAAGATGAACCTCATCGCTGCAAGTACACGTAGGCCAATGTTTCCGAAGGAAGGAAAGAGGATAACAATCAATGAAGGTGCAACACGTGCAGACCTGCAAAAATGCATTGACGAATGTTCGGATGATGGTGGCGGTATGGTCGTCATCCCTGCCGGAAAATTCGATATGGACGGCCCGCTTGAACTGAAGAGCGGTGTGAATCTTCATCTCAGCGATGGCGCAACCCTGACATTTACCGACAATCCTGATGCATACCTCCCTGTGGTATTGAGCCGATATGAGGGTATAGAAGTATATTCTCGCTGTCCTATGATACATTCCCACTATCAGGAGAACGTTGCTATTACGGGCGAAGGCACAGCCGTAATTGATATAAACGGCCATGAGATGGCAAAATGGGGAAAGACAACCAGCATTGAGGATGCAGGAGATTTCCTACTCGGCACAAATGGAGAAACACCTGATTTTTCCGATGTAAACCGTCTCAGGGAGATGGGCGACAAACTCGTACCTCTGTCTGAGCGTATCTTCGGTGAGGGAACAAAGCTACGTACTAGCGCCATAGAGTTCTGCTCATGCTCACGCGTTCTCATAAGCGGCATAACCCTGAAAAACTGTCCCTTCTGGTGCATCCATCCACTTTATTGCGAGGATGTTGTAATCAATAATGTAAAGATTGACTCCAACTACCCTAACAACGACGGAATAAGTCCAGAGTCAAGCAAGAGGGTTGTCATTGAGAACTGCGAATTCAACACAGGCGACGATGCCGTTGCGGTGAAGTCCGGACGCGATGCCGACGGCAGACGCATAGGTCGTCCGGCAGAGGATATTGTAATCCGCAACTGTAAGATGAAGTCCAAAGGCAATGGCGTATGTATCGGCTCAGAAATCAGCGGAGGCGTGAAGAACATTTTCATGAGCGACATTGAGGTTGATGATGTAAAGAATGGCATTCTATTCAAGTCGAATCTTGACCGTGGAGGCTATATAGAGAATGTATATGTCAACGGAATAAACATAAATACGGTTGCAGGTGCAGCCTTACGCTTTGAGACAAACTATCTGCATTATCGTGGCGGTAACTTCCCTACCCGATACACGAACTTCCGCATCAACAATGTCAACGTTGAAAAATCGGCACAGTTTGGTATCTTCTATGAAGGTAACGAGGAAGAACGAATCACAGATGTCAAGGTAACAAACTTCAAAGTGGAAACAGCCAAATGGCCTTATTACCTTCACAATACGAAGAACTGCACGTTTATAAACTGTAAAGTGAATAATCAGCCTATACCTGAGGCTCCAGAAGACAGTAAGGCTAAACGAACATGTGATGTTTGGTAAAGAAAACAACAATAACATTCGGCAACCTTTCCTAACATAAATTAGGAAGGGTTGTTTTTTCTTTGTATATTTTAACTGAATGTCTCTCAATAAATGGACAATCATTACGTTAATTATAGAAAGTATTTAAGATAACAAATAAATTTGCATATATTCAAAACAAAAAGCAATTATGAAAAAGATCATTTTTTCAATGATACTTTGTGCTGTGGCATTCGCTGCAAAGGCACAGGTAGAAAGTATTGATTTCAAGAGTAATTTCCGTGATGACTTCGGCGTTGGCGTTGGTATTTCAGCAGCCCTCGGCGACGAATTCGAGTTCTCACCAAGTGCAAACATCTATTTCTGGGATTGTGGTACTCATTTCGACTTTGAAGCAGATTTCCATTACAAGATAGACCTCGGTCATAAATTCACATTATACCCTATCGCTGGCGGTGTTCTCTGCTATTCAAATCTCAAAGACGGTCATACATGTCCACATCACCCTCATCCACTCCCACACGAGGACAAATACTACGATGGTAAAACAAACTTCGGCGTAAATATCGGTTGCGGTATCAAGTATGACATTAATGCTAAAATCGCAGGATTTGCTGAAACAAAATACCAGTGGGTAAATGAAGATTATCTTGACTATGAAAGAGCCTACCTTTCTCTCGGTATTAAGATAGCAATCTAATATAACATTATAATAAATATAAAAAGGAGTACGGTTTTTCTGTACTCCTTATTTTTTTCCTCCTATAAAGTAAGTCTATAGGAAAAAGAGAAAAAAAAGACGAAAAACGTACAAAAATTCAATTTTTACTTACATTTTATTACTATTTCACAAATATATAAGAAAAATCGTAAAAAAACTTTTTTATTTCGATTAATTTATATATTTTTGCATTCAACAAATCAATAACTCATTTCCTCGCCTTAACCCTTTGAGGCGGAATAAGATGATTCGAAAACAAACATGAGTACACATACAAGAACAATCCGTAGTAAACATACACAGTTCAAGTTAAAGGAACCACCCATGTATAATGTCATCATGCACAATGATGATGTTACGACTATGGACTTTGTTGTTTACGTTCTTGTAAGAATTTTCAGGAAAAGTGAAGAGGATGCTGAAACATTAATGCTAAAGGTTCACAATGAAGGAAGCGCAGTCGTCGGCACTTATTCCCAAGACATAGCCCAAAGCAAGGCAAACTACACCATGAATCTCGCCAAGGCAAACAATTATCCACTAAAACTTACAATCGAAGAAACAATATGATACATCCCATATACGACATAGAAACCAATTATTTCACCGAAAGCCTGAATCGAGCACTTCAAGTTGCTTTAGATGACGCTACTAAATTCCGCTCAGAATTCATCACTCCTGAGCATCTTCTGTATGCCATTTCCTATCAGGCGGCATTCATGTCGTTCTGTGAGATTGCTGACGTGGATATCGATGAAATGCACAACGAACTGTTCGGATACATAATAAGCATCGATGCTGTTCCTGATGATGAGGAATACATTCCTATGCTGTCAACAAATCTCCACGAGATTGTTCAACGTATGCAGTATTTCGCTATGTCGAAGACAAAAAAGCATATCGAGGATCTCAGCCAGACGGAAATTACAGCAGACTCTTTGCAGCACGGCACCATCCTTGAAGTAATGTATATGCTTAATGAACTTAAGCATAGCATGGCTCAATATATACTGAACAAGTATATCACCTTCAAAAAAGACTGGTTCAAGAACATCAACCTCTTCTATAGCCAATATGAGGAAACACCTGAAGCTGAAAGCATTGAGGATGAAGCTGAAGATGAAACCGCAGAGGCAAATAAGCCACAGGTACATGCAGAGGCTTATATCAACGGCAAGAAGGTTGATCTATCAGGCACAGCCATATATGACAAACTTATGGCAAGTGCAAATAGATTGCTCGGTTCATTACAGTCGATGGAAATCCATAAGCAGGATGAACCTCAGAGTCAACCTCAGCAGAAGAAAGAGCCTTGGGAACAGTATCTCACTTGCATAAGCGAGGAATATGTAAACAGAAAGCCTCTTATCGGGCGACAGAAGGAACTTGAGCATACCATACGCATACTTTGCCGTAAGGACAAGAACAACCCTATCTTCATAGGCGAACCTGGTGTTGGCAAAACCGCCCTCATATATGGTCTTGCAAAGATGATTGCAGAAGGCAATGTGCCAGAATCCATATCCGACAAGGTGATATATGGCATGGATATGGCTTCACTCGTTGCTGGTGCAAGCTATCACGGAGAGTTCGAGAGGCGTGTCAAGGAAGTTCTCGACGGAGCAAAAGCCAAAGGTAATGCCATTCTCTATATAGACGAGATTCATACCATCTGTGATACTGGTGGCGGCAATAGCTCTATGAATGCAGCAGAGATGCTGAAGCCTTACCTTGAGGATGGCAGCATACGATTCATAGGTTCTACCACATATCAGGACTATAACAAATCGTTTGCCAAGCACAAGGCAATAGCACGACGATTCGGACAGATTGATATCAAGGAGCCTTCTGTAGATGAGACTATCCAGATTGTCTCTGCCCTACTCCCTATCTACGAGAAGCACCACGGTGTGAAGTATGATGAGGAAGCTGTGAAATATGCCGTTGAGCAGAGTGATGCCCGCATATGCGACCGTTTCCTTCCCGACAAGGCTATTGACATAATCGATGAGGCTGGTGCTTATCTGCAACAGAATCCGCTCCTTAATAAGAACGGAGAGCCTAAAGCTGCACGCTATCAGAAGGTTAGTAAGGATATAATAAAGAAAATCCTCATCGAGGTTTGTCGCATTGACGCTAACGCACTTGCAAGCGAGAATAACGATGCTCTGAAGAATCTTGACAAGCGCATAAGCAGCAATATCTATGGTCAGGATGAGGCTATCAAGAAAGTGGTACGTGCCGTTATGATGTCAAAAGCCGGACTTATGGAGCCAGACAAGCCTATCGCCTCCCTACTCTTCGTGGGGCCTACAGGTGTGGGTAAGACAGAGGTGTGCAAGGTGTTGGCACGTGAGCTTGGCGTTGAACTCATACGCTTTGACATGAGCGAATATACAGAGAAACATACCATCTCCAAACTCATAGGCTCTCCTGCGGGATATGTAGGTTATGAGGAAGGCGGTTTGTTGACAGATGCAATCCGCAAGACTCCTAATTGTGTCCTACTCCTTGACGAGATAGAGAAGGCACACACAGATATTTACAACATCTTGCTTCAAGTAATGGATTATGCTCGACTTACTGACAACAAAGGCAATAAGGCAGACTTCCGTAACGTGATTCTCATCATGACATCAAATGCCGGAGCTCAGTTTGCTGGACAGGCTGGTATCGGTTTCGGAGGTGGACTTAGCAAGGGACAGGCTATGCTCCAGACGGTAAAGAAGACCTTCAAGCCGGAGTTCCTCAACCGCCTCTCAGGTACTGTCGTATTCAACGAGATGGACAAGACTATGGCAACTCTCATCCTTGACAAGAAACTCCGTCAGCTATCACAGCGTCTTGCAGCCAAGAACGTGACCATGAAACTCGCTCCACAGGCACACGAATTCCTTCTTACCAAAGGATTCACCAAGCAATATGGAGCACGAGAGATGGACAGAGTCATTCAGCAATATCTCACGCCTATACTTATGGAAGAGATACTCTTCGGCAAGCTGAAGAAAGGCGGAGAAGCGAAGATTGTTGTTGAAGACGACAATCAATTGAAAATTGATAATTAACAAAAGTACCCTCTCATAATACTAAAAGAATATACGCCTTCACCCTTGAATAGATATTTTTGAGCGAAGGCGTATCTTTTTTTTAGCAGACAGCAACAATTTCATCAAGTTCATCATTGAGCTCAAGCATCCATTGTGGAAGTTTTGCCTTGGCATTGTCAATAAGTTCTTGCGGCATATACTTATAGTAAGCGTATGCCATAGGACCAGCAATAGCAGCAAGCGTATCGGCATCTCCTCCAAGTGAAATAGCAAGGGTAATGCAATCAACATAGTCTTTACTCTCAAGGAAGCATATCAAGGCAGCAGGTATTGTAAGTTGGCATGTTTCGTCGAAATAATATCCAGACTTTATCTCTGCATAGGTCTTGTCTTTCCATTCCGGGTAGTATTCATCTAGAACATTCTTACGGATGAAATCCTTATCCTCGCCTTGCATAACATAGAATATCGCAAGTGCAGTTGCTACTGCGCCTTTGATACCTTCTGGATGATCATGTGTAGGAAGTGCCGTCTTTGTTGCAAGCTCTATGCACTCATCCTTTGTCTTTGCAAGAAATCCGGCAGCAGAGCAACGCATTCCAGAACCATTGCCATAGGACTTATAGGAAGGCGTGATTTCCGGCCTCATTAGCCAACGGGCAAAACGACCGCCATACCCCCTTCCCTTCTCCTGACGACAACGAGTATGCAAACGTTCTGCCATATCCATATTGTGAAGCAAAGCCTCTGCGCAAGCAAAAGTACATACGGTATCATCGCTATATGTATTCTTGGGATTATATAAATCAACTGCATCGTAATCCTTTGTACGACCGGCAAACTCGTATGGAACACCGCTGATATCACCAATAGCGGCTGATAATAACAGATTCTTCATAATTGTAGTTTTGTTTACTTATTTAACGATTTTCCTTTGTGTATATTGCCTATGCACGATTGAGTATAGCCCAGAAGCTCTTTGGTAGTGTGATATTTGGAACATCAACCGCATCACGAAATATAGGTGCCACTTGATCAGGTCTCCAACCAGCATTTCCGCATCCTATGGCTGTTACGAGAAAACGCATTTGTGGATTTGCCTTTGCAAAAACAATGAACTCGTGAATAGCTCTAGCCATTATATGAGGACTACCAGTTATTGGAATGGCATAGCTCTGACCTTGTAAGCCTAAATGATTATGGTTTGCAGACTTTGCAAGCTATATAACCATAATCAACGGCTTTTGTACGTGTCATGCTTCGTGTTGGCCTGTTCTTGACATATTGACATCTACCCCTATGGAATCGTGTTCCTGTTCTAGTTACATAAACCGTTGCCTCTGATTGTTGATATACTACATCACAATGATGATATGTTTCAGTGTTTGTTGACTGCATCCCCCCAAGGAGAGCAACAATAAGCAATAATGAATTGATAATCATAACTGTAAAATTTTGAAAGTTAATAACATTAGGTTAACTTATTCTGATGTTTATAATAAGGTGTTAATCCCCCTTTATCGGAGAGTGTTTGCTCAAATTTTAACCATCACTATTTTAATGGGACATTAGTAATTTTTTATAGTTAAACATTTTAGATTAAACAACAATCCATAATCAGCTATCCTTCCATTGATTAATTCCTGCATTAACAATACAGCTGCAAATAGCTATAAATAATGCAGTACCAATTAATGTACCCACCAAAATACCAGCAGCTTCTGATCCTTGAGAGACGGCCAGATTATTTGGCAACTTAACGAACACGTTCACAATCGTACCTAATACTAAAAAATTCCACCAAACAGAATAATTAGGATGGCCCAAAGCCTTTTGAAGAAAGTTTTCATACGCATACATATTTAAAGTTAGAAATAAATGTAGAATGAGGTATTTTTCTTTACCTCTTTAGTTTGTATATGCCACATACTGAAAAATGCAGCGATATCAACCTCTTTCATTTTAAGAGATTGTGTATACCTGACGCAAAGGTACAACTTTTCGATATAATCACCAAATATTATGTGTACTTTTTACGCAAACACTCCGATATTTAACATTTGTTTGCGTAAAAACTACACAAAAAGCTTGTTTTGTGCAGGAATTTTATTATCTTTGCACTCAAAAAAGGAAAGGTTATGCCATATACATATAAATATCCACACCCAGCGGTCACAACCGACTGCATAGTTTTTGGCTTTGACGGTACAGGACTAAATATACTATTAATAAAAAGAGGTATAGAGCCGTACAAGAATAGTTGGGCTTTCCCTGGTGGATTCATAAAAATGAATGAAACGGCAGAAGAAGGTGCTCTTCGTGAACTTCACGAAGAAACAGGTATTGAAGATATTTATATAGAACAATTACAGGCGTTCACAAAGGTTGACCGCGATCCACGAGAAAGAGTTATAACCATTGCTTTCACAGCTTTTGTTCGTCAGGAAGACTACGGATATGTTAAAGGAGGTGATGATGCGAAAGAAGCTAAATGGTTTTCCATCAGCGAATTGCCGCCACTCGCCTTTGACCACGAGGACATTCTGAAAATTGCCCTTGAACGACTTCGTAACAAGATCAAGTTAGAACCTATCGCCTTTCATCTGCTCAACAAGACATTCACAATGACACAGGTGCAAAGCATCTATGAAGCTGTTCTTGAACAGAAATATGACCGTCGCAATTTCCACAAGAAAATGACAGCCCTCGGCTATATCATTCCTACAGGAGATAAACAGACGGCTAATGGTCGTCCGGGAAATCTCTATTCATTTGATGAGGATAAATATAATGAGGAAATCAGGAAACGTAGTGCTATTTGATTTCATCAGTTTTTCCATACACGATTTCTGTAAGTTCCTTGCAAGCCCCATTTCCCGCCCATTTCCAAGAACCGACTTACAACGAACCTATAACAATTGGCCTTGATATTCAACCGGCTGAGATTTCAGCCCGTTAACTTTTCTGCAGGATACATTTACCAAATGACCGCGGATTGGTATAAATAAAGCATCCTTCCTACCCAACCTATCCTCAGGGTAGGTAAGGTAGGTATCATTTTAAGCCAGTATTCCACGGAGAGAGCGCAGCACCTATTTTACTCAACATACTGAGTATCACCCCATTACATACCTCACACAAACATAATCTGCCATATCTTCATTGTTTTACCTATACATACCTACCTAGCCTTGGCTAGGTAGGTAAAGTATAGAGAAGTAGAATAAAAATTATATCATATTTATATATATGTGTACCTAACAATTACTGTACCATTTTTCATATCGAGATTACATATACACCTACCTACCTTGGCTAGGTAGGTATGTGAAGAATACACAATGTATCTACCTATATATCTGCAAGTTATGCACGCACAACAAAACCTACCTACCTAGCATTGGCTAGGTATAGGTAGGTAAAAGGTAGATGAAAGTAGTGATTTTCGCCCCAAATTGCCTTCGTCGTACCTCCAATATGCCTCAACACTGCCTCCGTTTCAAAAGCGTCAAACGCACAAATCCCTTGTGTTTAAAGCGAATTATTAGCGGATTCATAGCGGAGTGAGTGCGAA
>CADCHG010000001.1 GCA_902801155.1 uncultured Prevotellaceae bacterium | reverse complement strand
GTATAAGATTGCTGCTGATCGCCTTGAGACAGAGGGACTTGGCGCAACAGACAAACTCTTCGATGAGGTAGAGTTCAACCGCGTTGCTACATTCAACGACCTCAACAAGTAATTATTCTCTTAGTATATAATAATTGTCCCGACAGGTTCGCTTGTCGGGACTTTTTCGTCTATGCTTTTTCCTTCCCTAAAACAAGGCATTTCACTTATAAGTGATACCGCTATATGTCCGCTCTTCCTCCATAGATACTCCATCGTTACTCCATCGTTACTCCATCGCAAGTCCATCGTTTCGATGGAGTAACTATGGAGATACGATGGATAAGCGATGGAGAATCAACAAGTGAAAGTAACTTGTGATTTTGTTTTTAGGTTCTATGCACGCTAAAGTTTAGGATTATAAGCATTTACTTCGCTTTGCTTGACAAAAAGTAACAAAATCCCTCGAATTTAACAAAAAATATAAGTAAATCGTTGGTTTTTAGTCAAAAAATAAGTAATTTTGTAGCCAATTTGGGAATTTCCCCGATAATTCATGGTAAATATACAAAAACAACAATATGAAACATCAGTTGAGAAGTAGCGTCTGCACAGAAGGCAGACGTATGGCTGGCGCCCGTGCCCTATGGGTTGCCAATGGTATGAAGCGTGAGCAGTTTGGAAAGCCAATCATCGCAATCGTAAATTCATTCACACAGTTCGTTCCTGGTCACACACACCTCCACGAGATTGGTCAGATTGTGAAGAAGGAAATCGAGGCTATGGGATGTTATGCAGCAGAGTTCAATACTATTGCTGTGGATGATGGTATTGCAATGGGCCACGACGGCATGCTCTATTCATTGCCTTCTCGTGATGTTATTGCTGACTCTGTAGAGTACATGATTAATGCCCACAAGGCTGACGCTATGATCTGTATCTCTAACTGCGACAAGGTTACTCCTGGTATGCTTATGGCTTCTATGCGCCTTAACATCCCAACAGTATTCGTTTCTGGCGGTCCTATGGAGTCACACAAGTACAAGGGAGAGAATGCCGACCTTATCACAGCTATGATTAAGGGTGGTGACCCGACCGTAAGCGATGAGGAACTTGCTGAGGTTGAGCAAATGGCTTGTCCTGGTTGTGGCGCTTGCTCTGGTATGTTCACAGCCAACTCTATGAACTCACTCACAGAGGCTCTCGGTCTCTCACTTCCGGGCAACGGCTCTATCCTTGCTACTCACAAAAACCGTATTCAGCTCTTCAAGGATGCTGCAAAGCAGATAGTGAAGAACGCATTTGCATACTATGAGGATGGTGATGACTCTGTTCTCCCACGTTCAATAGCTACACGTCAGGCATTCCTCAATGCTATGACTCTTGACATTGCTATGGGCGCTTCAACAAATACCGTACTCCATCTCCTTGCTGTTGCTCAGGAGGCAGAGGTTGATTTCACTATGCCTGATATTGATGCACTCTCTCGTAAGGTACCATTCCTCTGCAAACTTGCTCCTAACTGGCAGAAATATTCTATTCAGGAGGAGAACCGTGCAGGTGGTATTCTTGGTATCATGGGTGAGTTGGCTAAGGGCAATCTCCTTGACCTCTCTTGCAAGCGCGTGAATGGCGCTACTCTTGGTGAGGATATTGAGAAGTATTCTATCCTCAAGGAGAATATTGATCCGGAGGCATCTCGTATCTATCATTCAGCTCCTGGCGGTAAGTTCTCTAACGTGATGGGCTCACAGGATGCTCAATGGGAGACTCTTGATACCGACCGTGCTAATGGTTGTATCCGTGATATAGAGCACGCTTACACAAAGGATGGCGGTATGGCTGTATTGTTCGGTAATATTGCTAAGGATGGTTGTGTGGTAAAGACTGCAGGTGTTGCGCCTGAGCTTTGGCACTTCGAAGGTCCTGCCGTTGTATTCGACTCTCAGGAGGATGCTTGTGAGGGAATCCTTGGCGGTAAGGTTAAGAAAGGCGATTGCGTGGTAATCACTCACGAAGGTCCTAAGGGTGGTCCTGGTATGCAGGAAATGCTCTACCCAACATCATATATCAAGTCTATGCATATGGGTAAGGAGTGTGCTCTTATTACCGACGGTCGTTTCTCTGGTGGTACATCAGGCCTTTCAATTGGTCATATCTCTCCAGAGGCAGCTTCTGGTGGTAACATCGGTAAGATCAAGGATGGTGATATCATCGTTATTGATATCCCTTCACGCTCTATCAACGTGAAACTCTCTGATGAGGAACTTGAGGCACGTCCACAGCAGCCATTGAAGCGTAATCGCGTGGTCAGCAAGGCTCTTCGTGCATACGCCAAGAGTGTGGCAAGTGCAGATAAGGGTGGTGTGAGGATTATAGATTGACCCCTCCCCAGCCCTCCCGAGGGAGGGAGAAGTTTAGTCAGTAACGTCTGATGCCTGGACATCTGCCAAATGAATCGCTAAAAGACATATTCGCTTATGAATTATGTATATAATACAGCAGATCCGGTATTATACTCCATGTTGCACGAATGGGCAAAGGAGAATAGAAAATACCAGACTGAAGCGGAAAGGTTTCTGTGGGATCGTTTGCGTGGAAACAGGCTTGGAAAGAAGTTTAATAGACAGCATGTTATAGGGCAGTATATCGTAGATTTTGTCTGCCTTGAAGAAAAGCTGGTTATAGAGGTTGATGGTGGATATCATTGTCAACCTGCTCAAGAACTTCTTGATGAGAAACGTACAGAACGACTAAATGATATGGGTTTTACTGTTATCCGTTTTGATAATGAGACGATAATAGAAAAGATAGATGATGTAATAAAAGTCATTTGCAGATATATTTTTTGAGATGAATAACAATAATATACAAGAGGGTAAAAATGTGACTAACTCCTCCTCCCCTCGGGGAGGCCGGGAGGGGGCTCTCATTACTGGTGCTGAGGCACTAATGCGATCATTGGAGCATGAGGGCGTAGAGACGCTGTTCGGATATCCGGGTGGTGCTATTATGCCAACATTCGATGCTCTGTATGACCATAAGGAAACTCTTAATCACATACTCGTTCGTCATGAGCAGGCTGCTGTTCATGCTGCTCAGGGCTATGCTCGTGTAAGCGGAAAGGTTGGATGCTGTATCGTTACTTCCGGTCCTGGTGCTATGAATACCATTACTGGTGTGGCTGATGCTATGATTGACTCTACCCCTATCGTCGTTATCTGCGGTCAGGTAGGAGCTGCTATGCTCGGAACAGATGCCTTTCAGGAGGTTGACGTTGTGGGCGTAACCCAGCCTATAACGAAGTGGAACTATCAGATTCGTCGTGCGGAGGATATTCCTTGGGCTGTTGCCCGTGCGTTCTATATTGCAAAGTCTGGTCGTCCGGGACCTGTTGTCCTTGATTTTACAAAGAACGCCCAGACAGCCAAGTTCGAGTATGAGCCTCAGACAGTTGATTTCATCCGTTCATACAAGCCTCTGCATCATCCAACTCAGGAAGCTATCAAGAAGGCTGCACAGATGATCAATGATTCTGTAAAGCCATTCATGCTCGTTGGACAGGGTGTAGAGCTCGGTGGTGCTCATAAGGAACTTCTTGAGCTTTGTGAGAAGGCACAGATTCCATTCGGACAGACTCTTCTCGGTCTTTCTGCTGCTCCTACCGATCATCCTCTGAACATGGGTATGCTTGGAATGCACGGAAACTATGCTCCAAACTTCATGACCAACCAGTGTGATCTTCTTATTGCCGTTGGTATGCGTTTTGACGACCGTATCACAGGCAATCTCAAGACATACGCTAAGCAGGCAAAGATTATACATTTCGATATTGATCCTTCTGAGATTAATAAGAACGTAAAGGTTGACCTTGCCCTTGTTGGTGATTGTAAGGAGACACTTGCAAGCGTTTCTGAATTTGTAAAGCCGGCAAAGCATCAGACTTGGATTGAAGGCTTCAAACCATACGCAGAAAAGGAGTATAACCTTGTTATTGATGCTGCTCTTAATCCTAAGGAAGGACCTCTGTTGATGGGTGAGGTTGTCCGTAAGGTTAGTGAGGCTGCAAACAATGAGGCTGTTCTTGTAACTGACGTTGGTCAGAACCAGATGTTCGGTTGCCGTTACTTCAAGTTCACTAAGGAGCGTTCTGTCATTACTTCCGGCGGTTGTGGTACTATGGGCTTCGGTATTCCTGCGGCTATAGGTGCTACCTTTGGCGCTCCTGACAGAACCGTGTGTATGTTTGCCGGTGATGGAGGTTTCCAGATGACCATTCAGGAACTCGGAACAATCATGGAGCAGCAATGCCCTGTTAAGATGATAATGCTCAACAACAACTTCCTTGGCAACGTTCGCCAATGGCAGTATATGTTCTTCAACAAACGCTATTCATTCACCCCAATGGTGAACCCAGACTATGAGAAGATTGCCGAGGCATACGGTATTCCTTGCAAGACCGTTATTGACCGTAAGGACCTTGATGCCGCAATCCGTGAGATGCTCGATACAAAGGGCCCATACATTCTCCAATGTGCTGTTAAGGAAGAGGATAACGTGCTTCCTATGACACCTCCGGGAGGAAATGTAGATGAGATGCTGTTTGAGGTAGAGTAAGACCCCGTCCCGACCTTCCCGAGTGAAGGAGGTTTTAGATACAAATTTCCAATTAAGGATATAAACGATAATGAATAACGATAATATAAATAATAAGGCAAACCAAAATATCTCCCCCTCGGAGGAGAACCGCTATGGAGCTGCCGAGTGTGGCGATTGCAATACCTGTGGTAAGTGCGACGAGCAGTTGCAGGAAGAGGAAACAGCCCTCTTCGATGCCGCTGTACGTGCCGCTGCAGCCATAGATCGCAACTCTTTCGAGAAGAATCTTGCCCGTGAGCGTAAGGCTGCTGAGAAGCATTTTAACAATGGTACTCCTCAGCATGAGACTTTCAAGAGAAATGCCGTTGCGCGTCCTGTTACTCCTGCGTGGGAGGGCGCTCAGCTCAATCATGACGGTCTTCCTCTCTATACCCTCATCATCTATTCAGAGAACTTTGCCGGTATTCTGAATCAGATTACTGCCGTATTCACTCGCCGACAGGTCAATATAGAATCTCTCAACGTATGCTCTTCTTCTACTCCTGGTGTACATAAATATACCATTACCTGCTATTGCAAGCAGGAGATGGCAGAGATGCTTACAAAGCAGATAGAGAAGAAGATTGATGTTTTGCAAGCAAATTGCTTTGCTGATGATGAGATATTCATCCTTGAGACATCTCTTCTGAAGCTATCAACTCCTATGGTACTTGCCAATCAGGAGATTAGCCGAATCGTTCGTCGTCATGATGCCCGTATCGTTGAGGTGAACCCAACCTATACCATAGTTGAGAAGACAGGTATATCTACTGATGTACTTGATAACTTCAATCAGCTCAATGATTTAGGTTGTGTGCTCCAGTTTGTTCGCTCTGGTCGTATAGCTATCACTAGGTCTTGTATAGAGAGACTTGATCAGTATATTGCCCAGAGAAAGGAAGAGGAAATGGCAAGTTAGTAAAAGAGCCCCTCACCCGTCACTATGTGACACCCTCTCCCCATGGGGCGAGGGGATAGTAATAATCGTTTATAAGCGATAAAAGGTAACTTTTTCCTCGCCCCTTGGGGAGAGGATGCCCATAGGGCAGGTGAGGGGCTGTAGTTTTAATATGTATGGAAAAGACAGAGACTCTTCACATAGCCACCGATGCCTTCCATTGTGACTTCAAGCATCAGTTGTGTCTTGGGCATCTCGGAAACGACCTGCTCAATGCTGCTGACATACATTCCACAAGCCGTCATTTCGGTATGTCGTATCTCAATACGATGAACAAGACCTGGGTGCTCTCGCGTCTTGCCATCGAACTTGAGGATATGCCACGTGAGCATGACCACATCACGATTACTACGTGGGTGGAGAGTGCTATGAAGTATTTCACCAAGCGTAACTGGGAGATACTCTCTGAGGACGGAAAGAAGGTGTATGGATATGCCAAGAGCATCTGGGCTATGATTGACACCGTCACCCGTGAGCCTCAAAACATCCTTTTGGTCAATGATGGATCTATCGTTGATTACATTCATGCAGAGAAGGAATGTCCTATAAAGGATGTCTCTCGTGTGAAGACTCCTGAGATGACAGAATACACGGAGTTCAAGGTGGAGTATTCGGATCTTGATGTCAACGGACATCTCAATTCCGTTCGCTATCTCGACCATGTAATGAATACCTTCCCTCTCGATTTCCTACGTACTCACGATATCAGGAGAGTCGAGATTGCGTATGTGGCGGAAGGACATTGGAACGAAACTCTCAGAATCTATCATCTTGAAGAAGATGAGATGAACCACTATTTCCGATTTGTCCGTCAGGAGGAAAACGAGGAGGTGGAGCTTAGCAGGTTAAAGATGGAGTTTCGAAAAGGCTAAATACTTTCAATGTGAAAGATAAAACGCGGCATACGTGACAAATTATTGCAAAACGTATAATATATGCGTGTTTTCTTGCATTGTTCAGAAATATTTAGTATCTTTGCAGTCGGAATAAAGTCAAAAGTCTAAGGTCAAAAGTCAAAGGTCGGAAGTCTTGGTCCTTATAGTCCTTTGACCTTCGAAATAAAGAAAGAATAAGTTATTATATAACAATATTTTTTATAAAATTTAGTATTAACAATGGCAAAAATGAATTTTGGTGGCGTTATCGAAGAGGTAATGACACGTGAGGAATTCCCACTTGAGAAGGCCCGTGAGATTCTCAAGGATGAGACTATTGCTGTTATCGGTTATGGCGTTCAGGGTCCTGGACAGGCTTGTAACCTTCGCGACAATGGTTTCAATGTAATCGTTGGTCAGCGTCAGGGCAAGACCTTCGAGAAGGCTAAGAATGACGGTTGGGTACCAGGCGAGACCCTCTTCTCTATTGAGGAGGCTGCTGAGAAGGGTACTATCGTTATGTGTCTTCTTTCTGACGCTGCAGTAATGTCTGTATGGCCAACTCTCCAGAAGTACCTCACTCCTGGTAAGGCTCTTTACTTCTCACATGGTTTCGCTATCACATGGTCTGACCGCACAGGTTGCGTTCCTTCTAAGGATATCGACGTTATCATGGTTGCTCCTAAGGGTTCAGGTACATCACTCCGTACTATGTTCCTCGAGGGCCGCGGTCTGAACTCTTCATACGCAGTTTACAACGATGCTACTGGTCGTGCTCTCGATCGTACACTTGCTCTCGGTATCGGTATCGGTTCAGGTTACTTGTTCGAGACAACATTCCAGCGCGAGGCTACTTCTGACCTCACAGGTGAGCGTGGCTCACTCATGGGTGCTATTCAGGGTCTCCTCCTTGCTCAGTACGAGGTTCTCCGTGAGAACGGTCACACTCCATCTGAGGCATTCAACGAGACTGTTGAGGAGCTCACACAGTCACTCATGCCTCTCTTCGCTCAGAAGGGTATGGACTGGATGTATGCAAACTGTTCTACAACCGCTCAGCGTGGTGCTCTCGACTGGATGGGTCCTTTCCACGACGCTTGCAAGCCAGTAGTTCAGAAGCTTTACGAGTCTGTTAAGTCTGGTAACGAGGCACAGATCTCTATCGACGCTAACTCAAAGCCTGACTATCGTGAAGGCCTTGAGAAGGAACTTGCAGCTCTCCACAACTCTGAGATGTGGCGTACTGCTGAGACTGTTCGTAAGCTCCGTCCAGAGAACAACTAAAATATTCACTTAAACCCTTATATATAAGGATTAGGTTTGATTCTACACAAAACTGAATACCGCTTATGGATAATTTCTTCCATTAGCGGTATTTTCCGTTTATATATGTCTCCGTTGCTGGTTATTAACGTGAGTTCGACGACTTGCCCTTAAGACAAACAGCAAGCTGTTTTTTTTACTGATAAAAAATTTTCGTAAGACTCAACAAGCTAAAGCAAGTTCTAAGAAAATTAAAACAGTAAATTTTTATCTAAACGACCACAGATAGCACAGATTTTACGGATATGCTCGCTTACGCTCGTGATTTGCATCTGTGAGATTCTGAATATCTGTGGTTAATATAAACATGAACACGGAAGATACAGAATAAACGAAGGCTTTCGTTTCTTTCGTGCATTCCGTGTTCGAAAAGAAAAAAAGAAACGGATTTATCAGATTTATCTGAAATTAATTTACTGATAAAATTTACTGCCCATTTGCTTTCCTTAATTCGCGTAAGCGAACCTTTCTCTTGGTAAAAGATTGGAATTTATTGTCAGTCCAGCATCGGAGATGCGTTTGCTTTGAATTCGTTCTGCCTTTGCTATAGGTCCGTTCCAAGTCCGTTTCAGGTCCGTTCCAAGTCCGTTTCAGGTCCGTTGTAAGTCCGTTCCCTATAATGGGAGGAAAATGGGACTTACATGGGATTTGCAAGGGAATTACTTGGGACTTGCAGTAAAGGCAAAGTAGAATTAACATTAAAAGAATTTTTACATAACTCTGCAACTCGTCACCCATAGCGTTGTAAGGATTTATATGCCAATGAGTTGCAGCGGTGATTCATTTTGCTTCACTCGTCACTCACTCATCACCATTAAGTGGTATATCATTCTGATATAGAAAGAGTTGCATAGCCAATTCACTCGTCACCCTAAAAAGGGTGACGAGTGGGTGACGAGTGAATCAACCTTCTATATCCCACATTCTCAGCAAGATACGAGGCTCTGGGTGATGAGTAGGTGACGAGTGTTTTGAAATGAATCACCGCTGTAACGATAAGAGCCACAATGACTTGTAGCGTTGAGGGTGACGAGTTGACGAGTTATGTGAAAATTCTTTTTTTCAAAGCGTTGTTATCCACCTACGTGTTTGGCGTTTTTTATTTCGTCTATCGAGAAGGTAGTACAAAAGGAGCCCCCTCTATGTGTGAGGATGTCCCTTAGTTTTTTTTCACTAAGTGAGCAACATTAATTTCCGTTAATTACACGTTAATTCATACATTATTTTTTATAAGATGTTCTCCTTATATAAACGGTTGATTGCTTTATTACCACTTCCTTTCCATTCCTGATATAAAGTCCCTTTGTGTTGTCAGGAACCATCTATAGGTAACGGTTGGTTGAATAGCTTCTTCGCTTATTCCCTTTATGCCAGAAGTTGTCATGATTTGAGATTTAACCCTTTCAACCACATTCAATTTTGTCGTTGATGACTATATAATATTCCTTGCTTTTACCAAAGACTATTGCATCCTATAACATGTTATTGCAAGTCGTATTGTTTTTTTTTGCTGACTGAAATTTTGTAAAAAAACAACTATGCTTGCTTTTTTTCTGCAAAAAATATGTATTTTATTTGTTTTTCTCATTAATAATTATTATATTTGCAACGCAGAGTGGAGACTCTTTTGAGATTAGCCACTTGCCAAAGAAGGCATTGCTGTTCTTTCCTCTCTACAAAAGTCTGGAAAACTTATAAAAATGAGGGATAGAAACTAAAATGCCATCTAGTGTATTTGTATATGAAACTTTCGACAGCTCTATGCTTGGTCGAGGTTTATATATCGTACACGGATGGATGCTAGTTACTGTTCATTTCATTTGAGGTTTTTCCAGAGCCGTGTAGAGGATGGGCGTGATGAGCTCCATCCTTTTTTGTTTTTAGTCACTTATTTCTTTACCATGGAGTCTGACTCTGGTATCATACAATGAAAAATAACAAAAATAATCAAAAAGAAAAATAGTATTAACCTTCTAAAAAAATGTTTATGAAAAAAGTATTTGTATTTCTATTTATGACAGTATTTGTCGCAATGACTGCGTTTACATCGTGCAGTAAGGATGATGAAGAAGCTACAGAGCAGGTGGAAGATTTCGCTTCTCTCGCCCCTAAACTTGTGTTTAAGTCGGGATGGGTGGAAATGAGACAGAATGCACCTTATCTATGTCTTTCGACCAAGAGTACAGATGGAAAATCGGATGGTGTTGAATGTGAAATCTCATTTATGAGCAAGTCTGTTGAGAAAACGATGATACGGATAGGTGAAGACGATATGGTGGATCTAACCGTAAGATATCGCAAAGGTGGTGCTTGGACCGTTTTGAAGGTTGGTAAGGGCTATCCTTGGGAAATTGGAAATGAAGGTTTTGTGGCATTATCATGGAAGAACAAGAGTGCTGGTATTTACAATGTGAATCTTGCCATTCCAGAGCTGGGATATGAAGGAAAGGTGGTGGCAAGAAATATCACATTTGATATAAGCACAACAATAACTCTTCCTTAAAGAAAATCCTAATATAACGTGAGTTTGATGGGTTCTCAGTTTTGTATATTGTTGTAATTCAGGTTATTGCTAATAGTACCGAAGGTGCGGTACCTAATAGGGCGGTCCGTAAGGACCGTTATATGGTGAATTAATGGTATTTAGAGCGCTGTAAGTGCAACACCTAAAAACATATCAATACAATAGGTGTCGGTCCTTCAGACCTCAATATACTATAACATTCTAAATAACAGCCCTTACGGACTGCCCTATTAGATGTCGAGCTTTCAGCCCTCGTAGCGTTTAAATTCGTCGAATTCACGTTATTTTCTTGTGTGCAAAAATAATTAAAATATCTGATTTCTCCAAATATTCTCACGAAAAAGAGCATCCTCGCTTGGAGAATGCTCTTGGTATGTATCTCGTATGCCTATATTCGCATCATTGAAGTCTGCTATTTCTTTGGATAGTGATATTTCATTGATAATACATCAATTTCTATCATTCCATCAGATACCTTGTAGATAATTCTATGTTCGCTATTGATTCTTCTAGACCATTTTCCTGCAAGATCAAACTTTAGAGGCTCAGGCTTTCCTATACCAGTAAATGGATGTGCGCATATATCCTCAAGTAGTTTCTTGATGCGTTTCGCTACTTGTGGGTTTGTGCGTTTCCAATCGTTCCATTGCTCAAGTGCCAAAGGAGAAAAGATTAATCTCATAGTTCGTCAAGATTTACTTCTATTCCTTTGCCTTCTTTAATGTCTTGCTCGGCTTTGCGAATATCTGCCATAGTATCACGGGAAGACATAAGATATAATGTCTCCATGAGAGAGTTGTACTCATCAAGAGACAACAATACAGCTGCTTCATCGCTATTACGATTAACAATAATAGAGTCGCAATTGTCTATTACGGAATTGAAGTAGTTCTTTATATTTGAACTGAAATCGCTAAATGTTGCTGTTCTCATAATTCAAGTTGTTTTGTCTGCAAAAGTAAGCAAAATATCTGATTTCTCCAAATATTCTCACGAAAAAGAGCATCCTCGCTTGGAGAATGCTCTTGAATTATATTGTAATTGCCTTCCGGCTCCCTCCCTACGGGGGAGGGCGGGGGGAGAGACCATCTATTTCGTAAACTTCTTTCCGTTTTGAATGTATATTCCGCTTGGAAGAGTTTCCTTGGATTTACCTACATATTTGCCGTCGAGAGTGTAGATGTTAGCAGGTGTTGGGTGTTGGGTGTTAGGTGTTAGCTCCGTGATATCTGTTGGTATAGCAACAGTGACGGTAAAGTTCTTGGATATTGTATTACCGTTGTTGTAGGTATATGTAACCGTGATTGTTGCAGTACCACTGCTCTTGGCGGTAATAGCGCCCTTGCTATCTATTGTCGCAACGTTTGTATTGCTGCTCTTATAGCTTAGCTTACCGTCAGCCCACTCGTTTTTGATAGTGACCTTGTTGGTAGCGGTAGTCTTTCCGTCCATCTTTATCGTGCTGTTGGCTAATGTGATGGTAGGAATAGCAACGGTAACCTTGTAGGTTGCTGTAACAGTCTTCTTGCCACCTCGATAGGTATAGGTCGCGGTAATAGTTGCTGTACCATTGGCAACACCCTTTACATTACCATTAGCATCAACAGTTGCAACGGCTGTGTTGCTGCTCTTGTAGGTCGTCTTGCCGTCGGTATATCCGTTGGTGATATTGAGGGCATTTGTCACGGTGCTCTTTGCATCTGTCTTTATCTCGCTCTTTGCGAAGGCGAGGGTAGGAACAGGGAACTTGACGGTAACCTTGTAGGTTGCAGTCTTAGTACCACCACTATATGTATAAGTAGCGGTAATGGTGGCTGTACCGTCATCCACACCCGTTACCTTGCCATTTGCATCAACGGTGGCAACGGCTGTGTTGCTGCTCTTATAGGTCGTCTTGCCGTCAGTTCTCGGATACTGTATGTTGAGAGTGTTGGTGATGGCTGTCTTTCCGTCAGAGGTCATTTCGCTCTTCGCAAATGAGAGGACAGGAATACCGCCCTTGAATGCGAATGTCACATCTCCGTTTGACTTCTGCACAATGTTTGTGATATCCTTGGACATTGTTCCCTTGAAAGGTTTCCAGTTGGTCAGGGATGTTACATTCCCGGTTCCCGGATATGTGTTTCCTGCCCAGTTGTTCTTTACTTCCTTCTGAGTCATTGCGTACTGGGCGTCTATGCCTTCCTTATAATGATAAGAAGAGTAGATGGTTCCGTTGGCAGGTATAACCGTTATCTTTGGTTTGCCTGCTGTATTGTTTGGACCATTGAAATTGGAGAATGAACTGGCATCGTAATTGATATGGGTGACAAGCATTCCTGTGCCTGGCATCTTGGCATACCATCCTTTTTTTGTGATGCTTTCAAGAATGTAGTATTCATTGCCTGTGGCATCGTTGTCGTTCATCACACGCAATCCCTTACCGCCGTTTGCAAGTGGGGTGAGGGTTACGTTGGCAGGATTCTTGAGAGTGTCCATCTTTTCCGTCCATCCCATAAACTCACGTTCCCATGCTGTGTATGGGGTAGGGTAGAAACCGTTGTATGTGTTCTCGCCACCATCCATGAGATCCCATTCCTCCATGCTCTGATTGTCGTATTTGCTGATGTCAGACCAAGTGACGGTAGGGTAGAAATCTGGAAGTCCCATGGTGTGGCTCATTTCATGAAGGAATACGCCTATGCCTGTGAGGTATGGCTTGAATGTTTCCTCAGCGACTTTCATGTCCTTCCATACCTTGGGATAGAATGCAAGCTCGTTGTTCACTCCGTAACGATATACTTTCTTGCCGTCGTATGTGCCATAGTCGCCTGTTCCTGACTTTGGCCAGATAGCGTTAGGGTTTTTTGCATCACCCCACTGGGCGCTGTATCCTGCATAGATAATATATACAAGATCCACATATCCATCTTTGTCGGAATCATACTGGGTAAAGTCCACGTCTTTGTTTGCTATCGTGCAAACATCTCTTAGCAAGGAGCTGACGTCATCATCGCCCTCGCCATATACTGTATAGCTCTTTGAAAGGTGATAAGGACCTACGATGTCGAACTTTGGCTGGAACTTGCCGTTGCTGCAATCGTTGAAATACTGTGCAGCAGAACCATATCCGTGATATCCATCACTTGCATCATATTCAGTTCCGTTCAGGAGTTTGTTGATGTCATTCTTCGTGTATTGGAATCTCTGGTCGGAGAAGTCCACCATTATGACTAATGCCTTGGGAGTACCAACGTGTGGGAATGGGCGTGTGGCTGTTATCTTCTCGTTTGCCTTACGCCTTGCCTTTGCGGTTTCCTGTTTCTTGGTAAGCTGTTCCTTGTCGGCATCAGTAGCCATGCGCCAAGTCTCGTTCTCGAAGATCAGGAGTTCTCCCGATGTGGTAGTATAAAAATGGAAGTGCTCGTCACCATGAATCTGTGCCATAACGGTTTTGCCATCCTGCAATGTTACTTGGAATGGCGTTGTTATAGCTTTTGCGGCGTATGTACCTGTAAGGGCGGCACAGGCCAACAGGCATGTCGTAAGGAATTTTTTCATTCTTCGTTTATTTTTTCTATTTATACAAAATAGGTTGTCAGTTGTGATAAATCGCTGCAAAATTACAAAGAAAAACGGATATCGCAAATAAAATATCCACGTTTTTTGTATTTTTAATACGCAGACTTATGCTTTTTGATGAAAATATATTAATTTTGTACCGAAATTCGCGGAAAGGCGTGTTTCCCGTTAATTTAAGAATCAGTTTTCAATGACTACAAGTCACGATAATAAACTTTGCCTTACTGATGAGGAAGAGCGACAACTCGGTGAACGTATTGCACAGGGAGACCAGCATGCGCTAGAGAGATTGGTTACTGCAAATCTTGGATTTGTGGTGAGCGTTGCCCGTCAGTATCAGGATAACGGTCTTTCACTTGACGACCTCGTAAGTGAAGGAAATCTCGCCTTGATGCTTGCTGCCGGTAAGTGGAAGCCTGAGAAGGGAATCCGTTTTGTGCAGTATGCCGTATGGGACATCCGCAAGGCTATTGAGCGTGCCATTGAGCAGCAGGGGAATATAATCCACGATGCTCCCGCTTCGGTAGGCTTCACTAATTCCCGTGTGGATATGGCTGTTGCCAAGAGTAACAGAAATGCGGATGAAAGCGTGTCTTTCCTTTCTGCCGATACGGAATTGACAGGGAGTCTCGGCTGCCTGAATGAGCGTGAACGCAAGGTCATCATCCTGTATTATGGTCTTGGTACCGATGCCCTTACTATGATGGAGATAGCAGAAGAGATGGGCTTGAAGCGTGAACGTGTACGTCAGATAAGGAAGAAGGCGGAACGTAAGCTCAGGAAACCTCTGACAAAGTTGAATAATGAAAAAAAGTAATTCGTAACATTATAAATGAATAGGATAATAGTTGTGTTTTTGATGCTGGTAGCCGTATGTACCAGTGTGTGTGCCCAGAGGAATAAGCTGTATTTTGCACCGAAGGATATGTATATGTTCGGAGTGTGTTTCTCCGCTATCGACTCTACCGTATATTTTACAGACATCAAGCAAGTTCCAAATACCTCGGTAGAACGAGGAAGCGGTTTCTTGTATTCACGCAATAACTATTCCTATCAGTTACAGCAGTATTTCAAATCTACATCAGGAAGTAATTATACTGCCGTTACTTGCTATAACCAGAAGCGTACAAAGCTTGAGAAGAAGTACGCCAAGATGCGTCAGAAATATCAGAAGAAGCATTTCGTGGTAAACTATGTCCACGATTTCGCATACAACCCTATTACATATAGTGAAATGGACGAGGTGGATCTGCCTGCTGAGGAGGCAAAGAAACCGGAATCTCCAAAAGGACCACGTCCTGGTGGCAATGGAGGCCGTTAAATGCTATATGTAATAGCCGAACATAGGGTGCGTATCAGCTTCCTTGATGACTATCAGGATGCGAAGATGCTGTCGTCGTTTGTCTCATTCCAGACTGATGATGACGGCTCTGCCGTTTTACTGGATATCACCGTGGATGACTCTCTGCGCCCTGTAAAAAAGGATGAACGTTACCTTATCCGTGATGTAGATACAGGAAACGGAATGACCAAGGTGTTCCGTGTGGAAAAGGATGTTGACGGTAAGAAACAGAAGGCTGGATACCAGTTCATCATCCGTGATATTGACGGTCATGAAGTGGCATTGCTTATTGCAGATGAGGATTTCCATGTATGCAAATGTGCATTAAGGGGAAACTATGGTATGCGTTCCTACGGACTTAACTCCGTCATAATGCTGTGCTATGCCTTTGCAACTGCACCTCTTGATACCTGTCTCATTCATGCCTCTCTTGTAAGGAATGAAGGCAGGGGATATGCCTTTACTGCAAAGAGCGGTACGGGTAAGAGTACTCAGGTTAGTAACTGGCTGAGGTTCATTCCTGGCTCAGACTTGATGAACGATGATAACCCCGTTGTACGTATCATTGATGGCAAGGCATTTATCTATGGCAGTCCTTGGAGTGGAAAAACCCCGTGCTATCGTAATATAAAGGCTCCGCTTGGAGGTATAGCCTTGATAAAGCGTGCGGAAAGCAATAGTCTGGAGCGTCTTCGCCCGATTGATGCCTTTATCACCCTTCTCCCTGCATGTTCTACAATGAAATGGGATGAAAGGATATACCGTTGCAATGGCGATACGGTGACAAAGATGATAGAGACAACGCCTGTATATAACCTGCATTGTCTTCCTGATAGGGATTCTGCGGTTGTGGCTTCAACAGGGATGAAGTCTGGGGTAAAGTAGATAGTGAAAAGTATATAGTGTAAAGAGTAAGGTAGTACGTGGAAGAAAAGGTAAAATACATGAACAATGCGGAGTTTCTTCCGGAAGTCTTTGCATTGGTAAATGAAGGGCACGATGTGACGATACCGCTTCGTGGTTTCAGTATGCGTCCGTTCCTTGAGGATGGTCGCGACCTTGCGATACTCTGTAAGATAGACCGCCCATTGAAGGTCGGGGATATAGTCCTTGCGGAGTTGTCTCCCGGTCGTTATGCCCTGCATCGCATTTTCCGTCTTGACGATAAGCGTGTGCAGATGCTTGGTGATGGCAACCTCACTCCTGACCCAGTGATAAGACACGAGGATGTAAAGGTATTTGTCAAGGCTTTCCTGCGCAAAGGAAGCAAGACTCCTGACTATGTTGACGGTAAGAAGTTCCAGCGCTATTCCAAATTCTGGATGCAAGTGCGCCCGATAAGGAGATGGCTCCTCGCAATATGGAGAAGGCTTCCGATGAAGGTAAGGAACGGGTTGGTGTAGGAGAGTAGAATGAGTAAAGATTAAAGAGTAAAGTAGAAAAGTTATGAAAATAAACGAAGGATTTGAGGTTCGTTCCGTTTGTGGCGAACACATGATGGTGGCAATGGGTGAGAAGAACATTGATTTCTCACATGTCATTGCATTCAACGAGACTTCCGTATTCATCTGGAATCAGATGCTTGCAGGAAAAAATACCATTGATGATGTGGCTAAGGCTGTTACAGAAGAGTACGAGGTTGATTTCGAAACTGCCCGTAAGGACGTTGAGACACTCGTAAAGCAGCTTGCAGAATATGGGGTAGTGGAACTGTAAGGACTAACCCTGACCCTTCCCAAAGGGAAGGGAGAGTTTGGATAGTAATATAAACATTATAATATAACAATATAATTAAGTATCAATTCTTTTGGGGGAATGGAATGTATAAAACATCCTTTCCTTTGGAAGGCTTGCTTAGGCTTATATAAAGATGTACAGAACAAAGACTTGTGGAGAACTTCGTATCTCCAATGTTGGCGAGACAGTTACTCTCGCAGGATGGGTACAGAGTGTGCATAACCTTGGCGCACTCACCTTTGTAGATCTTCGTGACCGTTATGGTATCACACAGCTTGCATTCAATGAGGATGCGGCTGAGGATCTGCGTCAGAAGGCAGGCAAACTCGGACGTGAGTTTGTAATTCAGGCAACAGGCGTTGTTGCTGAACGCTATTCAAAGAACAAGAACATACCAACAGGTGATATTGAGATTATCGTTAGCAATCTCAATATCCTTAATACATCAGAGGTTCCTCCGTTCACTATCGAGGACGAGAGTGATGGCGGTGATGATATCCGCATGAAGTATCGTTATCTCGACCTCCGCCGTTCATGTGTCCGTAAGAACCTTGAACTTCGTCATAAGTTTGCTTTCGAGGTTCGTCGCTATCTTGATCAGCAGGGATTCCTTGAGATTGAGACTCCTATTCTCGTAAACTCAACCCCAGAGGGTGCGCGTGACTTCGTTGTGCCTTCTCGTATGAACCCAGGACAGTTCTATGCTCTTCCACAGTCTCCTCAGACATTGAAGCAACTCTCAATGGTGGCAGGTATCGACCGCTACTTCCAGATTTGTAAGTGTTTCCGTGATGAGGATCTCCGTGCTGACCGTCAGCCAGAGTTTACACAGATTGACTGTGAGATGTCTTTCGTTGAGCAGGAGGATATCCTCCAGATGTTCGAGGGCATGAGCCGTCACCTCTTCAAGACTATCCTCAATATTGATATCCCAACCCTGCCACGCATGACATGGGCTGATGCTATGAAGTATTACGGCTCTGATAAGCCAGATACCCGTTTCGGCATGAAGTTCGTAGAACTCAAGACTACACAGATAGACAATGCCTCAAAGGAGATTGTTCCAAGTATCTTCCCTGCAGGTTTTGCTGTATTTGATGATGCCGCATATATCGGAGGTATCTGCTGCGAAGGTCAGGCAGTCCTCACTCGTAAGCAGCTTGACCAGCTCACTGATTTTGTTAAGCGTCCACAGGTAGGTGCTAAAGGTCTTGTATATGCTCGTGTTCAGGAAGACGGTAGCGTGAAGTCAAGCGTTGATAAGTTCTATGATCAGGCTGCACTTCAGGTTCTCAAGGACAAGATGCAGGCAAAGGCAGGTGACCTCATCCTCATCCTTTCTGGTGATGATGCAATGAAGGTTCGTAAGCAGCTTTGCGAGCTTCGTCTTGAGATGGGTACACGTATGGGTCTCCGTGACAAGTTCAACTTCTCTTGTCTCTGGGTTATTGACTTCCCAATGTATGAGTGGAGCGATGAGGAGCAGCGTCTCATGGCAATGCACCATCCATTCACATCACCAAAGCCAGAGGATATTCCTCTTCTCGATACTGATCCAGCAAGTGTTCGTGCCAATGCCTACGATATGGTTATCAACGGTGTTGAGGTTGGCGGTGGTTCAATCCGTATCCACGATGCCAAGCTTCAGCAGAAGATATTCGAGATTCTCGGTTTCACACCTGAGCAGGCACAGGCAAAGTTCGGCTTCCTTATGAACGCCTTCAAGTTCGGTGCACCTCCTCATGGTGGTCTTGCATACGGTCTTGATCGTTTCGTGAGCCTCTTCGCGGGTCTTGACTCTATTCGTGACTGTATAGCATTCCCTAAGAACAACTCTGGACGCGACGTTATGCTCGATGCTCCTGGATATCTCGATCCAAAGCAGCTTGAGGAGTTGCAGATTTGTAGCCTAACCAAGCCTTCCCAAAGGGAAGGATGTTAGATAGTAATGAACCTTATTAAATAATAGAAAATAGAACCAAGCCTTCTTTATGGCGAAATAATGTATAAAACATCCTTCCCTTTGGGAAGGCTTGGTTAGGCTTATTATGTTTGAAAATCTATCAGAAAGACTTGAACGCTCGTTCAAGATACTCAAGGGTGAAGGTAAAATCACCGAAATCAATGTAGCAGAGACTCTCAAGGATGTGCGTCGTGCCCTCCTTGATGCCGATGTAAACTATAAGGTTGCGAAGACCTTTACTGACTCCGTAAAGAAGAAGGCTCTGGGTATGAACGTGCTCACAGCCATCAAGCCGGGACAGCTCATGGTTAAGCTCGTGCATGATGAGCTTACCGAACTCATGGGCGGTCAGGCTACCGAACTCAGTTTGCAGCAGAAGCCTGCCGTGATTCTCATGGCTGGTCTCAATGGTGCGGGTAAGACAACAATGTCGGGTAAGCTCGCCCTCATGCTCAAGAACAAGATGCATCGCAAGCCACTTCTTGCTGCCTGTGATACATTCCGTCCAGCTGCTATGGAGCAGTTGCGTGTACTTGCAGAGCAGGTTGAGGTACCTATTCATCTTGAGGAAGGCGCAAAGGATCCTATTGCAGTAGCAAAGAATGCCATTCAGCAGGCAAAGGCTGAGGGCTACGACGTGGTTATCGTCGATACTGCCGGCCGTCAGTCTATTGACGAGGAACTGATGCAGCAGATTCAGGACATCAAGGCTGCTGTCAATCCAGACGAGACTCTTCTCGTTGTCGATGCAATGACAGGTCAGGATGCCGTTAATACAGCTAAGGAGTTCAATGAGCGTCTTGAGATCAACGGTGTTATCCTCACAAAGCTCGATGGTGATACCCGTGGCGGTGCCGCCCTCTCTATCCGCAGCGTTGTTACAAAGCCTATCAAGTTCATCGGTACTGGTGAGAAGATGGAGGCTCTCGATGTATTCCATCCTGAGCGTATGGCTGACCGTATCCTCGGTATGGGTGACGTTGTATCACTCGTAGAGCGCGCTCAGGAGCAGTTCGACCTTGAGGAGGCTAAGAAACTTGAGAAGAAAATCCGTAAGAATCAGTTTGACTTCAATGACTTCCTCAACCAGATTCAGCAGATCAAGAAGATGGGTAATATCAAGGATCTCGCTGCAATGATTCCTGGTGTAGGCAAGGCTATCAAGGACGTAGAGATTGGTGATGATCCATTCAAGAATATCGAGGCTATCATCTATTCCATGACTCCTAAGGAGCGTCAGCATCCTGAGATTCTCAATCAGTCTCGCCGCAACCGTATCGCCAAGGGTTCTGGAACCAACGTACAGGAGGTTAACAAGCTCATCAAGCAGTTCGACCAGACTCGTAAGATGATGAAGATGGTTAGCGGTATGGGACCTGCTAAGATGGCCCAGATGGCTAAGATGATGAAGCAGCCACATTAATCTTTTATTTACTATTTGACGATTTACTATTTACTGTTTCACGCATTCCATCACAGATTGGAATAAATAGTACATCAACTCAAATAGTAAATAAATAGTACATTGTAAATAGTTAAATTGTAAATATATATGACATTAATCGACGGTAAAGCAACCGCAGCAGCTATCAAGGCTGAGATTGCAGAGGAAGTAAAGCAGATTGTTGCAGGTGGTGGTAAGCAGCCACACCTTGCTGCTGTTCTCGTTGGTCACGATGGTGGCTCTGAGACTTACGTTAAGAATAAGGTTCTCGCGTGTGAGGCTTGTGGATTCAAGTCAACATTGATTCGTTACGAGGCTGACATCACAGAGGAAGAACTCCTCAAGTGCGTTGACAAGCTCAACAACGATCCTGATGTTGACGGCTTCATCGTACAGCTTCCTTTGCCAAAGCATATCAATGAGCAGAAGATAATCGAGGCTATCGACTACCGTAAGGATGTTGACGGCTTCCATCCAATCAACGTTGGCCGTATGGCAATCGGTCTTCCATGCTTCATCTCTGCCACACCACTTGGTATCGTAACACTTCTCAAGCGCTACGGCATTGAGACATCTGGCAAGAAGTGCGTTGTGCTCGGCCGTTCTAACATCGTTGGCAAGCCAATGTCTCAGCTCATGGTTCAGAAGCAGTATGGCGATGCTACCGTTACTGTATGCCACTCTCACTCTAAGGACCTCAAGAAAGAGTGTCGTGAGGCTGATATCATCATTGCAGCAATCGGTCAGCCAAACTTCGTTACTGCCGATATGGTTAAGGATGGTGCTGTTATTGTTGACGTTGGTACAACTCGTGTACCTGATGCAACTCGTAAGAGCGGTTTCCGTCTCAATGGTGACGTTAAGTTCGATGAGGTAGCACCTAAGTGCTCATTCATCACTCCAGTACCAGGCGGCGTAGGTCCTATGACTATCTGCTCTCTGATGAAGAATACCCTTGCTGCAGGTAAGAAGGAGTATTATAATTGATTATTTTAGGTTTTGAGGTTATTAGGTTATAGGTCAGCATCGTTAATATCCGACCTAACAACCTCTGAACCCTTCAGACCTTATAACCAAATAAATAAGAGTGTTGGGCTTGTAGATTGCTCAACACTCTTTTTCGTTTATGTGAGTTCTCGTTGTTACTTATTTCCGCCGCCTATCTTTGATGTGAAGATGTCTGTCTTAGCCTCCCACTTTTCGATAGAGTATTTAACATCACCATAGCGAGATGAGTAGTTCACCACAATCTTATCATCATAGCCGGAACCATTGTAGTTCTGCACAGCATAGAACTCAGTAAGATATACCTCGCCGTCCTCAAACTCATAAACTGCATATACGCGGAAGTAACGGTCCAATATTCTGCCTAGGCTATTGCGAGTATATTGCCAAGCATCGTCTCTTGTTCCTATCTCAGCTAGCTTAGCCTTCAGCTGACCCTTTCTTGCATTATCAGGAGTAGGGTACTTCTTCTCAATGGCAGCCTTTACGCGAGCCATGAATTTCTTGTCTTCCCATGCCTGACCTTCGAAAGCCTCGTATGATTTTACGGTATAGCTTGCAGGTACGATAGCCATCACTTTCTTGTCGGTTCCCGGCAGGATAAATGTGAGCATAGTCTCATTCTTCTTCAATGGGTAGTTCTCGTCGTATGCTATAACCTGTACCGTCTTTTTCTTTGCAGGAATAACATCTTTTACAGCATTCTTCAACAGTCCGAACTGGGCATTGGCAACTGTGTTGAAAGTGAACATGGCAAGGATTGCCATAAGTGTGATTCTGATTGAATGTTTCATAAATGTGATTTTTTTATAGTGAATATTATTGTTTGTTTATCATCTTGATTTGCCTTGCGACTTCTTTCTTCACCTCATCTTTCATCATATCGCGCATACAGAGTAGTATTCGCATCTGTTCCTCTGTGTAGCGTTGGGCAGCGCGATGTATGAAGGTGTTCTTGTGGTCGGTAGGTTCCATTTTTATCTTTTTTTATTTCTGAGTGCAAAGGTACAATAGAAAACACTAAAGGCGTTGTGCAGAATCTGTCAAAACTTGTGCAGAATCTTCCACAACGCCTTTTGAGGCTGTTTTTTTTCAAGTAAATGATATAAAATCGAAAGTTGATGTTACATGGTAATAGTTTAGCGTTATAATTTTTTTAGTTATTACTTTGTTGATATTCGCTTGGAGTAATACCGAAGAAACGCCTGAAAGCTCGTGTGAAGCTTGACTGATCGTCATAGCCACATTGTAGGGCTACCTCTAAAACTGTAAGTTCAGAATGCGTGTCGAACAAATGACGGGCTTTCTGCATGCGAATGTTGGTGATGTAACTTTGTGGCGTTTCGCCTGTCAGGGCTGACAGTCGGCGACGGAACTGCGAGGTACTCATGGCAAGAGCAGAAGCCAGTTCGTCCACGTTCACGCGATTGTCCTCCAACTGCTCGGTTATTGTGCTCATCGTCTTTGTCAGGAAATCTTTGTCCTGTTCTGATAGTACGTCATACGGATGACCATTCTCATCGGTAGCCGTTAGGTTCTCGTAACGTTGCCGTAACTCATCAAGAGTCATGCTGACCTCGCCAAGTCGTTTGCGTTGTAGGGTCGTCAGCTTACGTTGGCGTATCACCAAGACTGTAGCCACCAAAAGCAGTATGGTTCCTACAATTACTATATAGATGCGTGAACGGCGCACGGACGTGTTCTCCTCCTGCAACTCGTCAACACCGAATTCTGCATTATATTTTGCCAAAGTTTCAGCCGATGCGTTATTATATAGAGAGTCTTTAAGCAGATTGAAAGCCTCCAGTTCTATTCGCGCACTATCAGGGTTGAGTGTCCAAAGTGCCTGATAGAGTCCGCGACGTGCTTGCATCTCGTTATAGGGGTTATCCATGTTCCGGCATAGCTTGGCAGACTCACGAAAATATTCGGCAGCTCGCCTTTCTTGATTCTCTTTCTCCTTTGCACTTATGCCTTTGGCGTTGCTCATGTCGAGAAGGGCTTGTCCTGCCTTGTTCAGAGAGATAGCCAGCGACTGGTAATTGCCTGTTCTTCGGAAATACGGGATGATGCTGTCGAATGTTTCCACAGCCTCCTTTCTTCGATTGATGCCTGCAAGGATTGTGGCTCTCTGAGCCAGGCGTATGCGTAGTTTTGCCTCACGACCTTCCTTGCGCTCCAGTTCTATTGCCCTGTCGATATAGCTCATAGCCTCCTTGGGGTGGTTTAGCGCGAACTCTGTTTCAGAAAGGGAACCGCAGGTCAGGGCGATGCGGGAGTTGATGCCTGTCTGTTCGGCATATTGCAAAGCCTGTTGCAGATATTTCAGACCTTCTTTCGGCTGCTTTGCTGCCACATAGATGCTGCCTATGGTGTTTAGCGAAGAACTGATGCGCTCGACATCACCGCTCTTGTGGTCGAGTTTGTTGCACGCCTTGGCATATCGCAGGGCTTTGTCGTAGTCGGACTGTCTCATGCAACACACGGACAGAATGCTCAGTTCTTCGGCCTCTTCGGCTTTCATTCCTTTCTGTTTCAGAAGGGGAAGAGCCTGTTCGCCCACGATTACCGCACTATCGTATTTCTGACTTTCATAATATCGTGTGCTCGCCTCGTAAAGTTGCATAACCTTGTCGCTCTGCGCTATATGCACCGATAACAAAAGTGAAAGAAACATTACCTTCATATCAATCTGTATTTTTACCTTTTAAACAAAATGCCTACAAAATTATTCATTTTTTTTCAGAAAACGGCATAAAATGAATACATTAACTAATTATTAAGTAATCTTGTGTTTTTTTTCAGGGAATGCTCCCTCAAAAGCCTTTTTGTCTGAGAAACAGAGTGGTTAATTCCATTACCCGAAGTTATTGTTGGCTTTCTTTCGTTTTCATAAAAGCACTTGTACTCTTTCCGGGAGTTTCTCTTTCTTGTTTCGGGAGGCAATTATGATACCCTTCAAGCTCTCATCAGGAATAAGAGCTACATAAGAGCAGCATAAGAGTTACATAAGACTCACCAAGGCGGTACCTTTTCCGTGGTTTTGCCCCTGTAAAAACTTGCGTCCGAGGCTTCCCCCTTAACACTACAAAGATACAAAAACGTGAGACATGCAAGTTTCTTGAGTGCTATTTTTGACAGAAGACAAAAGATTTTCCGAACGCAGAGGCACAAAGGTGCAAAAACTTGCTCGGGGAAAGAAAGACACTCTGCGTTTTATATGCAGATTTCCTTTTTTTGTGTTGGAAATTGCTGATTAGTGCATAAAAATGAAGGAAAATTGGTGGGGTGGATGTTTTTTGTGTGTGATACATGAAGAGAATAACCATATGATTTTGCCTGATACAAGGATGATGTATATGTGCACAATCCAGATTCTCCGATTTTATTCGTTCTGAGGAAAAAAGTGAACTATTTTCTTTGCAATGCTAAGAAAATAGTTTATTTCTTTGGTAATCTTATTTGTTTTTTGTATCTTTGCATAGTTATAATAACTAAGCGATAAATAACAACTAATTTCATAAACATGAAGCGAATTCTACTGACTACAATGGTTGTGTTGGAAGCTTTTGCCGCTAATGCACAACAACAATGGATTGACATAACTGAAAAATATGTCAAGAACCCGTCTTATACGGGAAACAACTACTCTTATTGGGAGGGGGATAAGCTTGGTGGGTATAACCCGATGGAGAATGCCGAGCATTTCAACAAGAAATACGACACGTATCAGGATATCTCTGGCCTGAAGCCTGGTAAGTATCGCGTGAGCCTCAAGGCATACTATCGCGTGGGGTCATCTAAGGAGGACTATGCGGCTTACACAAGTGGCGATTACTCTTCAAAGCAGTATGCGCAACTCTATGCTGCATCGTCAAATAAAACAGACTATTACACGCCTATCGTTCTTGCAAGTTCCGGTAGGGTGAAGAACTCCCTTGGTGGTAGTGCTGCCGGTGTGGGAAAGGAAACTACTCAGGGTGGTGGTGGATGGTGGTCTTGGACTACATACGAATACTATATCCCAGACAACATGGAGGCTGCCGCTTTATGGTTTGAAGCCGGATACTACAATAACTCCGTGGAGTGTGAGGTGGCTGAGGACGGCAAACTGAGAATAGGAATACGCAAGTCTCAGGCTGTGAATAATGACTGGACCTGTATCGACGAATGGAAACTGGAAATCTATGACGTTGTTACACCTGCTTCTGCTGATAACATCATTATTAATGAGGTGATGGCGGCTAACGTGGATGTATATCGTGACCCTTCAACTAACTTCGGTTCATGGGTAGAACTTTACAACCCTACGGACAACAACATACGGCTTGGTGGACTCTATGTTACGGATGATGCCACTAACCTAAAGAAACATCGTCTTGTTGATAATTATGGCGTTCTTCTTCCGCATGGCTATGCAGTTCTCAACTTCGACCATTTTGAGGTGTTTACTCCAGAGTCATATCGCCAGATTGACGACAAACTCGGTTGCGAGGGCGGTACGATAATCGTATCTGACGGAGTGAATATCCTTGCGGAGGTGACATACCCTGAGGCTATAAGTCGTGTGTCATACGCCCGTACCACGGATGGAGGAGAAGAGTGGGGCACTACTGATAATCCTACACCGGGAGCAAGTAATGCAACATCTACATTTGCAACTAAGCAACTCAAGAAACCAGAGGTAGATATCCCGGCAAAGCTCTTCACAGGTACTCTTAGCGTTAATGTAACAATCCCAGAGGGTGCAACGCTTCGCTATACTACAGACGGTACAGCGCCTACACTCAAGAACGGAAAGACTTCTACGAGTGGAAAGTTCAGTGTGAGCAATTCTACCAGCTATCGTTTCCGCTTGTTCCAAGATGGTATGCTTGCAAGTCCTGTTGTAACGCGTACATATATCAAGGACAATGGTAATGAGCCTTTCCCTATCATCTCTATTGTGACAGACAAGAAAAATCTCTTCGAGGGCAAGTATGGAATGTTTGAGTATTCCAGTTACGGTCGTCCGGGAAATGGTCAGGACAACAAGTACAACGGAAACATGGATTGGGATCGCCCTGTAAACTTCGAGTATATCACAACAAAGAACGAGTGTGTGATCTCTCAGGAGTGTGACTTCTCTGCCTGTGGCGGATGGAGTAGGGCATGGAGTCCGCATTCTTTCAAGCTGAAGGCAGGCAAGGCATACGAGTTCAACAATACATTCGCATATCAGTTCTTTGGCACAGAGAAGGATAATCCTGCTGTAGAAAACGGCAAGAGCTATCTCAAGCATAAGACACTTCAGATACGTAACGGAGGTAATGATACCAATGCACGTATCAAGGATGCTGCTATGCAGCAGATTGTAGCTTCAAGTGGCCTGTATGTGGAGCATCAGGCATGGCAGCCTGTGCATGTGTATATCAATGCCGAGCATTATGCCGTGCTCAATATGCGTGAGCCAAACAACAAGCATTATGCCTATGCCAACTATGGTATAGATACTGACCTGATGGATCAGTTTGAGATTTGTGCAGACTCTGGCTATGTGCAGAAGGCTGGTACCAAGGATTCATTCAACAAGTGGTATGAGCTTGCAAAGACTGCTTCTTCCGAGGATTCATACAAGGAAATCTGCAAACTGGTGGATATTGACGAGTATGTCAACTATATGGCAACAGAGTTCTTCTTGGGTTCTGATGACTGGCCACACAACAACGTGAAGGCTTATCGCGACCAGAATGATGGTAAGTTCCGTTTCGTGCTATTCGATATAGACTTCGCATTTAATAGAAACCAGCCATTCAACGACTTCTTTAATGAACAGACCTTTAAATTCAACGAACTCAAAGGATATGACTATTCAAAGAACAAGAGCATAAAAGGTACCTCTCTTACCAAGGAGATAGAGGTTGTTACTATCTTTAAGAATATGCTCAACAATGAGACATTCCGCAAGAAGTTCATTGATGCATATTGCGTGATTGCCGGATCTGTGTTTGAGCCGGAACGTGCTAAGAAAATAGTTAAGGACATGGCTGCATATCTTAGCAAGGGTGGTTATGTGGATCCAAATAGTACTGTCAATGGTGACAATTTCAACAAGGGCCTTATCAGTAGTCTTACATCACGTCAGTCTGCTATGATTACCCAGTTGAAGAACTGCTCTTATATGAAACTTAGCAACGCGACTGCTCAGAGCGTTACTCTTGCAAGCAATATCGAGGGCGCTTCAATCCTTGTCAATGGCATGGAAGTTCCTACGGGTAAGTTCTCAGGCCAGCTCTTCGCACCAATCACCCTCAAGGCTGCTGCTCCTGCCGGATACCGCTTCGCAGGTTGGAAATCTTCTGACGGCAAGTGCCTATCTGGAAAGATGGAGTATGAAATTCCATCAACAGGTACTGTCAACCTTACTGCCGTATGGGAGAAGGCTGATGCTGACAAACTTTCAGATTTCGCCGATGCTCCTATCAAAATCAATGAGCTGAGTGCAGGAAATGACATGCTTGTAAACGACCTCTTCAAGAAAGATGACTGGGTAGAACTTTATAACACTACCGACTATGACCTCAACGTAAACGGTCTTTACATCAGCGACAATGAGAAGAAACCTGAAAAGTATCAGATTGTGGCTCCAACAGATGAGGCTGCAATCATTCCTGCTCACGGTCATCTCATCGTATGGTGCAGTAAGCGTGATGCTCAGTCACAGATTCATGCAAACTTCAAATTGGGTAATGATGAAGACGCTCTCGTACTGATAAGTTCAAGTGATGAGTTTGTTGCCAATAACTCTGCATATTTCGATGCAAATCCTCAGATGAAGGAGTTTGCTGATACCATCCATTATGGTCCTATGGCATACGATCAGACAGTAGGCCGATTCCCTGACGGAGGCAACAGCTACTATCTCTTCAATCATGCTACCATCGCATACGCAAACGCTATTCAGACTTCAGACGTATTCGTAGGTATGGATAAGGTTTCCGAGGAAATCGAGACAGGTATCATAGAGGTTGCAGCTAACGCAATCGACCGCCAGAATTCTGTAACCTACTACACCCTCAACGGTGTATATGCAGGAAAGACTCTCAACTCACTTCCTCGCGGCATCTATATCGAGGTGTCAAGTGCAGGAAGCAGAAAGGTTATGAAGTGACCCACCCAGACCCTCCCGAAGGGAGGGCTCCTCCCCCCTTACCCCCTCAAGGGGGAGTAGATAGTAATGAAGGTGGTAAAATAAGGGATTCTTACTATAAAACATCCTTCCCTTTGGGAAGGCTTGGTTAGGCTTATGACAAAGGAACAATGTGATATATTCAACTCTCGGTTGGTAGGAACCATGAACCACATGCTTGGTATCAGGTTTCTGCCTACTGATGATGAATCGGTACTTGGCGAGATGCCTATCAACGAGAATACGGTGCAGTATTTCGGCATTCTCCACGGAGGTGCCGCCCTTGCTATGGCAGAAACACTTGCCGGTGCCGGAAGCCTTGCCATCGTTGGTGAGTATGCCCGTATCTGCGGACTTCAGGTGTCGGGAAACCACATAGGCATGTCGGCAAAGGAAGGCAAGGTGATAGGAAAGGCGACGCCAATCCATATCGGTCGCACCACCCATATCTGGAACGTAGAGATAAGAGGTGAGGATGGTAAGCTGCTCTCAACGGAGAGGGTTACTAATATGGTATTGATTTAATCTGCGGCCCCTCACCCGCCCTTCGGACACCCTCTCCCCAAAGGGCGAGGGAAATGTTACATTTTTACCTCATGAGGACTCCTTTGCGGGTACAATACATACTTTCTTCCTCGCCCCTTGGGGAGAGGATGCCCACAGGGCAGGTGAGGGGCCGTTTGTTATATTTTTATGGTAATATACAGACTTCCATATTCAAGTGAAGCGATAAGGATAGAATGTGATAATGTCATACGACTGCAGTCTATCGATGATATACGGGGCAGGAAAGGCTTCGTAATGATTCCCTATGACCTTGAGTCTGGGCATGATGTGCTTCTGTTTGAAGGTGTCCAACAGCCAATTCCGATCACCCAACAGCCAACACCTGACACCCAATCCCCAACGCAGATTACCCAGAATCCGTCATCTTATGCCAAGGCGTTTGCTACTTTTATGTCAGCCCTTCAGAAAGGGGAGTTTACAAAACTCGTACTTTCCCGGGCAAGTGAATGGGAATGGGAAACTGATGAGGCAAGGCTTATGGCGGCTTTCAATCGTGCCTGCAGCCTTTACCCTCGCATGATGATTTATCTTGCTCAGATACCTGGTGAGGGCGCGTGGATGGGCTGTACTCCTGAGATTCTCGTCTCAGGTACTGCTAATCACTATCGCACAATGGCACTTGCCGGCACTATGTCGGTTCCTGATACCGTGCCTGTGAAGAATATCGTGTGGAGCGAGAAAAACCGTAAGGAACAGGAGATTGTGGCTGATTATGTGCGTGAAACCGTAAGTCCATACGTCCGCATCCTTGAGGAAGAAGGACCTTATACATCGCGTGCCGGACAGCTTGTGCATCTCAAGACCGAGTTCCACTTGGCACCACCACTTAATGCCGATAATCCGTCACCAATAATCCATCATCTGATAAAGGCACTTCACCCGACACCTGCCGTTTGTGGCTTGCCTGCAAAGGAGGCTGCTGCTTTCATAAGAGAGAATGAAGGCTATGACAGGGAGTATTATTCCGGTGTCGTGGGAATGTTGGATGAGGATAATGAGACAAACCTCTTTGTCAATCTCCGTTGTGGGCATTTCCATAACGGGAAAGCCATCCTATACGGCGGAGGCGGAATACTCAAGGATTCAACCCTTGGCTCAGAATGGAACGAGACAAACTGGAAGATGAATACAATATTAACGACACTATAAACAAGGGCCCCTCATCTGTCTCCTTTTAATTCTCTTTTTATGAAAAAATCAATCTTAACCCTAATGACAGTTATGAGTCTAAATGCATCGGCGCAAGCCCCTAAGCTTACAAAGGATAATATCAACGAGGTAATATCCGCAATGACACTTGAGGAGAAAGCAAAGCTTCTCGTTGGTGGACTCTTTGATTTCTTCTCGCCTGTAGCTGTTGCAGGTTCTGCTGCACGTACCGTACCTGGAGCTGCCGGCACTACTGTAGCCATTGAGCGCTTTGGTATTCCTGAGACTATCCTCACAGATGGTCCTGCCGGAGTGCGTATTGACCAGACACGCCCGGGAACTCAGAAGACATTCTACGCTACAGGATTCCCCGTTGGCACTTGTCTTGCCTCTACATGGAATACCGACCTTGCACAGCGTGTAGGTAAGGCTATCGGCAACGAGACAAAGGAATACAACTGCGATGTTATCCTCGGTCCTGGTGTCAATATCCATCGTAACCCTCTCTGCGGACGTAACTTCGAGTATTATAGTGAAGATCCGCTCCTTACAGGTAAGATAGCTGCCGCATATATCAACGGTGTGCAGAGCGAGGGAGTGGGCGTGAGCATAAAGCACTTTGCCGTTAACTCACAGGAGACAAGCCGTACTCGTGTGGACGAGCGTCTCAGCCAGCGTGCTGCCCGTGAGATTTACCTCAAGGGATTTGAGATTGCAGTAAAAGAGAGTAATCCATGGACAATCATGTCGTCATACAACTCAGTCAACGGCACTTACGCTCAAGACAATTATGATCTGCTCACAACTATTCTCCGCGATGAATGGGGCTTCAAGGGAATCGTAATGACCGACTGGATCGGAAAGCGTGAGAGTCAAGGTCTCTTCACTATCAATGAGGTGAAGGCTGGCAACGACCTTATGGAACCGGGTTCACCTGAACAGGTAAGGGATATCGTTGATGGCGTGAATAGCGGTAAACTAAAGATTGAGGATGTGGATAAGTGCGTTCGCAGAATGCTCGAATACATCGTTAAGACTCCTCATTTTGCTGGTTATAAGGCGTCTGATGCTCCTGATCTTAAGGCTCATGCTGCCATCACCCGTGAGACTGCTGCCGAGGGTATGGTGCTTCTCAAGAATGCCAACAACACCCTTCCTATGCGAAATATCAAGAAGGTGGCACTCTTCGGAACTGGCTCCTACAACTTCCTTTCTGGAGGAGTAGGCTCTGGTTGCGTACATACTCCTTATATCATCGACCTTGTGGGAGGATTGAAGAATGCCGGCATTGAAACAACTGCTGATCTTACCGAACTTTATCAGAAGTATATTGCCTTTGCTAAACTGAAGTTTGAGGCTGACCGTACTCCTGACCGTTGGTTTGAGGCTCCACATATGGGCGACCAGAAAGTGCCTGAGGTCGAGATTAGCGACCTCTGCATCTCTCGTCAGGTAGCCAATTCTGATGCTGCTATCTTCACTATCTCCCGTCAGGCAGGTGAGGGTATCGACAGAAGTATCAAAGGTGAGTTTGGTCTTACCGAACTTGAACTGAGGATGCTCCAGAGCGTTAGTGCCCAATATCATGCTGCTGGCAAGCCTGTTATTGTTGTTATCAATTCTGGTAGCGTGATTGAAACTTCAAGCTGGAGAGGAATTGCAGATGCCATCCTCGTGGCATGGCAGCCTGGTGAAGAGGGCGGAAATAGTGTAGTGGATATTCTGACTGGTAAGGTTTGTCCTTCTGGCCGTCTCACTATGACATGGCCTATCTTTGCCACCGACCATCCGTCAACAAGTAATTTCCCTGTCGAAATGCCTGCTTTCGGTTATGAGAATCTGCTAAACTATAGCCGTGACAACATTCAGGGACGCGATTACACCAATCATGAGGAGGATATATGGGTTGGCTATCGCTATTTCGACACATGGAACAAGGATGTAGCCTATCCATTCGGCTATGGCTTGAGCTATACCACATTCGAGTTTGGCAAGCCAACAGTCAAGAAGGTTGGTGATAAGATTACCGTTAGCGTTAGTGTGAAGAATACCGGTAATGTTGCCGGTAAGGAGGTCGCACAGGTTTATGTTGCTGCTCCTAACGGTTCTATTGAGAAGCCAGAGAAGGAACTCAAGGCATTTGGCAAGACCAACCTCCTTCAGCCAGGCGAGTCACAGACCTTGCAGATGACTATCGCTCAGCGTGACCTCGCAAGCTTTGATGAGGCTAACAGCCGTTGGATAGCCGATGCTGGAAACTATGACTTCATGGTAGGTGCCAATATCGCAGACATCAAGGGTACGGCACAGCTCAGGCTCGCAGAATATACCGAGAAGACAAACAATGCCCTTGCTCCAAAGGTAAAGCTTAATCTTTTGAAGAAAAACAACTAGTTTTCTTGTATTACCCAACTCCGATTTTCTATCGAAATAAGGGTTTATCACATACCTACCCCCAATTGAGCATACTCAGTTGGGGGTAGGTTTATAGTTTTCCTATGCGGGTTAAACGAATTCAGTATGATGTCAACGAATGCAGTATAATAACAACTAAAACTGTAAACCAAAATCAGGAAAAATATGTAAGTGGGTGGGCACTAACTCCGCTATAAATCCCCTAATAATTCGCTTTAAACACAAGGGAATTGTGCGTTTGATGCTTTTGAAACGGAGGCAGTGTTGAGGCATATCGGAGGTACGACGAAGGCAATTTGGGGCGAAAATCACGACTTTTACCCTACCTATACCTAGCCAAGGCTAGGTAGGTAGGTTTGGTTGTGCGTGCATAACTTGCAGATATACAAATAGATACACTGTCTATTCTTCACATACCTACCTAGCCAAGGTAGGTAAGTGTATATGTAATCTCGATATGAAAAATGGCACAGTAATTGTTAGGTAAACATATATATAATAATGATATAATTTTTATTCTACCTCTCTATACTTTACATACCTAGCCAAGGCTAGGTAGGTATGTATAGGTAAAACAATGAATATATGGCTGATTATGTTTCGTTCAAGGTGCGTAACAAGTTCATACTCAATATATTGAGCAAACCAACGCTTCTGCTCTTCCGTGGAATGCCGGCTTAAAATGATACCTACCTTACCTACCCTGAGGATAGGTATGGTAGGGATGATGCTAACGAACGTGATTTCGACGAAATATAATTGTCTGTAAATTTGGTAATTACCGTGAACAAAATTCCTTGTTACCGAAAACTGATGTTAGTAACAAGTAACAGGTAACAATAAGGAATTTAGTGTTAACGTACCAACCTATGCTTACGTCGTTTCCTTTTCAAGGTAACTCAAATAAGTATGACTATGGATAATTCAGGTTAGCCTTTTGAAAATGAAGAGAAATAATCATGTGGAAATTTGGATTTATCAGGAATAATGATTACTTTTGACTCGCAAGAACCCGCCAAGCCTCTCAACGATGCTCAAATGTGCGGGGGCGTTTTTTATGTGTATAAACACCTGTAAGAAGACAAAGGCGCAAGGAAAATGATTCCTTACGCCTGTCTTTATAAGTCTCCCCTATATAGGAGATTTATAGCTTTTTTACTTGACGATTTTCTTTCCATTCACAATATAAATTCCTGCAGGAAGCTCATCGAGGCTTGTGGCAGGCAAACGCTTACCGTTGATGTCGTAGATAGCGTTTGAAGTGTTGAGGGTATTGTCTGCCTCTACATCGTCAATGGCAGTCGTTGTTCCTTCCTCCAAGATATATTTAAATCTCTTCCAACTTTCAGTAGCCTTATACTTGGAAACAGTTCCCTTGGGCACGTATAGCGTTCCTTTTGAGTATGCACTATTATCGAAAGTATTTTCATTTATGACAAATGGCTTTTTAATCTTTGATGTGACTGATTTCAGACTGTTGCATTTCATGAAAGCCTCTTCTCCAATGCTCGTCACGCTGTTGCCGATTGTTACTGAGGTCATGTTCCAGCACTCATAGAAAGCATGCTTTCCAATACTTGTCACGCTGTTAGGAATCGTAATAGACTTCAATTTATAGCAATCTTCGAAAGCAAAGTTTCCTATACTCTTCAAACTATTGGAAAAATTGACAGAAGTGAGACTTGCACAATAATCAAAAGACATATCTCCAATCGTCGTCACGCTGTTGGGAATAGTAATAGAAGTGAGGCTTTCGCAACCATGAAAAGCGCTATTTCCAATGCTTGTCACGCTGTTGCCGATGGTGACGGAGTTAAGACTATGACACCAGAAAAAAGCGTGTGCTCCAATGCTCTTCACGCTGTTAGGAATCGTAATAGACTTCAATTTATAGCAATCTTCGAAAGCTGCGTTTCCTATACTCTTCACGCTGTTGCTGATGGTGACGGAGTTCAGGCTTTGGCATTCATAGAAAGTCTCCCGTTCAATGCTTGTAACTTTGTTGGGTATAGTAATAGAAGTAAGGCTTGTGCAATAAGAGAAAGCCTTCTCTCCAATTATTGTCACGCTGTTTGGAATAGTTACTGAGGTCATGTTCTTGCAAGCAGAGAAAGCATTCTCTCCAATGCTTGTCACGCTGTTAGGAATAGTGATTATCTTTAAGTTTGCCATACCCTGAAAAGCGCACTTTTCAATGCTCGTAACATTGTTTGGGATAACTGTATTCATACACCCGGAAAGCAATGTGTTGGATTTTGTTTCTATGATAGCATTACAGTTATTTCTGCTATCATATTTCTTGTTTCCTTGTTCTACTTTTATTGATTGGAGACTAGGACAATATTTCAAAATAGTCGCTCCTATCTCAGTAACTGATTTCGGAATCGTGATAGAGGTAAGACTTGAACAACCTTCGAAAGCCTCCCTTCCAATACTTGTCACACTGTTGCCGATTGTAGCTGAGGTCATGCTTTCGCATCCAGAGAAAGCCTTCGCTCCAATGATTTTCACGCTGTTAGGGATAGTGGTGGATTTCAGACTGCTACAGTTCAGAAAAGCATAATCGCATATCTCTGTCACGCTGTTAGGAATTTTTACGGATGTCAGGCTACTACAACCATCGAAGGAATGGTAGAGAATTCTCTCCACGCTGTTGGGAATCGTAACAGACTTCAAGTTTTTGCACCCACGAAAAGCTTCTTCTATAATACCCGTCACCTTTCGGGTTTTCTTGTTATAGGTGACTTCTTTCGGTATAGTTACTGAGCCACTATAACTATTACCTTCATCTTTAAAGGTTACATAGACCTCTTTTTTTTCAGTATCTTTATAGTAGAAACCGTAATAAATCATCACACCATCAGCATTCTTTACTGCAAAGTCGTAAGCCGATGTGTTTGTTGCCAACATGCTAAGGAGTATGCTGAACAGGAATATTAGTTTGTTTGTCTTCATATATAAATTTTATTTGTTTCTGACCTAAAGATATAAATTATAGGTGGTTATTTGAACCTGTCCCCTTTCTTTTTGCGCGACAAAGTTACGAATAATTCCTGAGAATCAGGCATTTTTACACGATTATTTAGTTCATTTAACTACTTATGAAATAAAGATAATAATACTTGCGAACAATAAACGCAAAGACGCGAAGCACAAAGAAAAACTCTGCGACTCCGCGTCTTAGCGTTTAATATTTTAATTTTTTCGCTATGGTTCAACAAGCTAAAGCAGGTTCTTTGCAAAGCTCATCAAGCTTCGCAAGTCTTAATATCACTTAACCACTTTCTTGCCATTTACAATGTAGAGGCCTGAAGGGAGTTCGTCGAGAGAGGTTGTAGGCATACGCATACCGTTGAGGTTGTAGATGCCATTAGAGGTGTCAACCTTCTTGTCAGCCTCAATGCTGTCAATACCTGTAGGCTCACCTCCGTTAAGTCCGCGAACAAAGCCGGCATACACGTGCTTGCGGTAGTAGTTGAGATCCCAGATACCTACAGGCTCATTTTTGCGCCATCCGCTATTGGCTGGTGCGTCTGTTCCACACCATTGACAGATACCCCATTGCTGCTCTGGAGGTACGAGACGGAAGTATTCCTTGAGAATCCATTCGTAGAAGTCTGCCATTTTCTTGTGCTCTGCCTCGGTCAGGTCGCTTGTCTTTGTGGATGATCCCCATCTGTTTGAACCACGGACATAACCCATATCCATCTCGCTGACACGAACAAGTTTGCCTGATTTTGCCATGAGATCGAACATATTGGTGATGTGGCTCTTGATGTTGTTCAGAATGCTTTCGTCCTCAAAACAGCTGATATGCATCTGAGTGCCGATACCGTCGATCTTGGTAACACCATCAGACTCCCATTTCTTTATCCAGTTGATGAGTGACTTCAGTTTCTTGTTGTCATCCCACTCAGACTCAAGGTTGTAGTCGTTGATGAAGAGTTTGACATCCTCCGGACCATACTTGCGAGCAAGACGGCAAGCCTGACGAACGTATTCGAGGTCGCCCATAAAGTCTTGCCAGTAGAAGGCATCGCCACCTACATCCCATGTGCCGTTAGGATTATAGCCCTCAGAGTGCTGAAGAAGATAGTTGCCTTCACCGTCGTTACCGCCTCCGGAGATTGCCTCATTCACAAGGTCCCATGCCTTTACCTTACCGTCGCAAGCCTCCATCATGCCCTTGATCCACTTGTCCATAGCATAGACGAGGGTATCGTGGCGTTCTTGCTTTGATAGAGGAACGGTGCTTGGAATAAAGACGTATGTAATGCCTTCGCTGATAGTAGGATCAACGACATTACCACTATTCTCCTTGACCTTGAATGTGCTAACCTCAGTACCCTCAAAGTCGCCGTTCTTCATCTTCTCAACACCGCCAATCTTCAGACTTACGTTGTCGAAGTAATAGTTGTTCTCGTCGGCAAATTCGCTGAGGTTGAGGGCGATGCTCTGTCCGGCGTTGCCGAATTTTCCACTTAAGACAATAGTCTTCCACTCGGTAGAGAAATTGATGCTGCCGATGCCATCACCTACGTATGAGCCTGGGGCTTTATGAATCTGTGTAGAAGCGTATGCTGGCTTGTCGGCACGAACATCTGCCGTGAACACATAGCTTGCTCCAGAAGAGAATGAACCAGGAACAAGCCACATCTGATTGTCCCATACATCAGACTGTCTTGCTGTGGCATGAGCCTTGATACAGCGACGGTCTTCTTCGGTAGTGGTCTTACCCATTGTCTTTGACTCAATCTTGATGCTCTTGATATAGACATCGCCAATGTAGTTAGGAACCTGCAGAAGCATGAAGCTACTAACCATAGTTGGCTTGATGTTTATTTCCACATCCTTCCATTCTGTGGTAAATGGAATGTTGATGCTTGCACCTGTGCTCCAGTCTCCGAGGCGACCGGAAACCTTTCCTGCCTTAGAGCCCTTGACGGTCATGGTCATCTTGTAGGTCTTGCCCTTTGTGAGGATGATGTCGGACATGCCTACAAACTGCACTTCGTACGCGCATGACTTTGTCGCATTTACGTGTAGACCGTCAGTAGCATCAAATGTGATTTTAAACCCATTTTTAGTTTCATCATCCTTCCACCCCACGCTCTGCGTCTTGCGGAAGTCCTTGCTTGCTGCTACCGATACTATTTCTACATCACCATCGGTAAGCTCTGGTGCTGCCTTATCAGCAAGGAGAGCTCTAAGCCAGCCGTTAGGCTGCTGTGAATGCCATGCGAGGGTATGGCCATAGACGCTGAGACCAGCTTCCGTAGCTTTCTTCACATAGTTCTTCACCGTGGTGAAGTTCATGTTACCATTGCCGTCCACGCAACTTGCCATTTTCATGGCATTGCCTGCAACTGTCTCGTTGAAGTTCTTGTTTGTCAGATCCCTGACCAATGAGTTGTTGAGATAGTCGTTTACGGTAGTTCCAACACCGAGTTTGAAGTTTGGATATTTGGAGCGGTCGATATACTCCTTGAGGGCTTGATACTTGTCCAAGTATCGGTAGTTGTCATTATTGGGCTTGCCCAACTCAAATTTTTGCTGTGCTACAGCAGAGAGGGAAAGTCCGGCTGTAAGCATAAATAAGTATAATTTCTTCATAAATATATGGTTTTAGTTTTTGGAATTCAGATATTCGCTACAAAATTAATAAAAACTTTCCAAAAAGCGATATTATAAGAACTAAAAACTTGCAGTTTTGCTGAAAAATTTGTACTTTTGCATCTTAAATGGACAAAGGACTAAGGACTAAGGTCCAAGGATTAAGGACTAAGGACTAAGGCTTCGACCTTTGACCTTCGACCTTTGACCTTTGACAAATAAAAAATAAAACGTAAACAGTGGAAATGCAACAGACTGCTATATTATTGCTACATTGCCCGGATCAGCTGGGTATTATTACAGATATCACCAAGTTCATTACCGATAATCACGGTAACATTGTTTACCTTGACCAGTATGTGGACAAGGTTGATGGCCGTTTCTTCATGCGTGTGGAGTGGGAACTTGCCGAGTTCTCTATCCCTTCAGAGAAGATTGAAGAGTATATTGAGACATTGTACGGCTCACGATATGAGATGGAGTTCGACATCTATTTCAACTATGTGAAGCCTCGCATGGCTCTGTTTGTAAGTAAGATGAGCCATTGTCTCTACGATCTTCTTGCGCGCTATAAGGCAGGCGAACTTGACGTTGAGATTCCATGTATCGTCAGCAACCACGAGGACCTTCGCTACGTGGCAGATCAGTTTGGTATTCCTTACTATGTATGGTCAATAAAGAAAGACTGGTCAAACAAGCAGGAGGTGGAGAAGGCTGAGATGGAGCTTCTGAAGAAGGAGCGTATCTCATTCATCGTTCTTGCCCGCTATATGCAGATTATCTCAGAGGATATGATAAAGCGCTATCCTCATAAGATTATCAATATCCACCACTCATTCCTTCCTGCTTTCATAGGAGCAAAGCCTTACCATCAGGCTTACCAGCGTGGTGTTAAGATTATAGGTGCTACAAGCCACTATGTTACCTCTGAGCTTGATGCCGGTCCTATCATTGAGCAGGATGTTGTACGCATCACTCATAAGGACACCCCCGAGACTCTTGTTCTCAAGGGTAAGGATCTTGAGAAAATCGTCCTCTCACGTGCCGTTAAGAAGCATATCGAGAGGAAGATTCTTACATATCATAACAAGACTATCATCTTCTCATAAATAAAAAGCCTAACCAAGCCTTCCCAAAGGGAAGGATGTTTAATAGTAATAAACGCTCATTATTTTAGCGTTAATTCAATTTTTAAAAAAAGAAGCGGATTTATCTGATTTATCTGATAGCTGGCGCAGTATTATTTATGCGATTTATTTCAGATAAAACAGATAAATCCGTTTCCTTTATTCTTTTTACGAAAAAATAGCGAACAAATGTATCAAACATCCTTCCCTTGGGGAAGGCTTGGTTAGGCTTTTGTTTGGCTATTCCTCTACCTTGAACAACGGGTCGTCGTAAGGTATCATCGTTGGCTTCTCGTCCTTCAGCTTGAGGATGTTCTCTGGAACGTATTTCTTGTCAACAACGAGACGGAACATATATTCCTTGAACCAATCCTCGGTCATGATAGCGTAGCCTTGCTGACCGGAGCCTTCTCCCCAACTGTTCTCTACCTTCCATTTCCTCGGCTTGCCGTTCTTGTCGAGATCTACGGCGGTAAGGGTCATGGCGTGTGCTGATACACTCTCGAATGTGGAGATACGCTCAGCCTTTGTCATAGGGAACTGTAAGCCGAAGAGGGTGGAGTAGTCCCAGAGGTCGAGATCCATATATCCGCGGTTTCTGTCCATCTGTGGGAGGTCGTATGAGCTGTACATCTTACGGCCGTCCTTCAGGGATGCTATGGCGATAGACTCTATATCCTCGATTGGGAGGTTGATATATCGCCAGTTGTGACCATCGTATGTGTGGCGGTCGTATTCCACTTCATACACCTTGTAATAAGGGTGACGTGGGTCGTTCATGAGCATGAGGAAGGTATCTTCTATCGGATCTTTGACGGTTTCCTTGTAGAACTCCATTGGCGTGTATGTCTTCTCCTCGCCCTTGATATTGCCGTTCTTGTCACGGTGGGCGTATTTGAATTCCTTGACAGGTTCGCCAAGTGTCATGGAGAGAATGCGATATACCTCTGAAAGCATCTCTGTCTTACGGCTGTTTATAGCTGCTGCCTTCTTCTTTGCTGTAACCATGGAACGCAGTTCAAGACCGTATTCGCGCAGCTTTGTCTCGATGATATTTGACATCAGACGGGTGTTCTCTGCCTGATAGGTCTCAGGACGTACAGACTTTGGAACAAGACCGTATTTCTTTGTCAGATCTATTATTCCGCAGAACGTGCCGCCATCGCTGAGCGGAGAGCGGAAGAAGAACTTCACGTCGGGATGGTCCATAGACTTTGTTGCCGTCTCTATTACGCCTTGCAGGAAGAGGTTGGCTTTCTCCAACTGGTCGTAGAAGAACAGGTAGTCCTGTGAATATTCCACGGCAAGTGTGTCCTTGTGCTCTAGTGCAAAGCGAGAACGGAGCACGTTCATGCTTGAGAACATCCAGCAACGGCCAGATGACTTCTGGTTATGGATGCTCTGCTTTGGAGTCTCGATACTGAACTTTGTATCTATCTTTCCCTGCTTTGCTGCATTCTTTGCAAGGTCGTTGATGCTCATTGTCGCCATCGCATTGACAAGAGCCTTCTCCGCGTTGCCCTGTGGACGAGTCTGTTGAATTTTTGTAAGCATCTCTGGGGAAATACCGCCATCCTGAGCCAATGAAGGGAGGGCAAAAAGGAGGAAAAGAGCCCCCAATCCTCTCAAGGAGGAGTGTTTTTTGATAGTGTTTATTGTCATGGGCATACCAGTTAATGTGTATTTGATAAATAAAGGAAACGGATTTATCTTATTTATCTGATATGAATTGCACAGAGCATTACTGCGCCAGCTATCAGAATAATCAGATAAATCCGTTTCCCTTATCCTATTATTTACTCTGCTGTTTCTGCTTCTTCTGTCGTTTCTTTCATCGCGCCATTAGGTGCATGACCGTTGTTCTCTGCGAGAACCTGACGAACCTTAGCCTCGATTTCCTCAGCAAGTTCTGGGTTATCCTTGAGTATTGCAATACCCTTGTCGCGTCCCTGTGCAATTTTTGCGCCTTCGTAAGACAGCCATGAGCCGCTCTTCTGGATGATGTCATACTCGATTGCGAAGTCGAGAATCTCACCGAGCTTGGAGATGCCCTGCCCGTACAGAATGTCAAACTCGCACTTTCTGAATGGAGGGGCTACCTTGTTCTTCACAACCTTTACTCTGGTAAGGTTGCCAAGCTGTGTGTCGCCGTCCTTGATGGCTGCTGCCTTACGGATATCGATGCGGACAGATGCATAGAACTTAAGCGCATTACCGCCTGTTGTTGTCTCAGGGTTGCCGAATGATATTCCGATTTTCTCTCGCAACTGGTTGATGAAGATACAGGTGGTATTTGTCTTTGAAATCGTTGATGTGAGTTTACGCAACGCTTGTGACATAAGACGTGCCTGAAGGCCAACCTTGTTGTCGCCCATTGTACCTTCAATCTCAGCCTTTGGTGTGAGGGCTGCAACAGAGTCGATGACTACGAGATCAACAGCTGCACTTGATATGAGTTGGTCAGCGATTTCGAGTGCCTGTTCACCGTTGTCAGGCTGTGAGATGAAGAGGTTATCCACATCAACTCCAAGTGCCTCAGCATAGAAGCGGTCGAAGGCGTGCTCTGCGTCGATGATAGCAGCGATGCCACCGAGCTTCTGTGCCTCTGCAATGGCGTGGATTGCGAGGGTTGTCTTACCTGATGACTCAGGACCATATATCTCGATGATACGGCCTCTTGGGTAGCCGCCTACGCCGAGGGCGAGGTCGAGACCTACAGATCCGGTAGGAATGACATCCACCTTCTCCACCTTCTCGTCGCCGAGCTTCATTATACTTCCCTTACCGAAGTCTTTCTCTATCTTGCCGAGTGCTGCTTGCAATGCTTTCAGCTTTGCCTCTTTTGCGTCGAGAGGCTTCTCTTCTTTCTCTTTCTTTGCCATATAGTTTATAATTAATTAAATACTGGTCCCTCACCCGTCCTGCTGATGCCCTCTCCCCAAGGGGTGAGGGCGATGTTACATTTGTTCGCTTGTTAGAACTGTTGTTAAGGATAAAATCTAACTATTTCTTCGCCCCTTGGGGAGAGGCTGTCCATAGGGTAGGTGAGAGGCTGTTTTTTGTTTTAATCAAGCTCCAAATCCTCGTTGAAGATCTCATGCCAAGGAAGTCCCTGTGTGTTGAGTTGCTCCATGAATGGATCTGGATCAAACTCCTCTACGTTGTGAACGCCTGGCTTTGACCATATTCCTTTGAGGAACATCATTGCACCGATCATGGCTGGAACACCAGTGGTGTAGCTTACGCCCTGCATTCCAGTCTCCATATAGGCATCCTGATGCTTGCAGTTGTTGTAAACGTAGTATGTCTGCTCCTTGCCATCTTTCAGACCGCGGATACGGCAACCGATGGATGTCTCGCCCTCGTAGTTCTCGCCAAGCTCCTGTGGGTTTGGAAGAACGGCCTTGAGGAACTGCAGAGGAACGATTTTCACCTTCTCTACGCCTGTGCCGTCAGCCTTTGGTGCCTCGTACTCTACCTCGTCAATACGTGACATACCGATGTTCTGGATAACGTCGAGATATGTGAGATACTGCTGTCCGAATGTCATCCAGAAACGTGCACGCTTGATTGTTGGATAGTTGATTACGAGAGATTCTATTTCCTCGTGGTGGAGAAGATATGACTCGCGAGGACCGATGTTAGGGTAGGTGAGAGGCTTGTGAATCTCCATTGGCTCAGTTTCGATGTACTTGCCGTTCTCATAATACAGTCCCTTCTGGGTAATCTCGCGGATATTGATTTCCGGATTGAAGTTTGTTGCGAATGCCTTATGGTGATTTCCTGCGTTGCAGTCAACAATGTCGAGATACTGAATCTCGTCAAAGTGATGCTTTGCTGCGTATGCTGTGTAGATGCTTGTAACGCCTGGGTCGAAACCGCATCCGAGAATTGCACAGAGGCCAGCCTTCTCGAAACGTTCACGGTAAGCCCACTGCCAAGAGTACTCGAAGTGTGCTTCGTCCTTTGGCTCGTAGTTGGCTGTGTCGAGATAGTTACAGCCACAAGCAAGACAGGCATCCATGATTGTGAGGTCCTGATAAGGCAATGCGAGGTTTACTACGATTTCTGGCTTGTAGTCGCTCATGAGAGCCTTCAACTGCTCTACATCGTCAGCGTCAACCTTTGCTGTTGAGAGAACTGCCTTGCAATCTGGCAGTTTCTCATTGATATACTTCACGATGTTATCGCACTTTGCCTTTGTACGGCTTGCGATCTTAATCTCCTTGAAGATGTCGCTGTTCATTGCCATCTTCACGATAGCTACGGTAGCAACGCCACCGGCACCGATTACTAAAACTCTTCCGTTCATATCTTTATTATTAATTTTCGACTTCTAATTTTATTCGCTATAACTAATCAAGCTAGAGCTTGTTAATTTTCAATTTGCTTTTATTTCCTCGCTCTTTATGCCAAGTGCTGACATCAGCGAGTAACCGAGTATTTCCTGTCTGAAATTTCCTCCCGCAATCGGTTGCATCGCGAATACCGTGATTCTCTTCTCGTCGTCAGCATCCTTTAGTGCATGACGGAGATAATCGACCATAGTACCGTCATCGCAGTCGGCAATAATCATGACTCGCTTTACGTCCTTGTGGTTGGCGGCGGTCTTTGCTATGTCGATGATGAAGTCGCCCTTGCTTACAACCTTCTCTACAGGGAAACTGCTCATGGTGAACTCTCCAAGATTGTCACGAAAAGCCTTGCCGTTCATGTCTTCCTCGTATTTGGAAGGACGGAAGTTTTTCATGCCTTCCTTTTCCTTGTCGTGAATGAAGATGACCGAGGTCTCAGATTCGCCCTTTACTCCTCCGTCAAGAGCTATGCAGTCAAGCCAATGTGCAAGGTCAGCCTCTGGGATGTGACGGCCTATCATTCGCTCAAAGTTGACTATGAGGTTGAAAGCAACAGAATCAACGTAGTCGCCATCTACGATGATAACGTTCTCGCTCCATTTCTCGGTAATGTTGCTGTTGTTCATTATTTATAGATTTATGACTGCAAATTTACTGAAAAAAAATGAGAATACTTGTTTACTTTCGCATTTTTTTTCTGTAAAAAACAAAAAAAGTTGCCAACCTTGCGGTTGACAACTTTATTATGTCTAAAGTTAGAACTCGATTACCAGTTGTCTGCACTATCGTCCAAGATGTTACCAGTAAGGACGCCATTGATGATAGCGTTGAACTGGGTCTCTGTGTAAGACTTGTTGTCCGCGTACTTGGCCTGAATAGTAGCCTCTTGGAACCATGAACGAACGAGCTTAGAGAAGTCCCTATCACGTACGCCATCCTTAGATCTTGTGAGGTTCTCGTCAACTTCTGGAGCTGCAACCTTCACCTTACCGTCCTTTACCTCAAAATTCAAGTTGTAGTAAGTACCAAGATACTCATCCTCCTTTGCATAGGTCAACTTTGGGTCATATGCACGAATGTTAATAGAAGCACCGTCAATCGTTATGATTACCTTCTGCTTAGGGTCTCTAAATACCTCTGATGCATTTGTGAAGAGTGCAGTATAAATTTCGTGCGCAGTCTTGCCTGCGAAAGGTATAACTGCATAGTTACGACCATCTTTCATATGGAATGTTCCATCTGATGTTAACTGGAACTCTACCTGTGCGTTTACAGATAAAACTGCAGACAGACACAGAACTGCAATGAACAAAAACTTTTTCATGTCTTTTCTATTGATTATGTTAGTACTTTTATTCAATTATACTCATTTATACTCTGTTAGTGCGTCTGACAGGACTCGAACCTGCACATCGTAAGACACTAGATCCTAAGTCTAGCGCGTCTACCAATTTCGCCACAGACGCAACAATAGTATTTCTTATCGATTATACATCTATTTATACTATATTTATCATTTCTGTGGCAAAGGTAATAAAATAAATTGATTTCCTACAAGTAAATTGACCAAAAAATTCTTGTATTTAACTTTTATTAACATACAATACGCATTTCCCAATTATTCTGTTAATATATATGCGCGTATTTAGTAGTAAATAATCGTCAAAATTGTCTATGCTCAATAACCGGAAATCGCATTTCTGGTTATGTGAAAAAGTATAAAGTCATATTGATGTTCCAAAGTATCATGTTTGTCATCTGTTTTTTCTGTTATTTTGCCTTCTTTATGACATCGTTTCTCCTCGATTGTAGTGAGCGAAGGCATAGCGAGGGCAGAACGAAGGGAAAGCGACTCTTTCTTGGAACAGGTTTGAGACAATGGAAAGGTATGGGAAAATGTAATGAAAATTCATATGGAAATTGAATTGTAATTGTGAAATCCCAAATGTCTTTTTCTCCTATGAATTGTTGTCGTTTTTTTGATTTGTAGTTTTGACTTGTTTTGTTTGGAAACCAGTCGCCTTTAATTGCTAGAAAATGCGGTTTCTATTATTGTATCTATCTGTTTCTGGAAATCTGAGCTCTTGATGTCAACCTTTATAGTCGGCTCAATGCCAAATTCAGTACTGTTATGTTGGCTGTCATACATAGGACATGCAGAGAAACGTACGCCCCAACCATTAGGTAGTTCACTTGAGAATGGCATTCCCGCACCTCCTCCGGTCTTGTCGCCTATGATGGTCGCACCAAGGGTCTTCATGTATTTCACGAACTCGTTGGCGGCACTATAGGTTGAGCGGTTGGTGAGTACGCAGACTTTTTTTTGCCATCGTATTCCCTTGGCTGGTTCTAAATATTGTGCGTTTAATTCTGAAAAACTATTGTGCGATGTGCCTGTCTTGTGTTGTATGTATCCGACAAGTGTTTTCTCATTGGTGAAACGAGCTGCAAGTGTTTGGGCAGATGTTATCATTCCGCCACCGTTGTTGCGCACGTCGATTATGAGTGAATTGCATGGAGCAAGATATAGCAACACCTCGTCAAGGTTTCCTGCTCCGAATGAGTTTTCAAATGATCCGCAATAGATGTATCCTATGTTGTTTTCAAGAATTCGGTATTTCAGTCCGCAGGCAATGTGGTAGTCTGTGCCAAGATATTTCCGCTGAATAGTGTCTGAGAAATTTGTAGGGAAGTCTTCCTTCCAAGACCAGTTTCTTCCATAGTCGAAGGATGCGGAAAGGTTCACGTGGCCGTCTTTTAGCTCACCAATCATATTGCTTAGGAACTCAAAGAGCTGCTCGTTGTTCATGGCGTCTGAGACTTGTGACGAATATCGTGCATGGACATTGTTCCAGTCAACACCTAATTCCTTCTGCTTAAGGTCGAAGAAACAGTAATGCTCATCCATGATACGCCACAGAGCCTCGAAATTGCCTGTTGGGGTATTGGCGTATTCTTCCTCCTCCACACATGAGGTGAATGTGAAGAGTTGCGTGATGAGTATGAACAGTATGCTTAGGTGTTTCATTTCCTTGTACATGTGTTTCATTTCCTTAATGTGAACCCTATAAGGAAGGAATTGGTATATGTATGCTGTTTGAGATTGTTAGGCTTGCTTTGGCGATAGTCCCCAAAATAACCTATGCGGATATTGGTGTTCTTGCTTATTGGGTATTCTGCGGACAGCTGATGCCTTAGCTGTGGGATGGCAACGGAAGTGAAGACGATATTATTGTCATAATTGCCATTGTTGAACAGTTCATAATATGATTGACCGTATGCCGGAGAGAACATAATACCAATCATCGGTACTCGCACCTCGTATGTAATAGGTATTGTCTTGTCGCCGATTTTAAGCCTGTATGTGCCTATTGCAGTACCTCCAATAGAAAGGGATGCGTAACCCTGTGCCGGATTATTGGCAGAGTTTCGCATGTTGTATGCGAAACCAGCATAAAGGTCACTCATGAAGCCTGCACGCAATGTGAATGGGCAGTTCTCGAACTTGTCCAGTCTTTTCATCATTGCAAATGCGAAATCATAGTGCCCGGCAAGTGTGTTGGCATTTTCAACGCGATTATGGGTATAGTCAAGTGCACCTTCGTGAGTGAATTGAAAGTCCCATTTATTAGGACGGATACGGAGCACGTTAGAAATGAATCTATAATCCGTTCCGCTGTATTCCTCCTGTGATAGATAGGTGTCCAGCCTTTGTGTTTTGCCGATTGCGAATGCTGTGGTACGTTCGATAAAAACATCATTTGCTTCCTGTGCTCGGGCATAGGAAGCAAAAGCAAAGAATAATACTATTATAATAAGGAACGTGCGCATGTAAATATACGATACATGGGGCTATTCTTCATCGAAATTCAATGAAGTCTGTCCGGTGAGTTCGTCACGAATCTGCTGCTCACTCTTGTCTGCATCAGGATCAAGGTTCTCGTCCTCATCGTCCATATCGCTTCCAGGATTGTCATCAGAAGGCTCTGGGAAACGGAGAGGTTCGAGTTCCTCAACCTTGGCAACTTCCCAAGTGGCGACTCTCTTTCCGCGGGCATCATATCCCTTTATGCCGATATACTGCTCTGCGTCGATTTCCATTTGAGGACGGAACGCATCCGCTCCACCGAATGTTACGAGGAGGCGCGGATAAACGGTATCTGTCAGTATGATCTCCTGTGACTGTGGGTTACCAAGGTAGTTGTGATGGTTCTTTGTCGCCTTGTCCATACGGAAACGCTTGATGTATGGAAGGTTCTTATTATCCTTGTCGAAGAGAACGCAGGTATATACCTTGTTAGGGTCGAACTTCTCTATACGCTTGACGTTTTGCTCGAAATGGTTATCTACGTTAGGAGTCGTTACATAGAAATCGCCGTCACTCAGTATTACGAGTATCTGGTCATCATCAGAGAATTCTCCAAGCAGTTGTCCGTGCTCTGTGTGGTTGAGACGGTTTACATCCGGGTCATACCATACCTTTTGACCGCCAAGTGTAGAGTGGCCATGTGATTTGAGCGAGATCCTGTGGATGGTATTCTTTGTGAGGAGGTTTCCGCGTGAGGCCCTTCCCTTTACGGCTAGGGCTGAGAAGTCGTAGTCTATGAATATCTTCTTCAGTTTCACATTTGGTTCGAGTGTCACCTTGATGACCTCTGCCTCACCGTTAGGGTTAGCCGTGAAGTAGTGAATCTTTGATCCCGCTGTACCCATTGTGAGGTCGTATTCCTTATCGCGAGTCATACCGGTCACATTGAATCTCTTGACGTAGTAGTTGCCCTGCTTGCCATCGCGATATACCATATTGTATGTGGTGCGAAGGTCGTTCTTCTTCCAAACCTGCACATGGATGATGTTCTTTCCGACGAATATCTTGTCCGCAACGCGGATAACCTTGTACTTACCGTCCTTGTAGAAGAGAATGATATCGTCAATATCAGAACAGTTGCAAACGAACTCGTCTTTCTTCAGTCCTGTACCGATGAATCCCTCTGTGCGGTTGATATAAAGCTTCTGGTTTGCCTCTGCCACCTTTGTAGCCTCGATAGTATCGAAAGAACGTACCTCTGTAAGGCGTGGATGCTCTGCACCGTACTTCTCCTTCAGGTGCTCGAACCACTCGCACGTTACATCTACCATGCGGTTGAGGTCACGCTCAATCTCCTCAATCTCTGCCTGAATCTTTGCCATCAGCTCGTCAGCCTTGTCCTTTGAGAACTTGGCTATGCGCTGCATCTTGATTTCGAGAAGGCGAAGAATATCTTCCTTCCTTACTTCGCGCACGAAGAGGTGGTAGAACGGTGTGAGGCGTTCGTCAATATACTCACAGATGCTATCCACACTTGTGGCATTCTCGAATTTCTTGTCCTTGTAGATGCGCTCCTCGATGAATATCTTCTCCAAAGATACGAAGAACAACTGCTCAAGCAACTCGTTCCTGCGAATCTCCAGTTCTCGCTTCAAAAGGTTGAGTGTCTGGTCAGTACTTGCACGGAGCAAATCGCTGATGGTAAGGAACTGTGGCTTGCGATCCTTGATAACACAGCAGTTCGGTGATATGCTAACCTCGCAATCTGTGAAGATATAGAGGGCGTCAAGTGTCTTGTCTGATGAAACGCCAGGAGTAAGATGAACGAGAATCTCCACGTTTGCGGCTGTCAGGTCCTCTACCTTACGCACCTTAACCTTTCCTTTCTCTACAGCACGTGTGATAGAATCAATCAGTGATTCTGATGTGCGTGAGAAAGGTATATCACGGATTACGAGCGTCTTATTGTCGAGTTTTTCAATCTTTGCACGAACCTTTACCGTACCTCCACGCTGACCGTCATTGTATTTTGATACGTCTATTGAACCGCCAGTTGGGAAGTCTGGATATAGGTGGAACTCCTTACCGCGAAGGTATGCAATGGCTGCGTCGCATATCTCACAGAAGTTGTGTGGCAGGATCTTAGAGTTCAGACCAACAGCAATACCTTCCACTCCTTGTTCAAGAAGCAAAGGGAACTTTACTGGCAAGGTGATAGGCTCCTTGTTTCGCCCATCGTATGACAACTGCCAGTCGGTTGTCTTAGGGTTGAACACCGTCTCAAGGGCAAACTTACTGAGTCGTGCCTCGATATAACGTGGTGCAGCGGCACTTGATCCTGTGAGGATATTTCCCCAGTTGCCCTGAGTGTCGATGAGAAGGTCTTTCTGTCCCAACTGAACGAGAGCATCACCTATGGAAGCGTCACCGTGAGGGTGGAACTGCATGGTGTGACCGACGATATTTGCAACCTTGTTGAAACGCCCGTCATCCATACGCTTCATAGAGTGCAGGATACGACGCTGTACAGGCTTCAAACCGTCCTCTATATGAGGCACGGCACGTTCAAGGATTACGTATGAAGCGTAATCCAGAAACCAACTTTGATACATACCGCCAAGGTGATGTACCACAGAAGCATCGAAACGGTTGGAACTCACAGCACCAACGCTTTCATTCTCGTCGGTGCTGATATCTTCTATTTCGTTCAGGTTCTCGTTTTCGTTAACGTTGTCGTTTATGATCTCGTCCATGTGTTTAGAAAAGCATTTCGTTGTTCTAATGGTGGCAATTTGTTGAGTCCACCTTTTACTTAGACTGCAAAAATACAAAAAAAATATGAAATATCCGAATTTTATGCTTATATTCTTTCCATTTTTAGGGAATAATGTGTAATTTTGCGCTCGAAATGAAAATAAAAAACGGTTCTGAGGTGGTAAAGAAGAGTCTTACCACGCTCAATGCATTCGAGATTGTACTCATGGCTTGCATCATGCTGCTGGCCTTGTCTTCTTTCTTTATAAAAGGTGAGTTCAGCTGGCAGAATTGTATTGCGGCAATTTCCGCAGTACTCGGTGTTTTCTGTGTGGTATTGGGTGCAAAAGGTTCTCTTGCCAATTGGATATTCGGAATGTTTGAAGGCTTTCTGCATATCGTCATCTGTTTCTATACCCACATGTATGGCGATTTTCTTCAGCGCATTTTTTGGAATCTTCCTATGCAGTTCGTAGGGTGGAAGAGTTGGCGTAAGCGTGAGCTCGGCGACCATTCCAATCGAGTAAAGACTCGTTATATGACTTGGAAACAGCGCGGATTGACATTCCTTGTCGTAGCTGTTATGACTGTGTTACTTGGATTCTTCCTAAAGGTGTTTGGTCCTTGGATGATTAACACGCTCCACGACATACTGCCTGATATGCAGTTCAAGACCTTGAAGATGGATTACGACCATGAGGCTCAGCTCTGGCTTGACGCCTTTACAACGGTTCTCAGCATCATCACCTTGTATATCTCTGTCAAGGCATTCGTAGAACAATGGTATATGTGGCTTATCATTAACGTGTCATATATTACAATGTGGCTGATGTCTGACTCAGAGTTCTCATTCATGACCGTTGCGAAATACTCAGTATATCTCATCAACACATTCTATGGTATCTGGATGTGGACAAAACTGGCGAAGAAGTAAATCCGTTCTACCTCCGTTCCAAGTCCGTTGTAAGTCCGTTCCTCTACATAACCAAACTCGGTGATACACCGTTCTGAGTCTTATTCAGAATAGGAGTACCACCGAGTTTGGTTATGTTTCATTACGTGTGTTCTTACTGGAATGTAGGAAGCTTCTCTCCTGCATGGACATAGTCAACGAGAGTAACATCGAATATCTGTGTACTATATGCAGGTATGGTTGCGCCGTAAACGTAGCTTGTGCCGTTGGGGTATTGAAGCGTGTGATTTTTCGTACCATAGCCCAATGCATATGGGATGTAAATCGTCCAGCGGTCTCCCTTGTGCATATTCATCAGAGCTGTCGTGAGGCCTATCGTTGCATCTGATGCTGTACCTGTAAAGCTTCCGTTGACGTTGAAATCTTTAGGGGACATGGTCTTCAGATTGTAATCACCTGTCCATGAAGATTCAAACTGATAGCCGTCTGTATAATTCGTGCTAGGAATGAGTTTGACCCTGTAATGAACGCGGATCTTATCACTAAAAATAGGACTATCCGTACCAGTTCCCTCAGTCTCTACGTGAACGACAATAAAGTCGGTTTTCGACTTTGCTGCAAGAGAGTCCTTTGAAAAGACACGGATAATCTTCCAACTATCATCACCTGACTTTATCGCTGTCTCTGCCTGGGAGTAGATGTTGTTGAAATACGCGTCGTTACGCTCCTGCCAGTTCTCGAATTCGTCTTCCGTATCATCGCTCTCGCTACACGATGTCATGCTGATGATGCCTGCGAAAGCCATGAAGAAGAGAAAATATTTGCCGGCAGCAGAAATACTGCCGGCAATAATATTCCTGATACCCATTACTGAAGCTTCTTAAGAAGGGATGTGATAGATACCTGATCCTCGATGATGCCCTGAAGCTCAGAGATAGCAACGCGCTTCTGCTCCATAGAGTCACGGTAACGGAGAGTTACGGTGTTGTCCTCGAGAGTCTGGTGGTCAACTGTTACGCAGAAAGGAGTACCGATGGCATCCTGACGACGGTAACGCTTACCAATCTGATCTTTCTCCTCGTACTTACAGTTGAAGTGGAACTTCAGCTGGTCCTGAATCTCACGAGCCTTCTCTGGCAGGCCGTCCTTCTTTGTGAGAGGGAAGATAGCGAGCTTGACAGGAGCAAGGGCTGCAGGTAGGTGGAGCACGGTACGTGTCTCGCCATTCTCAAGCTGCTCCTCCTCGTAAGAGTGGCACATGATAGAGAGGAACATGCGGTCAACACCGATAGAGGTCTCGATAACGTATGGAGTGTATGATGTGTTATCTTCTGGGTCGAAGTACTCAATCTTCTTGCCTGAGAATTTAGCGTGCTGGCTAAGGTCGAAGTTGGTACGAGAGTGGATACCCTCAACCTCCTTGAAGCCGAATGGCATGCGGAACTCGATATCAGTAGCTGCGTTAGCGTAATGAGCAAGTTTGTCGTGGTCGTGGAAACGGTAGTTCTCTGCACCGAAACCGAGGTTCTGGTGCCACTTCATACGTGTTTCCTTCCACTTTGCGAACCAGTCAAGTTCTGTGCCTGGCTTGATGAAGAACTGCATCTCCATCTGCTCGAACTCACGCATACGGAAGATGAACTGACGTGCAACGATCTCGTTACGGAAAGCCTTACCGATCTGAGCGATACCGAATGGAATCTTCATACGGCCAGTCTTCTGTACGTTGAGGTAGTTTACGAAGATACCCTGAGCGGTCTCAGGACGAAGATACACCTTCATTGAACCCTCTGCGCTTGCACCCATCTCGGTAGCAAACATAAGGTTGAACTGACGAACGTCTGTCCAGTTCTTTGTTCCAGAGATAGGACATACAATCTCCTCATCGATGATAATCTGCTTTAGGGCCTCAAGGTCTGGTCCCTGCATAGCTTCGTGATAACGTGCATGAAGATCATCAAATTTCTTCTGGTTCTCGAGGACGCGTGCGTTGGTCTGGCGGAACTGAGCCTCGTCAAAGCTGTCACCGAACTTCTTCTGAGCCTTTGCAATCTCCTTTGCTATCTTATCCTCGTACTTTGCCATCTGCTCCTCGATGAGCACGTCGGCACGGTAGCGTTTCTTTGAGTCGCGGTTGTCGATGAGAGGGTCGTTGAAAGCATCAACGTGACCTGATGCCTTCCAGATAGTCGGGTGCATGAAAATGCTTGAGTCGATACCTACGATATTGTCGTGAAGGAGAACCATAGACTGCCACCAATACTGCTTGATGTTGTTCTTCATCTCCACACCATTCTGAGCGTAGTCGTAAACTGCGCCAAGACCATCGTAAATCTCACTTGAAGGGAATACGAAACCATACTCCTTACAGTGACTTACGATTTTCTTAAAAACGTCTTCTGCCATTTTTTTGTTTGATTATATTTTGTCGTTTATATTTTTTTGACTAAGGGCTAAAGTCCAAGGTTATTGTCTCTTGGACCTTTGCTTCCGTATTTTTTAGAGTGCAAAATTACATTTTTTTTTTGAATTATCCAACATGGTAATGTATTTTTCCGATGTTTTCGTTTTTTTTAGCATAAAAAAAGGAAACAATAGTTATAAATTTTGGCTAAATCATGGGATTTTATTATCTTTGCAAAGATTATTTTTGGATTTAGCCAAATTGAAACCATTCAGAAACTGACCTATAAAAGTTATGAGAAAGACCATATTGATGATTGCCGTAATGCTTCTGGCTTGGGGTAGTGTGTCTGCCAAGAACTGGAAACCGGAAGAGGTGAAGGCTATCATTGCAAATGTCAATAATAGCTGGCAGAAACATCATCCTGCAAATCGTGACCGTGCTTTCTGGGATCCTGCTGTCTATCATACGGGCAATATGGAGGCATATTTTCTCTTCAATGAGAGTTCTGACGAAAAGGAACGCGAGACAGCCGACAGATGGCGTAAATACTCCAAACAATGGGGTGAACGAAACTTCTTCCAGGGGGCTTCGGAGATTGACCCTGCTAAATGGAGATACAAGAACTATGGCGAGGGGCCTCAGTATGTGCTCTTTGGCGATTGGCAGATATGCTTCCAGACATATATCGATCTCTATAACGATGCCCTCACAAAGAAGAGTTTCAATCCAAGGTATATCCATCGTCCTAAGGAAGTTATGAGTTATGAGAAGCGTAGTAAGGCAAACGACTATTGGTGGTGGGCTGATGCTCTCTATATGGTGATGCCCGTCATGACGAAGATGTATCTCCTTACTGGCGACGAAGGCTATCTCGATAAGATGTATGAGAACTGGAAATACTGCAATTCTATCATGTACGACAAGGGGACAGGCCTCTATTTCCGTGATGGAAAATATGTATATCCTAAACATAAGACTCAAAGCGGGAAAAAGGACTTCTGGGCTCGTGGCGACGGATGGGTAATAGCTGCTTTTGCCAAGGTTCTCAAGGATCTCCCAAAGAATTACAGACATCGTCAGGAGATAATAGATTATTATCGGAAACTCGCTGCGGTCCTTGTTTCCTGCCAGCAGAAGGAAGGTTATTGGACACGCTCTCTCCTTGATCCGGAACAGGCACCTGGACGTGAGACCTCAGGAACAGCCCTCAACTGTTATGGTCTTCTCTGGGGTATCAATAACGGTATTCTTCCAAAAACATATATCTCTGCAGCAGAGAAGGCATGGAAATATCTTGCAACCATAGCCCTTCAGCCTAACAATACCATTGGCTATGTTCAGCCTATCGGTGAAAAGGCAATTCCCGGACAGGTGGTCGATCAGGAGTCTGTCACCAACTTCGGTACAGGCGCTTTCCTTCTTGCCGCATGTGAATACTATCGTTTTTTATCGAAGTAATATCTCTTTCCTGAATAAATAAAAAACACCATAAATGAAAAAAACAATTTATCTTATGGCTTCGGCCCTAATGCTTTCTGCGGCTTCTACTGCCGCTGTTAAAAAGACGGCTGCAAAGCAACAGCAGTCTGTAGCAACACCCGGTATCGAACTTATCGACAAGTGCTGGCACGATCTCTCAATCAATGAGATTAACCGTTTCCCTATGCATACCGATTTCTTCGTGTATAAAAGTAAGGATAAGGCTTTACAGGGTGACATGACAAAATCAAGGAATTTCCTTTCTCTTCATGGCGACTGGAAATTCAACTGGGTAGAGAATGCCGATCAGCGTCCTACCGACTGCTTCTCTGTAGATTATGACGATTCAAAGTGGAAGACAATGCCTGTCCCTGGTATCTGGGAACTCAACGGCTATGGCGATCCGGAATATGTCAACGTGGGTTTCGCATGGCGTGGCCATTTTGACAAGCAGGCTCCAGAAGTGCCAACAAAGGATAATCATGTAGGCACATACCGTAAGACTGTCAATATCCCTGCCGAATGGTCCGGCAAGCAGGTAATCGCTCACTTTGGTAGCGTAACCTCTTGTATCTTCCTTTATGTAAACGGCCGTTTCGTAGGCTATTCTGAGGATTCAAAGGTGGCGGCAGAATTTGACATAACTGACTATGTGAAGGCTGGTGAGAATCAGATTACATTTCAGGTAATGCGTTGGTGTGACGGCTCATGGACCGAGGATCAGGATTTCTGGCGTCTTTCTGGTGTGGCTCGTGATTCGTATCTCTTTGCCCGTGAGAAGAATAGGAGTATCGAGGATATCGTGGTTACTCCAGATCTTGATGCCTCTTATACCGACGGCGCTATCTGTGTTGAGACGAAGGTAGGCAAGGAAGTAGGGCTTGTAAATTATACTCTCTATGATGCTGATGGTATTGAGGTTGCAAAGCAACAGGTTAAGGTACAGCCAGGTCAGACATTTGTTTCTGCTGAGATACGTGTCACCAATCCGAAGAAATGGACAGCCGAGACTCCTTATCTGTATAAACTTCTTACAGAGGCATTTGCTACCTCTATTGATAAGAAATCCAAGAAACCAATAAAGATTGATGATCCTTATTGCTATGCTGTAACAAAAGTCGGTTTCCGCAAGGTGGAAATCAAGGACTCTCAACTCCTTGTCAATGGCCAGCCTGTATATATTAAGGGCGTGAACCGTCACGAGCTTGATCCTGACGGCGGTTATGTCGTTTCCCGTGAGCGTATGATTCAAGACATCAAGCGCATGAAGGAGTTTAATATCAATGCCGTTCGTACCTGTCACTATCCTAATGATCCTGTATGGTATGACCTTTGTGATGAATATGGCATCTATATGACTGCTGAGGCTAACATCGAGAGTCACGGATACCTCTATCATAAGGATCCGCTTACAAATCATGAGTTGTTTGCAAAGCCTATCCTTGAGCGTAACCAGCACAATATCGACATATATCGCAATCACCCTGCAATCATTGTTTGGAGTCTTGGTAACGAGACAAGTTACAGCAAGAACTTCAAGGCTGCATACGATTGGATAAAGACCGTTGACCCAAGCCGTCCGGTGCAGTATGAGGCTTGTCATGGTGGTGATGCAACGGATATTTTCTGTCCTATGTATTTCTCTCAGTGGAGTTCTGAGAAATACTCTAAGGACGAGAAGAACAAGAAGCCTCTTATCCAGTGTGAGTATTCTCACGCTATGGGTAACTCTTGCGGCGGTTTCCGCGATTACTGGAACCTCGTGCGTAAGTACCTTAAGTTCCAGGGTGGATATATCTGGGACTTCATTGATCAGGCTCTTCACAAGAAGCAGGCTGACGGCACTCAGATGTATGCCTACGGAGGTGACTACAACAGCTATGACCCGTCCGACAATAACTTCAACTGTAACGGACTTCTCCAGCCTGACCGTCAGCCAAGCCCTCAGATATATGAGGTTGGCTATCACTATCAGAATATTTGGAGTTCTCTCAACGAATCTACCTTGACCGTTTTCAATGAGAACTTCTTCCGTACTCTCGACTATGTGGATCTCTATTGGCAGGTTCTCGCTGATGGCGAGGTTGTTCTCGATGGTTCTGTGAAGGATATCAACATCAAGGCTCAAACAAAGAATTCCTATCAGCTTCCTATCGCCCAGAAGATAGCAGAACTGAAAGATGCGCAGAAAGAGGTGTTTCTCAATGTTTCTTATCGCAACAAGACTGCCGACGGCCTTCTTCCTGCAGGCTATGAGGTTGCACATCAGCAGTTCCTTGTCAATGCTAAAGACTCTCAGAGCGCTTGTTCCGATGAAAATGCCAACTCAAAGGGCAAGAAGGCTAAGCTTAATGTTGTCAACAAAAAAGATTCTGATGCTCTCATCGTTAGTGGCGACAACATCAATCTCGAATTCTCAAAGTCAAATGGCTTCATAACTTCCTATGCCGTTGCCGGAAAGGCTATCCTTGGCGATAATGGCAGCATCCGTCCGAACTTCTGGCGTGCCGTTACCGATAATGATATGGGTGCCGGACTACAGCGTGATCTCAAGGCTTGGAATAATCCTGAGATGAACCTTACGAATGTTAGTGGTAAGAAACAGAAGGACGGTAGTGTTACCGTTGTGGCTGAATACAACCTCCCAACCGTTCACAACAACCTCACTCTTACCTATGACATCAAGCCTTGCGGAACAGTTATCGTTACTCAGACTCTCGAACAGGAGAACGACAGCGTTGCACAGCAGCTTCTCCGTTTCGGTATGGTTATGCAACTTCCTTCTTCTATGGATCAGAGCAAGTTCTACGGTCGTGGTCCTATCGAGAACTATAACGACCGTAACGATGCCCAGAACGTTGGTATTTACGTTCAGAATGCCGATGAGCAGTATTTCCAATATGTACGTCCGCAGGAAACAGGAACAAAGACTGATATCCGTTGGTGGAAGCAGTCTGACCGTGCAGGTGAGGGCTTCGTTGTCTCCGCTGTAAACGGACAGGTACTTGGTGGAATGTCTGCTATCCGCTATGCCGTAGCCGATATGGACGAAGGCTTGAATAAGGAGCAGCGTCACCAGAGCAATGTGAAGAAGTCTCCGTTCGTCAATCTCTATATCGATGGTGAGATGGCAGGTGTTGGTGGCGTTGACTCTTGGAGCAAGAACGGACAGGCTCTGCCTCAGTATCGTGTAATGCTCAAGGGTAAGAAGAGTTTCTCATTTGTCATCAAGCCTGAAAATAAATAACTGTGAGAAAAATCTATATGGTTATAATATCATTCCTTTTAATCAGTGTGGGGGTAGCGCTACTCCCACACTTGGTTTATCTTATAGCAAAGGCAATATCCCTTATTACTCATCATCCCATAGCCTATAAGCCGTTCGGCTATACCGCTCTCGGCATGATAGGCGTATGGCTGATTCTCTTCGTATGGGGCTATTTCTTTGGCAGATATTTCCATGAAGTCAAGTCTGTCACAATCGCCTGTAAGGGGCTTCCGAAGGCCTATGACGGCTTCCGTATCGTTCAGATATCTGATCTCCACCTTGACGGATGGAAAGGCCATGAGGACGAGCTTCTCGGTATCGTCAATGAGATAAATGCCCTCAAGCCCGATGCTATCGTCTTCACGGGTGACCTCGTATCTCTCGATGAAAGCGAACTCAAGCCTTTCATCCCTATCCTCAGTCAGCTAAAATCCCCTAATGGTGTGGTGAGCATCATGGGCAACCATGACTATCTGCCTTACAACCGCTCCCTTTCCGACAAGGATCGCGCCTATAAGATTTCCGACCTCCAGCGTATGCAGAGAGAAGAACTCGGTTGGAAACTTCTCCTCAACGACAACTGCCCAGTCTTCCCAAGGGGCTACAATAAACCTAATCCTGCTTTCGGAACTATCAACTCCAATCCGCATAGTGACCTTCTCGTTCCTGAATCGGCTCCCTTCCTCGGGAGGGTGGGGGGAGAAACCTCATTTGTCTCCTTCATCGGCTGCGAGAATCAGTCCATGGGCATTCATCACATCATCACCCGTGGTGACCTGAAAAAAGCCTCAGAGGGCACGGAAGGCCATTATCCTATCATCCTTACCCACGATCCAACCCATTGGCGTGGAGAAATCGTTAAAGGGCGTCCTTCCCTCACGCTTTCCGGTCATACCCATGCCGGACAGTTCCGTGTACTCGGCTGGTCTGTTGCCCGTTTCATCTATGATGAATACGACGGCCTCTACACCGACGGCGACCATAACCTATACGTGAGCATCGGTCTTGGCGGCACCATGCCAATGCGTATCGGTGCTACCCCGGAAATCACTCTTATCACCCTCAAAGCAAAATAGTAATAACGGCCATATAATCCAAATGTCGATTACAAACTATATAAAACGATTTGTTCCGACCCTCGTATTACTCCTGCTAAGCACCCTCAGTCTTGCTATTGAGAAGCCATCAAGAAGTGAGGTGAGCTTTGCACGCCATTTTGCGGAGGAATTCCTCTACGATAAGGGCGCTACCGTGAATATGAGCCTACAACTGGAGGAATATACCGAGCACCTGTTCTTCTTCAATGATATAGATGCAGAGGTATTCCTGTTGATGGCTCGCGATGACTATGCATCGTTGCTCAACGATCAGGTACTTGCCTTCTCAATAGGAGTATGGCATTCAAAGGCACGCGAGAACATGACGTTTATGCACATGTTTGCATATTACGACAATCTGATTAAGGATATGCACGAAGGCAGGATTCCGAAGGAGCAACCTTCTGAGCGCCCAAACATATTCATCAGGCCTATGCTTAGTTCCATACGTTGGTATCAGGCGAGAATCGGTAAAATTTACGATGACCATAATCGTCCGTGTCTCTACGGATGCGGTGCTGTAGCCGTAGGACAGCTTATGAAGTACCACAAATGGCCGGATAAGGCTAAAGGTGAGTTCTGTTACATGGATGATGCAAAGAAGCTTCGCAGTATCAATCTCGAAGGGGCTACCATCCCATGGGGCAAGTTAAACAATGTCTATAACTTCTTTTATCCCCATGATACTGCGCTCGACACTCTGATGAAGCGTGTAGGTCATGCCATCTGTTCCGAATATGGTTATGAGGGAACCTCTTCCAACTCCCGCGATTTCAAGCGTGCCATGGTCAGGAATTTCGGCTATTCGCCAGCCATGTTCCTTGTTAACAGCCTTCGTGTAAATGAATATACAATGGTTAATCTCATACGCAACGACCTTAATCAAGGCTGTCCGTGCATCCTCACGGGAGGTCATCATGTGTTTGTCTGCGACGGAATGTATGCCGATTTCCTCCACCTCAATATGGGGTGGGGTGGTTCCTACGACGGCTGGTATCGCTTCCCTATTGTAAGAAAGGATATTAACGAATACTCATTCATCAATTCCGCCCTGCTGAATATCTTCCCCGATGATGCTGCAACACACATCAACCGTACAGTTACCATAGAGACTCCAGGCACCCTCTCCTCCCTTCTCAGTGAGAAGGATTATCCAAATATCTCATCCCTGAAGATCATCGGAAAAATCAATGGTGCTGATATCCGTCTCATTCGACGAATGGCTGGCGGCTATGAGTCTTGCGACTATTTCTCATGGAAGGGCATACTCTCTTCGCTTGATCTCTCCGAGGCTACCATTGTTACTGATTCCATTCCATATATCAACATAGATGCCGGTTCCATCAACTTCAAGATGAATGTGAAGGGAAAATTCTATGAGTTTGCCAATATGACGGACAGCGACTGGGAAGCCTTCTGTGCAACCAAGGCCAATAATGACAGAGAATACAGAATCACCAGAGACGACTCTATCTACCATCTCCGTCCCAAGACCATAAGCGGACAGATAGGTATGTATATGTTCGAGGCTTGCGAGAATCTCAGGCAAATCATCCTTCCAAAGAATACCTACCGTATCAGTCCACGTGCATTTTCTGGTTGTTATGCTTTGGAGGAGATAACTCTGCCTCCTGGTATCAGAAACATAGATGCAAAAGCATTCGAGCATTGCATGAGTCTGGAGAAGGTTACGGTCTGTAACGACTCGCCAATGCTCTATATGCAGCAGTCTGTCGGCAATGCCAATAATACAATCTTCTATGGTTGTAACCCTAAAATACGGATGGTTGTCGATACCTCCATACAGACCTATGCCGACTACACAAGCCAACAGGAGGAACTTCGTAATGCCAAGAGAGAACAGGAATATGTTCGTGCAAGAGCAGAGGCTGATAAAAAAGTTCTTACATATACAAACAAGAAAAAAGACACCATACGTGCACCTATGGGTACTAAGGTCATTTCTACATATAAGATGGTGAATGGCAAGCGTGTGCTCGTACGAAAGAAAACAGTTAAAATATGATTATAAACGAATAACTTAACCATAAATTATGAAAAGACTTCTATTATTTCTGGCACTTGTGCCAATGCTCTCTGTAGCAAAGAAACCACAGCCTCATAAGACTGACCGCGAGGTATGGGTGGATATCATGTATCAGATGGCTGAACCCGTTATGAAGAACATGGCTGAAGGTAAGCTTCAGCAGGTTATGGATACCGCCAACGGCAATAAGAACCTCGAACTCTCGCCTACATGGGACAACCGCGACAAGAAGGTTGCCTATATGGAGGCTTTCGGACGCCTCCTTGCCGGTCTCGCCCCTTGGCTCAATCTCCCTGATGATGACACCCCTGAGTCTGTCAAGCGTAAGCAGCTCCGTGAGTGGACACGCAAGGCAATCATCAATGCCGTTGATCCTAACTCCCCCGACCGTCTCGGATGGGAGAATGGTGGTCAGACTCTTGTAGATGGTGCTTACGTTGTGGAAGGCCTTTTCCGTGGCTACGACTCCCTCTGGGTGCCTCTGCCAAAGGCTACAAAGGACCTTTACATAAAGGAGATAAAAGGTCTCCGTCGCTATGACCCTCCTTACACCAACTGGCTGCTCTTCGTGGGCATGGAAGAGTGTTTCCTCAAGCTCGTAGGAGCCGACTACGACCCATATCGCGTCAAGCTATCACTCTCAAAGGTAGAGGAATGGTATATCGGTGATGGTCTCTATAGCGATGGTCCTTCCTTCGCCTTCGATTACTACAACTCATACGTCATCCAGCCAATGTATTGCGAGTGTCTTGAGATGATAGAGAAGAGTGGGGGAAGCGGCGGCTATCTCGTCTTCGACAAGAACGGCAAGCGTCGTGGATCAAAGAACCGCCTCAACGAGGTTCGTAAGCGTATGCAGAAGTGGAGTGTCATCCTTGAGCGTTTCATCTCTCCAGAGGGCACCTTCCCAGTCGTAGGTCGTAGCATCCCTTACCGTATGGCTACTCTCCAGCCTTTGGCTATGCTTGCATGGCAGAAATGTCTTCCAAAGGAACTCTCCGAAGGCCAGGTGCGCTCAGCCCTCACAGCCGTTGCCAACCGTATGTTCTACGGACAGCTTGAGAACCCCGCCAAGGATGCCTCTCCTCTCTCTCGCAACTATAACGCAGGTGGATTCCTCACCATCGGTTTCGTAGGCTCACATCCAAACGTAGCCGACTGGTACACCAACAATGGCTCTCTCTACATGACCTCTCTCGCCTTCATGGCTCTCGGTCTTCCACCAACCGATTCCTTCTGGACCGCCCCATACGAGAAATGGACATCAAAGAAGGCATGGGAAGGCGATGATTTCCCAAAGGATCACAAATGGGACATCAACCGCGAAATTCTTTATTGGGAATAGGGTGAGGGAAATAACTTAATTTCCAACTTTCAAATTCAATGTTCTGTCATCGTAAAGTCCCCGATGGTCGTTCTCTATACGAGCTGACTGATGCCTACCGCCAAGAATGCCGTCTGTGGAAGGCATAGGTCCATGCAAGTCCTACGGTGTGAACCTAACGCCTAACTGTAGGTCGAACATGGTTTTGTGCTCGGTGAAGTATGTCTTGTATCTTGTAGAGCCGGGGATATTATACTGAATGGATGGCTCTGCATAGATGTTGAGGCTCTTGAAGAGCTTGACTTGAACGCCAGTTGAGACCTTAAGCGAGAAATTGACAGGCAGATGCGAGAGGTGGCTGTCGTGATTCGTCTTTCCGCTTACACCAAAGTCTATGCGTCCGCCAGTTCCGATATATATGTCGCAATAGCGGTTGTTGTAGAGCTGGTAGTTCAATTGAACGGGCACACCTATGAAATGCAGCTTCTGGTCGGTATGAATGCTGGATAAAGCCGTACCATCTTCAATCTCGCTATGGAGATATGTATAGGCAAGACCTGTGGCAACCGACCATCTGTCAGCAACAGGAATGCCGACCTGTAAGCCGATAGTTATAGGACGATCATGCTCTTCCTCGTGATATGTGGCGGGTGGGAAGGAGTTAGAGAGTCCAGATCCTGAATCGTTGTAGGTGACCTTGTCGTTTGGAATATTATTTTCTACAGATGATGCCCAGTCTCCTGATGAGAGATTAACCCCGGAAGCATTCATGGCGAGATAAATACCATCTTGTTTCTCTTGCTTGAAGATAGGGGCATCCTCGCTTTGAAGAACTTTTGGAGTTGTGGCTCTTTCATCGCTTTGTGGAGCTGAGGTAGATGTCGTTTGTTCTTTTTCCGCTTGCTTTTCTTCGGGAGAGTTGGTTGGAACTTCTTCCTCTTGGGGGGCAGGGCTTTGTGCCAAAACCAAGGACGTTTTTGGCGTGTTAGGAGCTTTCTGGGCAAGTGGGGTGGCGATATGATTAACTTGCGCGATAGGGAAGGAAGTTGGGGTAATAGGGCTGATAGGTGCTGTTGGCTGTGGAATATAGCCGACAGAGCCATCCTCTACAAGCGCCTCGTTCTCCTTGTTGTTATTAATGAAAAGGAGAGTTGTCGGAATTAGAAGCAAAAGAAGGATAGCAGCACAAGCCTTCTTCCAATTAGGGAAAAGGGTGGCTTTCTTTGTTGTTTTTGAAGGCATTTCTCCAATGGCAGCATCAATATCTTCCCACAATCCTTCGGGAATCGTAGGAACCTCGTAGTTGCTCATCTTCTTCTGAAGATCTTTAGTCCATTTCTCTTTCATTGTCTGCCTCCTTCCTGCTTTAATAGAATTTTGCGAAGCATGTTCTTCGCTCTGTGTAACTGAGATGCTGATGATGCTTCCTTAATGCCAAGCATCTGGGCTATTTCCTTGTGCGATTTGTCCTCAAAGGCATAGAGGTTGAGAACCACGCGATAGCCTGTGGGTAATTGCTGTATGGCGTTGTGTAGCTGCTCTGCGGAGAACCTTGAAACCTCCAGATCCTCCTCACGGTCAGGCAGCTCCTTTGATGTTTCAATAAAGGCATCCTTGTGCTTCCTTCGCAAAAGCATAAGCGATTCGTTTATGGCTATCCTTGTCATCCAAGAAACGAGCGAATTTCCATCTCGTTGTTTGAAATTACCTATGTTTTTGTAGGTTTTTATGTAGGTTTCCTGAAGGATGTCGCGAACATCTTCTTCGTTGACAACGTATCTCTGACAGACGGCAAAGAGATAGCGAACCGTAAGACCATACAGTTCTTGCATAGCCTTACGGTCGTTTTTCAACAGTCGTTCTGTCAGTTGGTTGTCAATCGTCATTTCTATAGCTTTCTCACCTTGCCAATGAAGAGAATTGTGCCTGATGTCTTCTGGCGGATGATATATACAAACGGGTGATTCATGATGAAAGACGATGTCCGCATAGGCATAACAACGCAATTATCCAGAGTTGCTACTGTTACGGCTGCCGCTTCTGTGCCCTCTTCATCCACGTTCACAAAGGTGGCTTGTATCACGTCTGAGATACTTACCTTTTCGTCAGAAAGGCCTGAGAAGTCAGCCTTTTCAGAGAAAGCATCCGTCATGCCCATAGCCTTGAGTGGCTTTACGAGAGAGTTCATATACTCCAGTTTCATTCTTGGCATTTCAACCAACACCTCTCCCTTACCTGCTTTGTTGAGATACTCTTCAAAGGTCTTTTGGTCGAAATTCTTCATGCACTCGTCAAGTTTCTTGTCCTCGTGAGGAAGAAATACGTCCATGCAATAGTTGTCGTTGCCGTATGGGAATTCTGCAAAATCCATGTCAATTCCTTCATAGGCAAGGAACTCGCTTACTTGGGACATCATCTGAACCTTTGACTTAGAACCATCTGAGTTGGTAAACTCTTTTTCCTTCGTGTCAGCCTTGTCGAATTTGTTCTTCCACATTCCCTTGAAATAGAGGGCGTTGGCAAGTAGCATTCTGCAAGTTTCAGGAAGTGGTTCTGAAAGTACTTTCTTTATGCAACTATGTGTTTTTACGTCACACCAGTTGTTGATGTCGTCCCTTGTCTTTGTGGTTGAAAGCTTCTGGTTGAAAGTCTCACCTATGAATTTCTTGTCGCTGAGGAATTCTGGCTTAACTTTGAAACCTTCATCAATCCATACGGAATTAGCAGTAGTGAATGTTGTCTTGCTATCAACCTTTGCAAGGTACTCGTTGAGGCTGTTGAATGCCTCGTTTAAGCTTTCCTTGCTTATATTATCGTTGACACCTATGATTGAGTTTATCTGCTTGCGAGTCTCGCCGTTAGCTCCGTTTGATGCCATAGCAAGCATTTCCGACAGGCTGAGAGGCGATATCGTGAAGTTCTCGTTAGCGCGTGTTATCGCGTTTACCTCTGCGAATAGGGAGAAAGCCTTGTTTTTTGAGGCATTAAGTATGGTTGTCGTTGTCTGGTCAGTCGGACAAATTACTGGTTGTGGGGTTTCTGAATCATCAGAAGAACTATCACAACTTGTGGTAGAGAATAATGCTGTAGACATCAATAATGCCATTGCATAGAATTTTGAGCGTTTCATCTTTTTAGTAGTTTTAAAGGGTTTTTATTTGTAGAATGCAGAAAGCTCGAAAACCTTGCATAGGTAAGTGCTTTTTTTCAAGAATTTCTTGAGTCCCCTACATTTTCACCACTCTACCCATAAAGAGAATCATGCCAGTGGATTTCTCTCTTATGATATATGCAAACGGGCGATCCACGATGAAGTTAATAGGTCGTTCGGTATGAAGGGCGCAACCGACAGCAATGGCTGCGGTTACGGCGGCTGCCTCTGTGCCATCTTCATCAACCTTGATGTATGTGATGTGCTTGATATCAGAAATGTTTATTGCTCCGTTGGATATTCCGCTGAGGTCAGCATTCCCGAATGCATCCGTCATGCCCATGTTCATGAGAGGCTCTTTGATGGAAGTGTTGTATTTCAGTTCCATTCTTGGCATACCGAGATTCACTTTCTGCTTGCTCTTCTTGTCGCGTATCTCGAAGAATGTGTCCTGAGTAAGCGACTTCATGCAATTCTCAAGTTTCTCTCCTGTGTGAGGCAGATAGACCTCCATGCAGAAAGTTCCATTTCCGTAAGGCAGTTCCACCATGTCCATCTTTTTGCCAATCCATACGTTGAAACTATCTGTCAGGTGCATCATGTTAACCTTTGCCACAGAGCCGTCTATGCTCGTAAAATTATCTTCCTTAGTATTGCTCTTATTGAATTTGTTCTCCCATATACCCTTGAAATAGAGGGCGTTGATGAACACGAGCTTAGTGCTTGGATCGAGCGGCTGGGGTAATAGTTTTTTGATACATCCATTCGTGTTGTCGTCGCACCATGAATTAATGTCGTTCATTGTCTTCTCTGTTGGAAGTTCCTGATTGCGGCTTTCTGCATTCAGCCATTTCTTGTTAGTCGAAACATATTCGTCCTTTATGTTGAATGTCTTGTCAATCCATAGCGAATTGGCTATTGCAAGGCTGGTCTCAGGATCGGCTTTTGTCAAGTACTTGTTAGTGGTGCTGAATGCCTCGTTGAGTCTTTCCACGTTGGTGTCTAATCCCATTACGGCAAGAGTCTGCTTCAGCGTCTCGCCTTTTGCCCCGTTGCTAATCATTGTCAGAACCTCGGCAATACTGAGTGGTGAGACCATGAAATTCTCGTCTTTCCTGCTCTTTTCGGAAATCTCATTGTATAGAGGCTTGACAAAGTTGTCATAGTTGGTCAGGACATAATCCGTTATAGGTTCTACAGGGTCTATGACTGGTTTGCTGTTGGTGCGTGCCTCCTCGTTGGATGTGCAGCTTGTGGTTGAGAATAGGGTAGCCATCACTAGCATTCCCATAGTATAGAGTTTGTTCTTCTTCATTTTATTGATGTTTTTGTTTGACGTTATGTTTATATAATGCAGGAAATCGGGAAACCTTGCATCGGAGATGAAATTTTTTCGTTGACAGGTGTCTTTTCTTTCCTTCCTGATCCGTCGTTCTTTCGATTACGGGGAACGGATTTACAACGGTATTATAACGGAGGAACAGTTTAGAGTTTAGTGTGTAACCACCATTACCAAACATCTGACACCTATCACACAATTCCCGAGTGACAAGTGCAAAGTTACTAATACTTTCCCACATACGGAAAATTCCCTCAAAGAAAATGCAATTTTATTCTATCTTTTTAGGGAAAGTTTTGATGTTCAATAAGTTGCTTGGGTACTATGTCTTATACTTTTATTTGTTTGAGAAAAGTGTAAACCAATTTCAGTATAAGACAATATGTTATGGAAAATCACGCTTGTTATGCCCGAAAATGCTTGAATAATAGGGCTTTGTGCTCCTTTTGTGAAGATTTAACCTTTTTTTATGACTGAAAATATGGTGGTTTCAAATATTTTTCGTAACTTTGCCCCAAATTTGTATATAATGAATGCCTACCGACTTGATGTCGAATATGGTAATTTCTATAATGTGCATTAGGATTGTAACGTGGGATTAAATCCAAGTATGTCTAAGCAATTTAAAGGAAAATAGTAATTTTAGGTAATAAAAACAATTAAACAGAAAATGAATCTGGATATTTTGACAGCCATCTCGCCTATTGATGGCCGCTACAGAGGAAAGACGGAAAGCCTTGCTGAATATTTCTCAGAGTACGCACTTATCCGTTATCGTGTTCGTGTAGAGATAGAGTATTTCATTACCCTTTGTGAGCTCCCATTGCCTCAGCTTGCTGAGTTCGACAAGACGCTCTTCCCACAGCTTCGTGGTATATACGAAAACTTCTCTGAACAGGACGCACAGCGTGTAAAGGACATCGAGAAGGTAACTAACCATGATGTGAAAGCAGTAGAGTATTTCATCAAGGAGAAACTTGACGAAATGGAAAAGAACGGTCTCGGTGAAGGCTACTTCGAGAAGAGCCGCGAGTTCATCCACTTCGGACTTACTTCACAGGATATCAACAATACAAGCGTACCTCTTTCTGTCAAGGAGGCTCTCGCAGAGGTCTTCATCCCGCAGGTAGAGGAACTCATCAAGCAACTCTCTGACTATGCAGAAGAGTGGAAAAACGTTCCAATGCTCGCGAAAACACATGGACAGCCTGCATCTCCAACACGTCTCGGCAAGGAGGTGATGGTATTCGTATATCGTCTTCAGGAGCAGCTCGAGACACTCAAGGCTTGCAAGTTCACCGCTAAGTTCGGTGGTGCTACGGGCAACTACAACGCTCACCGTGTGGCTTATCCTCAGTATGACTGGAAGGCATTCGGCAATAAGTTCGTAAGCGAGAAGCTCGGACTTGAGCGCGAGCAGTTCACTACCCAGATATCTAACTATGACCACCTTGGTTCTGTATTTGATGCCATCCGTCGTATCAATACAATCATCATAGACCTTGACCGTGACTTCTGGATGTATATCTCTATGGAATACTTCAAGCAGAAGATCAAGGCTGGTGAGGTAGGCTCAAGCGCTATGCCTCACAAGGTCAACCCAATCGACTTCGAAAACTCAGAGGGTAACCTCGGTATTGCTAACGCCATACTCCAGTTCCTTGCTCAGAAGCTGCCAGTAAGCCGTTTACAGCGTGACCTTACCGACTCAACAGTACTCCGTAACATCGGTGTGCCTCTCGGTCATGGCATCATCGCTATCCAGAGCACATTGAAGGGACTTCGCAAGCTCATCCTCAATCAGGAGGCTTTGCAGCGCGACCTTGACAATACTTGGGCTGTTGTGGCTGAGGCTATACAGACAATCCTCCGTCGTGAGGCTTATCCACATCCATACGAGGCTCTCAAGGCTCTCACACGTACCAACAAGCACATGGATGAGGAGACAATCCACGAGTTCATCAAGACTCTTGATGTCAGCGATGCTGTCAAGGCAGAGCTTATGGCAATAACTCCAAGCAATTATACTGGTATTTAAAAATGATATGCCGACGACCGTGAGGCTGAGGCTATATAAAAGATAAAATAAGTAAAATTAAAGTAATAAACAGATCTAAATGATGGAAACAGAAAACGACAAGCTCCAGAGTCTGCAGAATTCAGTATCAGAAGACTCTTCTGCCCGTGAGGGCGGTTTTCAGCAGGACGGTAGTTTCAATGCAGCACGTCCTCGTCAGCGCGCTCGTATCGGTCAGCGTGCAGCTTACTCTTCAGACCGTGGTTCTCGTCCGGGCTATCGCCCACAGCGTCCAACAGAAGACGATGGCGAATTCCGTCCAGAGGGATTCGGTGCTAACCTGACAAGCAATCGTCCACAGCGTGAGGAAGGCGGTTATCAGTCTCGTGGCTATCAGCCTCGTGGTGGCTATCAGCAGCAGCCTCGTGGCGGTTATCAGCAGGGCGGCTATCAGCAGCGTCCTCAGTATCGCCCACAATATAATGGCGAGGGAGAGAATCCAGAAGAGAACATGGGTGGCTATCAGCAGCCTCGTGGCGGCTATCAGCAGCCTCGTGGTGGTTATCAGCAGCAGCGTGGCGGTTATCAGCAGCGTGGTGGCTACGGTCAGCAGCGTGGTGGCGGTTACGGTCAGCAGCGTGGTGGTGGTTACGGTCAGCAGCGTGGTGGCGGTTATGGTCCACAGCGTGGTGGCGGTTACGGTCCACAGCGTGGCGGCGGTTACGGTCCACAGCGTGGTGGCGGTTATGGCCCACAGCGTGGTCCACAGCGTCAGCACACACCTGGCTACAATCCAAATGCTAAGTACTCAATGAAGAAGCGTATTGAATACGCTGAGAACAATATCGATCCAACACAGCCACTTCGTCTGAACAAGTTCCTTGCTAACGCAGGTGTTTGCTCACGTCGTGAGGCTGATGACTTCATCGAAGCAGGAGTAGTAACCGTAAACGGACAGGTAGTAACAGAGCTCGGAACAAAGGTACTCCGCACAGATACCATCATGTTCCACGATCAGCCTGTAACTCTTGAGAAGAAGGTTTACGTGCTCCTCAACAAACCAAAGGACTATGTGACAACTACTGATGACCCACAGCAGCGTAAGGTTGTTATGGATCTCGTTAAGGACGCATGTCCAGAGCGTATCTATCCTGTAGGTCGTCTTGACCGTAATACAACAGGTGTGCTGCTTCTCACTAACGACGGTGACCTCGCTTCTAAGCTCACTCATCCTAAGTTCCTGAAGAAGAAGGTATATCACGTATATCTTGACAAGCCTGTAACAGCTTACGACATGGGTCAGATTCTCAATGGTATCACCCTCGATGACGGCGATATCAAGGCTGATGCTATCGAGTATGCTTCTCCAACCGACAAGAAACAGGTTGGCATTGAGATTCACTCTGGTAAGAACCGTATCGTGCGCCGTATCTTCGAGAGCCTTGGCTATCACGTTACCAAGCTCGACCGCGTACAGTTCGCTGGTCTTACCAAGAAGAACCTCCGTCGTGGCGACTGGCGTTTCCTCACCGAGAAGGAAGTGGAGATGCTCAGAATGGGCGCTTTCGAGTAAGAGAGCTCCTTCCTAACCTCCCCCTAGGGGAGGAACTTTATATAGTATATTCGTTTAATAATCAATAATTACCCAAGTCTTCCCTGAGAGAGGTATGTATAGAACATCCTTCCCTTTGGGAAGGCTTGGTTAGGCTTATGAAAAGAACAAAAATAGTTGACGCTCTTCGTTCAACTGCTTTCGGTGAAGCTATCGACGTAAAGGGATGGGTTCGCAGCCACCGCTCAAGCAAGGCTGTTGATTTCATCGCTCTTAACGACGGCTCTACCATAAAGAATATTCAGATTGTAGCAGACACGGATAAATTTGACGATGAGATTCTTAGGCAGATTACCACAGGCGCTTGTATCCACGTTGAGGGTACTCTCGTAGAGAGCCAGGGTAAGGGACAGACCTCTGAAATCCTCGCAACTGCAATCGAAATCTATGGCCTCTGCGGTAACGACTACCCAATGCAGAAGAAAGGCCAGAGCTTCGAGTATATGAGAAAGTACGCGCACATGCGTCTGCGTACAAACACATTCGGTGCTGTGATGCGCATCCGTCACAATATGGCGATTGCCATCCACACATACTTCCACCAGCACGGTTATTTCTACTTCCACACACCTCTCATCACAGCTTCTGACTGTGAGGGCGCAGGTCAGATGTTCCAGGTAACAACCAAGAACCTCTACGACCTCAAGAAGGGTGAGGACGGTAAGATTGACTACTCTGACGATTTCTTCGGCAAGCAGACATCACTCACCGTATCAGGACAGCTTGAGGGTGAGCTTGGTGCAACAGCTCTCGGAGCTATCTACACCTTCGGTCCTACTTTCCGTGCTGAGAATTCAAATACTCCACGTCACCTCGCAGAGTTCTGGATGATCGAGCCAGAGGTTTGCTTCATCGATATGGACGAACTGATGGATCTTGAGGAAGACTTCATCAAGTTCTGCGTAAAGTGGGCTCTCGACAACTGTAAGGACGACCTCGAGTTCCTTAACCAGATGATTGACAAGGGACTTATCGCTCGTCTTGAGGGCGTGCTGAAGGAGGAGTTCGTTCGTCTGCCTTACACCAAGGGTATCGAGATTCTTCAGGAAGCTGTGAAGAAGGGCAAGAAGTTCGAGTTCCCATGCAACTGGGGCGACGACCTCGCTTCTGAGCACGAGCGCTTCCTCGTTGAGGAATACTTCAAGAAGCCGGTCATCATGACCAACTATCCAAAGGCTATCAAGGCATTCTATATGAAGATAGACGAGAAGAATCCTGTGCTTGATGGTAAGGAAATGGCTCCAACCGTACAGGGTACTGACGTTCTCTTCCCACAGATTGGTGAGATTATCGGTGGTTCTGTCCGTGAGGAAAGCTACGACAAGCTTCTGAACGAAATCAAGGAACGTAACATTCCAATGAAGGATATGGAGTGGTATCTTGACACCCGCCGTTTCGGTAGCTGTCCACACGCAGGCTTCGGTCTCGGTTTCGAGCGTCTCATCCTCTTCGTAACAGGTATGCAGAACATTCGCGACGTGATACCTTTCCCACGTACTCCGAATAACGCAGAGTTCTAATCAACCTCTAATATAATGTAAAAATCCCTATAGCCAAGCGGTTATAGGGATTTTTGTTATGTGGATAAGCCAAAGATTTTGACCTTTTGCCTTTTCATAGGAATGTGGCAATGAATGTAAAAAACGCGAAGAAGATACCTCCAACAGTCAATACTATAGCAATCGGGATAATCATGAAATTAGACATATGGCTATCCAGCCAGCAGCCTTCGTATTTTCGTTTAAGCGAATCTATCGGTATGCGTTCGTATCTGAGTTGAAATGGAATCAAAATCAGAAAATAATACAGGGCAAATACTACAAGCATACCAATCACGAATGCTTGTGCATCAAGTATATACATGAAAATGTATTTATATATGTTTAGCGGAATGAATAGTGTGACACCGGAAACGATTAGACTCACAATGGTGTCAGGATGTGCTCCCGTATAGAATATCTTTGGACCAATCGGTCCAAGTTTGAACTTGGCATATAGCTTTGCCGCCTTGTAATATATAAAGTCGAGAATGTAAAACATATAACCTCTATATTACTTCTTCCAATTCGCCTGTTTCAGAGTCAATGATAAACCCACGAACCACGATATCCTTTGGCACAAGGGGATGCGTCTTGATAGTCTCTACTGTCTTGCGAACTGATTCGTGCGTATCCTTGAAACCCTCCAGCCAATGATGCAGGTCGATGCCGCATTTCTGGATGGTGTCAAGGGTTTCATCTGTTACTCCACGGGCAATCATCTCATGGTGAAAGTGGTCGTAGCTCATGTGACAAGCGCCGCAATGTGAGTGTGCCACCACCATGATTTCCTTAACGCCAAGTTCATAGATGGCAACTATCAGACTTCGCATTGCAGAGTCGAAGGCTGAAATTACCAGACCGCCGGCATTCTTTATGATCTTTGCATCACCGTTTTTCAGTCCCAAGGCAGCAGGTAGTAATTCTGTCAATCTGGTATCCATGCATGACAAGACTGCAAGTTTCTTGTCGGGGTACTTATCGGTGATATACTTCTCGTAGCCCTTTTTCTCTACGAAAGTCTTGTTATAGTCAATAATTTGGTCTATCATAAGCCTCATAATTAATATCTTTTGCAAAAGTAATGATTCTATGGCAAATTACCAAATTTTATTTTTCTTTTCAGCGTTTTTTCATGTTATTCTGTCATTTTATACATTAATCTTTTTTCTACCCTCTGAAGAAGGATGCCGACTTTAGCGTTGACATCTTTGCCTTCGAGGTGGGTGAATAGTTGCGTGATGGTGTCAAAGGCTATATAGGGAAGAAGTTTGTCTGGGTAGAGCGTGAGCGTGACAATTGGACAGTTGGACAGATGGACAGATGTGTTTTTGCAATACATTTATCTCTATTTTCTATATATTATATATTATAATTAATTAATAATAAGATAGTTATAAGTAAAGATAAAGAAAATTCGTGTTTTCAAAAATTCAACTGTCCTTCTGTCCGTACTGTCCTGTCCATGCTCGGTCTTTAGTTTAATATCTTCTAATAAGCTGATTTTCAACAATGTAGGATATTTCAAGATTAACAGTACCAATGATGCCTGAACAAAAAACGGTACAGAAATCATTAATTTTTTGCCTCCTAAGACGCGTAAAACTGTCATTCTGATGCCATTTTCGGCATTTGCATCTCATCTACAAGGCGTGAAGGTCATAATTGAATTAACCGTTTCCTCGAGCTCCACGGCCCAATAAACCTTCTTATCGGTTCATCAAGTGTAGAAAAAGGACCTGTCGGACAAGATTGTTGAGATTATCTGTCACTCTTTGCATGCTTCTGTCCAGATTTAGATGCAGAAGATTGCTGCTTGGCAGGCAAAGCAAAAGAAAGGCTCGCTTGCGCGAGTATATTATTGGGAAAACAAATGAGCAATAAATTTTATCAGTAAATTAATTTACAGGTTTAAATTTCTTTTAATTTACTTTCTAAATCAAGGGCGCAAGTCCAGTTTCTTATTGGATTAAGATTGCGTAGATTGGGAATTTGCTTTAGCTTGTTGAGCTTAGCGTAAAATTGCTAGTCGGTTTGCGCCCCGAAGGGGCAACGAGCCAATAGCCCAGGGCAACGCCCTGTGGTATTGGTTAAATGGGGAATTCAACGCCCTGAAGGGGCAAAAGCCCTAACACATGATATAATGCTTTTGCCCTTTCAGGGCGAACTTACTCTCTCGCTATACCTAGGGCGATGCCCTAGGCTGTTAGCTTATTGGCCCTTCAGGCCGCATGTCACCTAATTGCGGATAATCATCTTACAGGAAAAAATCAGGAAAATGTCCTACTATTGCACGCTAACTCATGCTAAGTCCTAACCGCCAATTCGGGATTTGGTAATTTTATACTCAAGAAAACATGATTCGGGGTCACGAAATTGCCCGGAAGCGTCTGGAGCAAGTCCCATGTGATTCCCAAGTGATTCCTATGTGATTCCCATTTCTGATGGGAGGCAAAGGGAGCCGACAACAGAACAACGTAGAATGAAGAAATGCAGGTCATGCTCTTCTATCAAAGGCTACGAGCGAAGAGAAACGGATTCTGATTCCACCCATTCTCAATATATCAAAGTATTTATCTGAACACGGAAGTAACAGAATAAACAAAACTTCGTTTCTTTCGTGACTTGCTTTAGCTTGATGAGCTTACGAATAATTCCGTGTTCGTAAAGAAAAACTCTGCGACTCCGCGTTTGAGAAAAATCTTATTTGCTATTATGTTCTGGAGAGGCTTTTATGTTTACAAAATGGATATGGGTTGTCTGTTCATCCTTGGTGAATATTGGAGTTATAGAATTGGGTTCATATTCGTATATGCTATCACTAAAGAATGGATATGAGACTTTCTCACAGCTGTCTTTTAAGTCGTATATGATGAAATATCTCTTGTCTATAGGACGCTCTTCTTTCACTACTGTGCTATCCACAATGCTCTTTAGTTTCTTCTGGTCATAGAATGAGTCATCTTCTGAAGGAACATATATAATCTTACCGTTAATATCAATATATCTATGTGGATAGTTTCTTCTTACTGTGAATTCTCCGCTATCAAAATGTAAATCGGCAGCCTCATGAATACAGAATATATCATTGAAGATTAATCGGCATCCTATACATCCATTATATTGATTCTTTTTCATTTTGGATGTCTTCATACTATACAGAATGAATGCCTTGCAACTGTCATGTTCCACGACGAATGCTTTTATCTCACGCAACAGACTTTTCTTCATGCTTGTGGTATCAATCTCTTCCATAGGAGCTGGTAATGCGTGCTTCTTCTCTTCTTTCTCGTTGCAGGATGCAAGAAGGAGGATGAGGAAAATTGGTATAAGGAATTTGAGTTTCTGGTTCATAATATATTTCAATGGTTCTTTTGTTCTTTCATATTGTGCTTGCTAAAGGTCGTATTGCATAAAGTTGCCGTTATGCTTGAAACCGTATGCCGTGTACAGCTTTACGCCCATATTCGAGGCTGTTATATGTACAGATCCACAACCATAGGCTCTTGCCTCTTCAACGACTCTGTGAAGAAGTTCTTTTGCAATACCCATCCTTCTATAACGTGGATCGGTGTACATACTTGACAGCAGCCCCAATCTTCCAGACGGACAAGTGAAGTATGGAGGTTTCTCGACAAAGGACATACCGCTTGTGCCGATAATCTTATCGCCATCCATTGCCAACCATGAAACGAAGGTTCCTTCTTTCATATGCCTCTGGTAATAGTCCCTCAATGCAGTCTTGAGATCCACTCCTTCGGGAATGCTTCTTCCCGTATTAGTGTATTCTTCAGTAAGCTGCGCAATCCTCATATTGATAAATATCTCCAGTTCAGCTTCTGTCAGCTTCCTGTAAACTATCTTTTCCATATATTCCTTAGTTTTGTGCCTAAAATGTAGGGCGAAACAGTTTTACTCCTCAATTCTGAAGTACTTCATTATTGGCAAGTTTTTATGCTATGTTTAGGCGCAAAAGTAGTAAAAAATTCCGATACAGGCAAGTTTTTAAAGGAAAATCGAAATAATGTGAAGAACAAAAAACAGGCTGCATTTCACAATGTAGCCTGTTTTAAAAATGGTTTATTCAAAAGTTCGTATGTTCACACATGGTATGTGCGAAGGTTACATATTCATCGTCTAATATCACCTAATCTTGTTGTAACCGTACTTTGCCACACTACCCAGTTCCTCCTCGATACGGATAAGCTGGTTATACTTTGCCATACGGTCGGTACGAGAGAGTGAGCCTGTCTTTATCTGACCGGAATTAGTGGCAACGGCAATGTCGGCAATAGTAGTGTCCTCGGTTTCGCCAGAGCGGTGTGATGTAACAGTTGTATAGCCGTGACGATGAGCCATCTCGATAGCGTCGAGAGTCTCTGAGAGTGAGCCTATCTGATTAACCTTGATGAGGATAGAGTTGGCTGCGCCCATGGCAATACCCTTCTGGAGGAACTTCACGTTGGTAACGAAGAGGTCGTCACCCACAAGCTGACAACGGTCGCCTATGCGCTGTGTGAGCTTAACCCAGTTCTCCCAGTCGTTCTCGTCAAGTCCGTCCTCGATAGAATCGATAGGGTACTTGGTGATGAGCTGCTCGAGATAGTCAATCTGCTCTTCAGCCGTAAGCTTCTTACCGTTAGGGTCCTTCTGCTTGCCGTTCTTCAGTTGTTTGTAGTCATAGAAATACTGACCGTTCTCCACAACAGAGAACTCACTTGAAGCACAGTCCATTGCAATCTTCACATCCCTTCCTGGCTCATATCCGGCATCCTTGATAGCCTGACAAATAGAGTCGAGGGCATCCTCAACACCGTCGAGGGCAGGAGCGAAACCGCCCTCATCGCCAACGGCAGTAGAGAGACCGCGCTTCTTCAGCAATTTTGCAAGGTTATGGAACACCTCAGCACCCATGCGCACAGCCTCCTTGATAGAAGGAGCACCTACAGGACGGATCATGAACTCCTGGAAAGCGATAGGAGCATCAGAGTGGGCACCGCCGTTGATGATGTTCATCATAGGAACAGGCAGGGTATAGGCATTTGCACCACCGATATAGCGATAGAGAGGAATGTTGAGGGCCTTTGCGGCAGCCTGAGCCACAGCGAGGGAAACACCGAGGATAGCATTGGCACCGAGTCGGCTCTTGGTAGGTGTGCCGTCGATTTCAAGCATCTTCTGGTCGATGGCACGCTGAGCGAACACATCATCGCCGATAAGTGCAGGGGCGATGATTTCGTTCACATTAGCCACCGCCTTCAGTGTGCCCTTGCCGAGATAGCGAGCCTTGTCGCCATCGCGAAGCTCAAGAGCCTCATTCTCGCCGGTACTTGCACCAGAAGGCACAGCAGCACGTCCCATAACACCATTTTCAAGAACTACATCCACTTCTACGGTTGGATTACCGCGTGAGTCAAGGATCTCACGACCTACAATTTTTTGAATTTTCATAATTTATCGAATAAAAATCATTATGTTTTTATGCATTTATTTTGATTTGATGTTGCAAAGTTAGAATATGTTTTTCTATTGTGCAAATAATGAAGACGGATACGAATGAAAATACATAAATGTGGGTATTCTGTTAATTATATGATAACAGAAAATGATACCGAGAAATGAGTATTTTAAGGTGGAGGGGGCGATTTTGTCATTGAAATATTTGGCTGGCATAGGATTTTATCTGTAATTTTGCAGTCGGTAAATCGAAGACCAGCGGCCTTGAATAGCGAACATAACTAACATATAGTTAATAAAGACAATAAATGAAATTAAAGATTGTATTTTCGGCCTTAATGGCTGCAACGAATGTATCAGCTCAGGATAATGCAAATGCCGATACAAGCTATGTTTACAAAAAGGATTTGGACGGTGTAACCGTTGTTGCTCACAACGAGATTCGCAAGATGCGTGAGGCAGCCATGCCTGTCACGGTCTTAGGTAAACGGCAGTTGGAAGGAACTACCACAAGTATTAACGATGCGCTTGCTCGAACCGCTGGTATTGCGATTAGAAGTACCGGAGGTGTGGGTAGTGCCTCACGAATATCCGTGCGCGGTCTTGAGGGAAAACGAATGGGAGTTTATATTGACGAGGCTGCCATAGGTCAGCTAAGCGACTATGTCTCGCTTAATGACATCCCGACGGATATGATTGAACGCATAGAGGTATATAAAGGTATTGTGCCTTATCGTTTTGGAGGCTCTGCCCTGGGAGGTGCCGTGAATGTAGTGACGAAGGAATATCCGCCTGTATATCTGGATGCAAGCTATGAGATTGCATCTTTCAATACCCATAAACTGAACTTTGCATTCAAGAGAACAGATAACAATTCCGGCTTGCAATTCGGCTTTGGAGGCTGTCTGACATATTCGGACAACAACTATAGGATGCACCTTCAGAATCTTGACAACCGCGTAGTAGAGCGTGATCACGACCAGTTCAAGAAGGCGATGCTCGGAGGCTCGATAAAAGCCACGAAATGGTATTTCGACGAGGCGAAGCTCGAACTTGTGTTCTTGGCAACAAGGGCTGAGATTCAGGGCATTGACAGCGACATCCGTGAGGCATACAATCACGGAATGTCAGGAATAGCCGCCCTCACTTTGAAGCGTGACAACTTCCTTATTGACGGTCTTGACCTCGATTTTGACGGATGCTTTAGCTATGGCAAGAATGGTTTGTGCGACAAGGCAATGTCGCGCTATGACTGGGATGGCAACAGATATTCCCCTGTTACAATATACGGAGGAGAACAGGGAACCTATGCTTCTGATTCTGACAACCGTACTCACGACTATGTTGGCAAGCTAAATCTGAACTATCTGCTGAATGAGCATCACTCATTCAACATAAATCTTTATGCCACCCATACAAGGCAGAATCCCGAGAACGAACTTATGGACAAGAGTTTCGGCTATCAGACCAACTTCCCAAGCCACATGAGCAGTTTCACGACCGGTTTCTCATACGACCTTACCTTGTTCAACGGAAAATTCATGAGTGCCACGACCTTAAAGAACTTCAATTACAGTTCAGAGACGAGGGTTCTGGAGCGCACCTATATCAACAACCCAGTTGATGTAAGCCTGAACCGTAACTACTGGGGCGTCAGCGAGGCTATGCGATATAAGATAACCGACGATCTCCTTGCCAAGATAGCGGTTAGCTCTGAGGTTCGCATCCCTACAGCAGAGGAGCTGACAGGCAATGGCTACTCCATACTTCCTGCTACTAATCTTGAGCCAGAGAGATGCAAGGGATTGACAGGAGGAGTAATCTATCACCATACCAATTCGTATGGTTTTGTAGAGATCGAGGCAAACTGTTTCCTAAACCAGCTTGACGATATGATTCGCTATCAGGCCGACATGATTCCGTCTATGGCTCGCTATGCCAACTTCGGAAAGGTTGTAACGAAAGGAGCGGAGATTGACATCAAGGGCGATGTAACGTCATTCCTTTATTGCTATGCTAATGCCACCTATCAGGATCTTAGGGACAAGCGTAAGCATGAAGTGGGCTCAACGGCTGCAAACCCTACGTACAACAAGCGTATGCCAAACATCCCATACTTCCTTGCAAACTTCGGCATTGAGCTTCACAAGGAGAATCTCTTTGGAGGTAAGGAGCAGAACAGCCGTTTCCTCTTCGACTCTTCCTATATCCACGAGTATTTCTACGACTTTGAGATGAGTAAGTATCAAGATCGTAAAATCCCTACATCACTCACTTTTGATACTGGCATAGAGCATAGCTTCGGCAACAACCGTTGGACTCTTTCTTTCAAGCTGAAGAACCTTACCGACAGGGTTGTTTATTCCGACTTGAACCGTCCGCTTCCAGGAAGAAATGTTGCTTTTAAGGTGAAATATATAATGAAGTAATACCCGCCAGTCCCCTCAAGGGTAGTTAGTATTTTCAAATCAAAAAAAACAAACAACATGCAAAAGAAACTTTCAAACATCCTTCCATCCGGAAAGGCTTGGTTAGGCATTATGGCAATGGCATTAACAGTATGCTTTACTGCCTGCGACAATGATGATGATGATGAACTGCCAAAATCAGAAGGCAGAATCCTGTTTTCTACCACGGTAACCAACCCCTCAGGCGATAGCGGTAGCGGTTACCTACAGGCTGTAGGGAAACTGCAAGATGGCGTGAACTACACCAATGCCAATGCCCTGCCTCTCGGATTCGGCTCTTACCCATGCGTATGCAAGAGCGGTAACATCTATGTATTCCCTGACTATATGGGAGGTACAGAGATGAAGCTCAAGCGTTACATCCTCAACGACAAGAACGAACTGGAACTCAAGGGGTCTATGACTCTTCCTGCAAATTCGAGTGCGGCTATCGTTGTAGAGGCAAACACAGAGAAGGCATACGTTTGTTGTCAGAGCCTTAACCTCATCATCACCTTCAACCCTCAGACGATGAAGGAGATTTCACGCATCGACCTCACAAGTCTCAGCAACGAAGGCGTTTCCGCATATCCTGGTGCTCTCTACATCCGCGATGGCATTCTATTTGTTGGTCTTGAACAGTATAACGCACAATGGATGCCTCAGGAAAACGCTTTGGAGATGGCACTTTATGATGTCTCTGACGATAAGTTCATAAAGAAGATACGCAACACCTCCCTCAAGCTTTGCGGTCCTACACGTCCTATCGACAACCAGTCTATCTTCGAGGACGAGAAAGGCGACATCTACATCAACTGCACAGGGTCGTTTGGCTATATCCCAACTCTCAACTCAGGCATGGCACGTATCAGGAAGGGAGAGACCGAGTTTGACGAAACATATAAATTCAGTTTCGCAACGACAAAGGTCAGCGGTTTGAGTTGCGACTATGTCAACGTGCTGCTGATGTGCCGTTATGTCGGCAATGGAAAGATGTACGCATACGGTTATGCCTATGCCCTTGACCCAACAAACACCAACACATACCTTGCACGTATCGGTGTTCCTGTATTGATTGACCTTTACAACAAGACCGCAAAGGTTATAGAAGGACTTCCACGTTCTAACGGACATGGCGTTGCCATGGGGCGCTATGGCAATAAGATGGTTTACGGCTCGGCAAACGACGAATACAACGGCTTCTCAACAGTTGACATCAACACAGGAGAGGTAGAGACGAAGGTGGCAACAGTAGAGGGATTCCCATCATTCTTCTGTAGCGTTGAATAGTGCATAGTTCATAATTCATAGTTCATAGTTGGTTGGCGCGAGTAGGCTAACTATGCACTATGAACTATGAACTGAATAAGACTATGAACTGCTCTTTCCTGTTCTATTATGGAATATACTATTGCTGATAAGCTGATGTGGCACTTCATGCAGGGACGATGTTTCAAGGTGCTGCGTGAAGAGTGTGCGGAATGGGACATCAGTCAGCTTCGCAAGGAAGCGAAGAAAAGATACCGGGAGATTGTTAATGCTACTCCCTCCATCGGCAGTTATCGGGATAACAGTCTGAAGAAGAACCTCACAGGCGGTATGGCGTGGATAACCAGACAGGTCTGCCAACCGTGGAGGATGTGAACGGTGACGGAATCATCAACTCTAACGATGACTACCAGTATCTCGGTACGAGAGATCCTAAGTTCTATGGCGGTTTCAACAACACGTTCACCTATCGCAATTTCTCGCTCGATGTGAACTTCTATTTCCGTAACCGCAAGTACCAGTACGGCTATCTCTATTATTACTATAATCCTATTGGCTGGTCAAATAACGTAACGCATGAGATGGCAGAAAATTACTGGACCACTCCAGGACAGGATGCAAAATATCCTGCACTTACCACCACGACAAAGAGCGATGTGTATCAGAAATATTATTATCACCTCGGATATTCAGACTTTGCCTTCAGCTCTGGTTCATACATTCGTCTGCAGAATGTCACTCTGTCATATTCATGTCCTGAGAGCATTACCGGGAAACTTGGCATCAGCAGTCTTGAGTTCGCCAAGCGTAAACTGAAAAGCCTGTAAATTTCTCTTTCTTCCTCCCTTATGACTCCTATGTAACTCCTATGTAGCTCCTATGATCCTATAGTTCTATATAGGCGAAAGAGCGGAGTCATAGCGGAGGAGGAACGGACTATGAGCGAAGGACGATCAGAGAGGGGAATATCTTCGTGGAATAAAAAACTATCGTGAAAAACACATTTGTAATCATGACGATGAAGAGTTGGAGAGAAACGACTTTTTTACTTCTATTTTGACATAATAACGCCATTTGAATGGAGAAAAACGATTTCTTGTTTGGAGTTTCATTTTTTTTATTTATTTTTGCATACGAAAGTCAAAAGGCAAAAGACAAATGTCAAAAGTCAAAAGTCAAAGGTCAAAAGTCAAAGGCTGAAAGTCCTTAGTCCTTAGTCCTTAGACCTTAGTCCTTCGACCTTAGACCTCAACCCAAACAAAAAATATGAAGAAAATAATCTCAACTATTATTCTATGTGGCGCGGTTCTGGTAATGAATGCACAGAACGCAACATCTCCAAACGGAAAATTATCGGTGACAACAGCCGATAATAAGTTAGTTATCAGCTACGATAAGCAGAAGGTTCTGGAATTAGCTGATATCCCTTTCTCTAAACTGGATCTCGCTAATAAGGTGAAGACCGACTATAAGATGCTTGAGGGTAAGCGTTTACATTGTACGAATGAAGCAAACGAATATCAGGCTTCTATCGGTCAGAATGCAAAGATTGTGATGCGTCTCTATAACGACGGCATCGCCTTCCGCTATGAATATACCAATTTGAAGAATCAGAAGCACCCAGAGGAGAATACCGTGTATATGATTCCCGAAGGAACGAAGCGTTGGTTCATGCAATGGGCGGAGTCATACGAGGGCTTCTTTCCTCAGAACACCACTTACAAGGAAACACCAGTACCGTCATTCAGCGGTGTGTTCAAGTCGGCTGACGGATGGTGCAACCGTTGGGCATATCCTGCCCTGTTAGAGCCTTCCGACGGAGTGTTTGCCCTTATCTCTGAGGCAAACATCGAGCGCAGACAGAGTGCTTCAAGCCTGTATAACGACGGGGAGCGTTATAAGGTGGTGCAGGATAAGAACGAACTGGATCTGACAGGCGACTGGCATACACCTTGGCGCGTGGTTATCATAGGAAGTCTGGCAGACATCGTTCAGTCAACACTTGTAACGGATGTTAGCGAACCATCAAAATTGAATGATACCAATTGGATAAAGCCGGGTGTGGTGTCGTGGATATATTGGGCATACAACCACGGTTCAAACGACTATGAGATAATCAAGAAATACGTGGATATGGCGGTTACGCTGAAGTTGCCATACGTGCTCATAGATGCCGAGTGGGATGAGATGAATAAGATTGAATCCAATAAGGGCAAGACCATTGAGGATGCCGTGGCATACGCTAATTCAAAGGGTGTGAAGCCTCTTATTTGGTATAACTCGTCAGTTGGTTGGATTGATGGCGCTCCTACTCCTAAGTTCCGTCTGAACAAGCCAGAAGACAGGGAGAAGGAGTTTGCATGGTGTGAGAAGATAGGAGTGGCAGGCGTTAAGATTGATTTCTTCAGCGGCGATAATCAGGCGAATATGGACTATTGTCAGGACTTGCTTGAGAGTGCTGCCCGTCATCATCTGTTGGTTAATTTCCACGGTGCTCCTATCCCTCGCGGATGGCAGCGCACTTACCCCAACCTTCTATCAACAGAGGGAGTATATGGTGCTGAGTGGTATAACAACGTGCCTACATTTACAAAGAAGGCAGCAAGCCATAATGCCACTTTGCCTTTCACAAGAAACGTGATCGGACCTATGGACTATACCCCATGTGCCTTCAGCGATTCACAGCATCCGCACATCACTTCCAAGGGACATGAGCTTGCACTTACCGTGCTTTTCGAAAGTGGTTTACAGCATCTTGCCGACCGTCCTGAGAGCTTCCTTGCACAGCCAAATGAGGTTCAGGCATTCTTAGGTGAATTGCCAAGCGTATGGGATGAAACACGCTTTGTGAGCGGTTATCCGGGCAAGAGTGCGGTATTGGCTCGCAGAAGCGGAAATACATGGTATGTGGCTGGTATCAACGGATTGGACGAGGCTCAGAAACTCGCTACCGACCTCAGTTTCATCAAGAATGGTAAGGCACAGCTTTTCACCGATGATGCCAACGGAGAATGGAAGATAACCACTACCGAACTGCCTAAGGAGATTGAGTGTCAGGCTCGCGGTGGATTTGTGATAGTGGTGAATGTTAAGTGAATAGTGAAAAGTGAATAGTGAATAATACTTAATACTGGTGGCCACCAGAACGTAAGGAATGTTATGGGCAATCTTATTCTGCGACAGCAGTATTATTCTCTAAGTATTTTTCACTATTCACTTTCATGTAAAGCTTGAACTATGGCAAAGAGATATGTTCAGACATTGGATCTTCGTGATGATCCAGATATGATTCGTGAGTATCGGAAATGGCACTCAAAGGAGTTTCATTGGAAGGAGATACGCGATGGAATAAAGGCGGTAGGAATACTTGAAATGGAAATCTATATCCTTGGAACTCGCCTCGTGATGATTGTAGAGACACCTGATGATTTCGACTGGAAGGCTGCTATGGATAAACTTGCTACTATGCCACGACAGGCAGAATGGGAAGCGTTTGTTGCAAAGCTGCAAGGATGTAATCCCGATGCCCGAAGTGATGAGAAATGGCAGATGATGGAAAGGATGTTCTATTTGTATTAAAACAATAATTCGCCCTTCGGGTACTCTCCCTTTCTCATAGAAGTGGAGAGTAATGAGTCTTTAGAGGGGTTATTACCTTTGATTATGAAAAAACTATTATCTATTATTTTATTATGCATTGTCGTTACGGATGTTAATGCTCAGAGTCCGAAACCTTGCGGTCCGGTGCCTACGGAGAATCAGTTGCGTTGGCAGGAGATGGAGATGTATGCGTTTATCCACTATTCTATGAACACGTACACCGATCAGGAATGGGGCTTTGGAAATGAAGACCCGAAACTGTTCAATCCAAGCGATCTCGATTGTAGGCAATGGGCACGAGTATGCAAGCAAGCGGGCATGAAGGGTGTCATCTTCACCGCCAAGCACCATTGTGGCTTCTGTATGTGGCCTTCAAAATACACGGAGTATTCCGTGAAGAACTCTCCTTGGAAACAGGGTAAGGGTGATGTGGTTCGCGAACTCGCAGACGCATGCAAGGAGGAAGGACTGAAGTTTGCCGTATATCTCTCACCATGGGACAGAAATCATCCTGAATACGGCAAACCAGCTTATGTGGAGTATTTCCGCAACCAACTGCGTGAGCTACTAACCCAGTATGGCGATATCTTTGAGGTATGGTTTGACGGTGCCAATGGTGGTGACGGCTGGTATGGCGGTGCGAACGAGACGCGCAAGATCGACGGCAAGACCTACTACCAATGGGCAGAGACATTCCGCATGATACGTGAGTTGCAACCTAAAGCCGTGATATGGAACGATGGTGGCGATCGTGGCGACCTGCGCTGGGTAGGTACGGAGGCTGGCAACGTGGGTGAGACTAACTGGAGTCTGCTCAATAAGGAAGGCGATGTGCCTTACCAACAGTTGCACTACGGATTGGAGAATGGAGACTCTTGGGTTGCAAGCGAGACAAACACAAGCATACGCCCAGGGTGGTTCTACCACGAGACAGAGAACGAGAACGTGAAGAGTCTGTCAAAACTGATGGACACATACTACAAGTCGGTAGGCAGAAACTCATGTCTGCTGCTCAATTTCCCTATCGCGCCTAACGGTCGCATACACCCTACGGACTCGCTACGTGGCATCGCATTCAACAAGATGATACAGGAGGTGTTCAAGACCGACCTTGCAAAGAATGCTGAGGTTAAGAACACAGGTTTGGAAACTATTATTGACTTCAAGAAACCTACATCCTTCAACCGCTTTGTTACGGAGGAGGACATACGATATGGCCAGCGTGTGAAGAAGTTCACATTGGAGGCAGAGGTAAACGGTAAATGGGTTGCCCTGAAGGATATGCTTGCGGAAAACGGCGACGGACTGACCACCATCGGGCATCGCCGCATCATCTGCTTCCCTACCATAGAAGCAACACGTCTGCGCTTCACTATCGCCGACTCAAAATGCGAGCCTATCATCAAGCGCACATCCGTATATCTGGCTCCTGAGATAAGTCAGGACACCCCAGATGCAGGCGAGAAGCATTCATCGGACTATTACATCTTCTTCGGAGGTGACAAGACGATGTTCGTAACCCTCAACAACGAGACCACCATAAAGGGATTCCGATATCTGCCACCGCAGAATTCACGCGATGGCATAGTAACCCACTACCGCATAGCAGCTACGACAGACTGGAAAAACTGGGAGACACTTGGAGAAGGCGAGTTCTCGAACATAGTGAACAACCCGATATGGCAGACCGTACACTGCAAGCCTACACGTGCGAAGGTGATACGCATAGAAGGTGTTCGACTTGCACAAGGCGACCGCATGGGATATAGCGATGTGGAAGTAGTGACAGAAAAGAAGAACAAATAACAAAACCATAAATGAAGAAATCAATTCTATTCATCAGTCTTTTATTCAGCCTATCGGGATGGGCACAGCCACGTATCAACGGAGGGTGGGAGCAATTCGGCATACAGAATCCCGATACTGTAATTCATCTCAATGTTTCGGAGATAGCAACCAACAACAAGTCAAGGCTCTTCTATGCAGACGGGCGTCAGGAAGTGAGCATATCGCTAAGGATGATGTGCCACACATTGGGCACGGAACAAGTGTTCATCTGCAAGGAAGGACGCTCAGGCGAACTCTTTGCCGACCTTGCCGTAGGATATGACAACACTCAGCACCGTATCTTTGCCGAGGTGAAGGACAAGGCAGGCAATCCACGCCGAATTGCAACAGCACAGCCTACGAACAAGGATGTGTGGTATGATGTGAACGTGACATGCACCTATAATGCCACGACGGGAATGTCAACCATGAAGCTGAGCGTAAAGGAAAGCGCAGACAAGCAAGCAGCAAGGACTACCAGTCTCGAATATCAAGGCTATGCCATACCTCACCGTGTAGGACGCTGGGTAATCGGTCACGGCTATCCTGGTGGATTCCCCAACTCCCTTCAAGTGCGCAACGGCGAGATTGCCAATGTGAAGATTGCCACGACTGGATTTGAGCGCAAGGCAGGAGAGAACCCTATCTTTGGCGACCGTTTCACGGCAGACCCAGCCTGCACGGTGGTAGGCGATAGGATATATGCCTATGTGGGGGAGGACAAGGCAGGAGTAGGCGGATGGTTCAATATGCCGCATTGGGTGTGCTATTCATCGTCGGACATGGTAAACTGGACTTGTCATGGAGTGGTGCTCCGTGCTGCTGATTTCTCTTATTCCAATCCAGCCGGGGCATGGGCTGGTCAGGTGGTTGAACGCGGTGGTAAGTTCTATTACTACGTTACTCTCGACGACCGCAGCAACGGCAAGCACACTATAGATGTGGCAGTGGCAGATTCTCCGACAGGCCCGTTCCGCCCTGCAAGAAAGGATGGAAAGCCTCTCATAACCGATGATATGACACTCGACTCTCATCGTCCTAATGCCGATATAGACCCTACTGTGCTTATTGACGATGACGGTACGGCATGGATGGCATGGGGCAATGGCGACTGCTATATGGTAAAGCTAAAGAAGAATATGATTGAGTTGGACGGTGAGATACGTAAGGTGCCTTTGCGTAACTATTCCGAAGGTCCGTGGCTTTTCAAGCGTAATGGACTCTACTATAACGTGTATGCAGCCGATGCTCCGGGAATACAACCCGAACAGATGGCATACTCATACGCCAAGAGCATAGAAGGTCCGTGGACCTATGGCGGTCTGCTCACCACTTCTGCTAAATATGGATTCACCATCCATCCGAGTGTTAACGAGTTTAACGGACAATGGTACTTCTTCTATCACGACGGCTCATATATGCTGAACGGAGAGCCGGGTGGCGACTGCCGACGCCAGGTGTGCGTAGAGCATCTCCATTTCCGCGAGGACGGCACGATAGAGCCTATCGTGCTTACGCAGGAAGGGGTAATGAAAATGAAAAATGAGAAATGAAAAATGAGGAAAAATAGTTTTTTCATAACAGCGTTGATGCTATTGGCATGGAATGGTGCTATGGCTCAGAAAGATAATAAAGCTGCAAACCAACCTCGTGACTGGGAGAATCCGCACGTATTAGGCATAAATAAGCTACCATATCATGCTACGCTGCAACTGCCTTCAAAGGAGGCGGAATGTAAGGAAATCGTGTCGCTTGACGGTCAATGGCAGTTTCATTGGGCGAAAGACCCGGAATCGCGTCCTGTAGGCTTTGAGCGTGACGACTACGACGTTAGCCGATGGGATAAGATAACCGTGCCTGGCAACTGGCAGTTGCAGGGCTTCGGTAAGCCTATCTATGTCAATATGCAGTATCCGTTCCACCGTGACCGCCCGAGTGTGACGGGAGAGCCTGACCGTGATTGGTATGCTTACGACCACCGCAATCCTGTGGGTTCATACGTGACGTTTATAGACATCACGAAGGAGATGCTGTCGCAGAACCTCATACTACATTTCGGAGGCGTTCACTCGGCTTTCTATGTATGGGTGAACGGTCAGAAGGTGGGGTATAGCCAGAACTCCATGTCTCCAGCTGAATTTGATATTACAAAATATGTTCATGAGGGAAAGAACCGCCTTGCCGTGGAGGTGTATCGATGGAGTGACGGCAGTTATCTGGAATGTCAGGATATGTGGCGACTGTCGGGCATTTTCCGTCCGGTACAGCTGTGGGTTCGTCCGCTTGTGCATATAGCCGACTATAAAGTGGAGGCTGTTCCTAATAAAGATTTCTCACAGGCGCAGGTAACGGCAGACATAGCCGTATGCAACGTGGGAAAGGCTCGTGCAAAGAATCTCTCCGTAGCCCTGAACATTGACGGAAAGACTATCGAGGGTAAGCTGAAAAGCCTTGCTGCTGGCGATACAATGCACGTTCGATTGTCGCATACCATAGACAATCCAAAACTCTGGTCGGCTGATATTCCTAACCTCTATCCATTCAGCATCGAACTGCCAGACGAGCATTTCGACTATCATCTTGGTGTGAAGCGAGTGGAATGTGTTGGTGAGGTATTGAAATTCAATGGTATGAATATCAAACTGCGTGGCGTGAACCGTCACGACCATCATCCCGTTACAGGCCGATATGTTGACCGCAAGACATACGAGCAGGATATAATGCTGATGAAGCAGGGAAACGTGAACTTCCTGCGTACCAGTCACTATCCTGATGATCCTTACCTCTATGAGCTTTGTGACCGTTGGGGCATATACGTGATGGACGAGGCTAATCAGGAATCACACGGCTACGGCTATGCCAACAAGGTGATGGGAGAAGACCCCGAATGGCGTGATGCACATGTGGACCGTGCTGTCAGTCTGGTGCAGCGTGACAAGAACCATCCGAGCGTTATGTTCTGGAGTCTTGGCAATGAGGGTGGGGTAGGACCTAACCTGAAGGCGATGCGCGAAGCGGTAGTGGCACTCGATACTATTGCCCTGCCATTCTGCGATACAGACCGTGCACAGAGCGATATCTACGATGATGGGTATCTTTCTCCATCCAGGCTTGTAGAAGAGGCACGCAAGGTGACTGACCGTCCTTTCATTATGCGAGAATATGCCCATGCAATGGGAAACTCTGTGGGTAATTTTCAGGAATACTGGGATGTGATCTATGCCGATAGCAGTATCTGTGGAGCAGCTATCTGGGATTGGGTGGATCAGGGTATTCTGAAGAAAGAAAACGGCAAGGAATTCTGGGCTTATGGCGGTGATTTCGGTGACAAGCCTAATGACGGACCTTTCTGTCTTAATGGTCTTATTGCTCCCGATCGTACTCCGCATCCGCACTACTATGAAGTGCAGCATGTGTATCAGCCGTTCTTGATAGAGCGTAATGGGGATAATCTGCGGATTACGCCTCGATACACATTCGCTAATATTGATGAATATGATATTACTACAGATACCGTTACTATTGGTCCGGAGCGCCTTCTCAATGTCTATGTACGCCTGAAAGAGGATAAGCCGTGGGCAAAGAAAGGCTTTACCGTGGCAAGCGAGCAGTTTGTGTTGCAGCCATATCAGTTTGAATCTTCTTTGGACGGTAAGCCTGCCAAGGTGCAGAAAACCGCTAACGGACTTGTTGCCCACACCAATCGCGGAACGATTACCGTAAACAGCATAGGCGCACTTACCAGTTGGATTGTAGATGGTGAGGAAATGCTCAATAGTCCTTTGGAACCATATTTCTGGAAACCGGAGAACGACAATCAGCATGCAGCCCATTTTGCAGAGCGACTGGTAGCATGGCGTGATGCCTTGGATAAGCGTACAAATAAATCTTTCCGTGCAGAGGCGGCTTCTGATGGTGTGAAAATAATCAGTGAGACAACGCTTCCGATAGGTGCGGAACTGACGATTACGTACACGATAACAGACGAGGGACGTATCAAGGTTGATATGGATTACCGTCCTACAGCAACGAATCTTCCGCTTCTTCCAAAGTTCGGTATGCGTATGCGCCTGCCAAGCGACTATGCAAATATTGCATATCATGGTCGCGGTCCGTGGGAGAACTATCCAGACCGTAAGCGTAGTGCCTTTATCGGACGATATGAGATGCCGCTCAGTCAGTTTGAGACCGAGTATATACATCCGCAGGACAATGGCTGTCGTACAGATGTTCGTTGGTTCAATATCAGTAATGGAAAGAAGAGCCTCCGTATTGATGGTTGTCAGCCTCTCTGCATCCGCGCATGGGACTATGGCGAGGAAGACCTTGAGTCGGCTCAGCATCCGCACGAGATACAGCGTGGCCGTTTCGTGAACCTTAACATAGACCTGAACATCCACGGTGTTGGCGGTATTGACACTTGGGGGCAACGCACTCTTCCGCAATATACCATAGACGGTAATAAGCCATATCACTATACATTCATCATGAGTGTGTTATGAGGTTAGGGCTTAGTGGTTAGAGTTTAGTGTTTAGAGTTTAGTGTTTAGAGATTAGAGTTTAGTGATTAAAAAGAGCACACGGGCGCATTAAAGGGTATGCGTCCGTGTGTTTTGATTATCTATAGAGGGGTATTACATTAACGTGAATTCGACGAATTAGCTCTTGCTGTCGCATAGCATAACATAACATTAATTAGCCTTACGACTTAGATTCTTATCAATTTTTGTCCAAATTAATGTCTTAATTTACGTCTTAATTAATGTTTCAAAGCAAAGGAGATCCCTGTTTTTTTCGTCGAACTGACGTTGATTTACTTTCAAACCTCCGCGCAAGTGGATTCTCTTTCGTTTATTTTGTCGGCTTTACGGGGATGATCTTCCCACTCTTATCAAACGTCATTCTGTCGATGCACACCTGACGGTGGGTACCCGGTGAAAGCTGACGCTCGCGGAAGTTATTGTTTATGCGGTGATAAACGATATACCATTCGTCTTTGTCTGGAATCTGGAGAACGGAGTTATGCGCCGTGCCGTAGATCTCCTGCGATGGATCTTGCTGTATCACGATAGGCTCTTCTGCCACGGTGATAGGACCGAGAGGTGATTTCGCCGTTCCGTAGGCAACGTGATAGTTATCCGCACCTGTATCGTCAACCGACCAGAGAAAGTAGTAAGTGCCCTTGCGCTTGAATACGTATGCGCCCTCACGATAGGCGTAGTCCTTCAGAGTACCGCCCTTAGGAGTGAGGTTCACCTTCGTCTCCTGTTTTATGCTCGTCATATCGTCGTTAAGCTCTGCACCTGCCATGAAACCGTTACCCCAGTAGAGGTAATATTTCTTCGTGGCTTGGTCGTAGAACACATCAACATCGATAGCCTGTCCGCCCTTGGCATCCGCAGGACGGTCAGCATCGGTTATCACAGGATGCCCACAATCCACAAACGGACCAGTAGGACTGTCGCTTATCGCGCAACCAATCTCCTTACGGTTGCTCTTAGGGTTATGAGCTGAGAAATAGAAATAATACTTATATCCATCCTTCTGCTTGCGCTCTATGATACATGGTGCCCATGCGTTTCCGTTAGCCCAAGCTACCTGATCACCCTTCACGTTCAGCATCTTACCCTCATCCTTCCATGATGCAGGATCGCAGAGCGCCTTTCCCGGATTCTTCGGATCTGCCTCGCATGAGAACACGTTGAAATCGTAACCTCCCCAGCCAGGAGTACCGTCGGTGGTTGAGTAGATGTAGTATTTCTTCGTCAGGTTAGAGTAAAGCACCTCTGGGTCTGCGTGGAAATCGGGTAGGATAGGGTTCTTACCTGCTCCCCACTTGGCAATGAGGCGGTCCTTCTCTTCCTGTGTGATAGGCATGATGGTTCCGTGGCGGGGAGTGAACTGTCCGTGTGTCTTCGTGTCAGCTACCCACTCGAAGGTCTTGAGGTCGGCAGACTTACAGAACTGATAGTGGCCTGCACCGTAGCAGTCGTACATCACCACCCACGACTTCCCATCGAGGCTCTTGCATACGCCAACACCCTCAACAGCCTTCTTACATACCTCTACATGACCGTCAATCTTCGTCCATTGAGAGCCGTTAGGCTTGCCTGGCTCGGCTGTGAGTTGCTTTGCCGTTGCCTGAAAGATGCCGCCGTGAGCCTCACTCTTATAGAAGAGGTGATAGAGCTGGTCGGCATCGTTATATACTATGTCACCGTCGATAGTAGCCGAACCGCTATCGAACATATATACAGGCTCACCCTCAAGGTCGGTGAAGTCCTTGTTCACGTATGAATAGAAAATCTTGTCGTAGTTGCACTTGCCATCGTTCGTGAGCAGGGAGTAGAACACCATGTATTTCCCCGTCTTATGGTCGTAGATGGTCTCAGGAGCCCATACGCGTGTTACGTTCTTCCACAGCTTAGGGTATTTCGTAGGGAAGTTAACGGCTGAGTGAGTCCAATGGATAAGGTCTGTAGATTTCATCAGCACAATGCCGCGGTTACTTGCCCATCCGAGGCTTGACTTCATATCCGTCACCACCATATAGAACGTCTTGCCGTCTTCGCCGCGAAGTATATGCGGGTCACGAGCACATTGTGTGAGGGCAATGGAGTCGGACTTAATGACAGGCAATCCCTGATTAAGCAGGGTATAGTTGTAGCCGTCATCGCTCAGGGCATAGCATATCTGTTCCTGTTCTGGAGCGTTTCCTGTGAAATATGTGAAGAGAAAAGACACTTTCTCCTGTGCTGTGACAGGCATAATACTCAATGCCATAGCAATGGTTAGCAGATGTTTCTTCATAATAGTGACCTCTCCCCCCGCCCTCTCCCGTAGAGAGGGAGCCGGAGCGCGAAAGGATGATAGTTAATTAATTGTTTGATATTCTTTTGCAAAAGTATAAAAAAAAGAGGAAAGAAAAGCATGAAAATCAGAAAAAACACTTTTCCTTCCTTAAAAGGATGGCGATTAGTTGCCTTTTATCTGCCGAATTATGGGATAAAACATATAAAAAATGTCAATAGGGCTCAAAGATTTGTTTTTTATAAAAATAAAGATTATCTTTGTGGGCGATTTAATAACAACTTTATTCTACAAATGAAAAAAATATTTACATTAGTTGCGATGATGGCATTTGCCATCTTTGTGTCTGCACAGACAAAGAAAGTTTCGATTCTTGGCGACTCGTATTCCACATTCCAGGGCATGAACCCTGAAGGATATGCACCATTCTATCCAAACGACAAAAACGATGTTACTAAGGTTGAACAGACATGGTGGAGTCTCTATATCAAGGCTATGGGTTATGAACTGGAAAAGAACAACTCATGGGGTGGCACTACTATTTGTAATACTGGCTACGGAGGTATGGATGCTACCGCCAACTCTTTCAACGCCCGTTACGAACTTCTGGGTAATCCAGACATCATCTTCGTCTTTGGCGGCACTAACGATGCCTGGGCACGTTCTCCTATCGGCGAATACAAGTATGCTGACTGGACTAAAGACGACTGCAAGGCATTCCGTCCTGCTTTAGCCTGTCTTCTGGTTAATCTTCAGAAAAAGTACCCAAAGGCAAAGGTCTATGCCCTCCTCAATTCTGAACTCAGGGAAGAGATCAACGAGTCTTGCCGTGAGGTTTGCAAGCACTACAACGTTCCTCTCATCGAGCTTCATGACATCGAGAAGCAGAACGGCCACCCGTCTATCAGCGGTATGAAGAGCATCTGCGAGCAGATTATTGAAGCTATCGGAAAATAAGGCTGTCGGGATTCTGGGAAAGTAAATTTCTTTTCTTTCATTAAAAATAAACACAAAGGCGCAAAGCCGCAGAGAAAATAGATGAAAAGTGAAAATACTCTGCGTCTCTGCGTCTTTGCGTTTGAAGGAAAGTAAATTATCAGTAATTTAGAACCTGTATTTTTTTTTAGAATTAAACGCCAAACATATACACGCCCCCTAAAAACGCGTCTATTTATACTGAAAATCAATAACTTAAAAGCGTGTATATGTTTGGTAAACACATACACAACATATACACGGGTCGTCACGCCTTGGATATTTATAAAATGAGCAATGATGTTCCGTAATCTGATTATATGAGCAAAAAGCGTGTATATGGTGTGTATGACTTGTGTATATGTTAGACAAACATATACACGCCCCTAAATACTTTGAAACACAATGCGTTATCATGCAATTTTTACCCCCGTGTATATGTTTGGCGTTTAATTCTAAAAAAAAAATCGCATTTGCTCTGTTTCTGCCATAACAGTAGGTCCGTTGTAAGTCCGTTCCTGATCCGTTGTAAGTCCGTTCCTAAGAATGGGAGGAAAATGGGAGTTACATAGGAGTTGAAAGGGAGGTGCATAGGAGTTACATGGGAATTAAGCGAAGCGGATTTATCTCTAAGTTAGTTGTAAGTCCAATCCAGCTCCAATTCAGCTCCAATTCAAGTCCAATCGGCAATTGGAGAAAAATTGGAGTTGCTATGGAACTGCTTTGTAATTGTATTAGTGGTGCTTACTGCCTTCTTTGGGAGAGTTGTGGAAAACGGGACAATATTGTTGTGGGATGCAGAAAATATATTGGAAATGACTATGAAAAACACAAAAAAGGGGGGAAAGAGTAAAAATAAGGTATCAAAACTTGCAATATATTGAAAAATGTAATATCTTTGCATTTCATAAAAACCGTCTTTCCACATCTGTTGTGGATTGACAAGACATAGTAATAACGGAAAGCGTTCCGCTCAATGATATATGGACTTAGGTCCTTGTTCTCTATCTTGTAGAAAACGCCAAAATTTCAACAAACCCAGAGAGCAAGCCGACATAGGTTCACGTCCTTGTATTAGGGCGTGAACCGCTTGTGCTTGTTTCGGGTTATAGGTGATTGGCGTTACCTTACAAGATGGAACAAGCATCGAGCGGTTCCGCCCTAATATTTTTTATCACCTAATGGCTAAAAAGCATATTGATAGAACGGCTCTTATTGCTACGATTCGCGAATTGAAGGAATTGAGCAATGAACAGAAATCAGATATTCTGCAACTTATATCCGAGCAAAAGAAATACGGTATTGTTTGGGAGGATAGTCCTGAGGATGTAGAGGAGAATCTTCGGAATAATGTTCCTGTTCTTGTTGAGGACAAGGACAGAGCCATCATATCTAATGCTGATAATGCCCCCAACCATATTCTGATAGAGGGAGATAATCTTGAAGCCCTTACTGCGCTTTCATATACCCATGAAGGCAAGATTGATGTGATTTATATTGATCCGCCATATAATACAGGTAATAAGGATTTTGTCTATAACGACTCGTTTGTAGATTCAGAGGATGGCTATCGTCATTCCAAGTGGCTGTCGTTTATGAATCGACGTTTAAGAATTGCCAGAAAGTTGCTAAGTGAAAATGGAATTTTGTTAGTCTCTATTGACTATTATAGTTTTGCACAATTGAAACTTCTTTGTGATGATATATTTGAACATAGTTCGAATCCTGATCAATGGAATTTTATGGAATGTTTAATTTTTAATAAACAGCATTCTCAGCAGCAAGGTATGTTTAAGCGTTATCATGAATATGTTTATGTGTATGCAAATAATAGAAAAAATGTATCAAACGTTCTTTCTGAAGAGAGTGGTATTATTGAAGCTGGTGCAATAAAGAAAATATCGAAAAAAAATCCGTCTTCCGATTTCCATTTTCCTGCTGGTATGAAATTCGAGGCTCCTGATGGAACGACAATAACTGGTACGTATGGCGATAGTGAAAAAATGATTATAAAAGAAGGTGTTTTATGTGCAGAAAATGGTAAAACGAAATATCCTGTTGTCATAGAAGCAGGTTGGACTCAAAAGAAGCAAATGGAATCATGGCTTTTAGGGGAAGATACTATAGATACGAAAGGCCAGAAAATTCTTGAATTCTTTTTTAATTCAAAAGGAAAACTTAAATGTAGAAAAGAACGTGGTATAGTAACACCTCCTTCATTCTTGCCTGAGTTTGGAATGGGAAGCGAACAAACAGCTCATTTAGAATCTATTATGGGTAAAAGTGGTTGTTTTACAAATCCAAAACCTGTAGATATGATAAAATTATTCTCAGGTTGGTTTTGTCCCAAAAATGGAATAATTTTAGATTTCTTTGCAGGTTCGGGAACAACTATGGAAGCTACTATGCAGTTAAATGCAGAGGATGGAGGGCATCGTCAATGTATCTTGTGTACTAATAACGAAAATAACATTTGCGAGGAAGTAACCTACGAGCGAAACAAGCGTGTGATAAATGGCTATACCACCCCGAAAGGCGTGGAGGTGGAAGGACTTCATGACAATAGCCTTCGCTACTATAAAATAAAAGATGTGCCTCGCGATTCTTCTACTACAGGATTGAAGAAACTGATGTCGGCAAGTACAGACCTTCTTTGCATAAAGAATGATCTGTATGAGGAACAATCAGTATTTGGCAATATAAAACTGCGCAAAAACATAGCACGATATTTTGATGATGGTAAGCAGAAAATGCTTATCATATATAAGGTAGATGCTATCGAGAGTATTGTGGAGGAAATCAAGAAGATGCCTGCTGATACATTCATCAAGGTATATGTGTTCTCTACCAACAACTACGCTATGGATGCGGACTTTGAGGAGGTAAGCGATAAGGTTTTCTTGTGTGCCCTTCCGGCAGCCATATATAATGCTTACAGGAAAGTGTTGCCAAGAAAGAATAACGTAATCACAGAGGAGGAAGAAGAATGAATCTGAAGAATTACCAAGAAAGAAATGTTCAGAAGCTCGTTAGCAGCGTTATTGAACAGCTTGACATAGACGGAATGCGCCGTACCATTGTCTTTCAGGCTCCTACGGGTGCGGGAAAGACGGTAATGATGACAGAGGCCTTGTGCAGACTTAATGAGGAAATTGCGGATAGCAACTGCCAGTATTCTCAGGTGGCCTATATTTGGGTTGCACCTAACGGACTTCATATACAGAGCTATATGAGCATGAAGAACTCGTTTACCGAAACGCATCGCCTTTCGCCAGTTGTATATGATGAACTTGACACTTCGCACGATGGGTATATAAAGCCTGGTGAGGTATTCTTCATAAATTGGCAGAGTATATATTCAGATAAGAATGTAATTGTAAGGGGAGGGGAACAGGCACCTTCAATCTATGAGATTATTGATAGGACAACTCGCGATTACAACATTCCTATTGTCTGCATTATTGATGAGGAACACATGTTTACCGGCAAGAATGCGAAGCAGTCGGAAAAGGTTTTGGCTCGCATAAATGCAAAGGTGGAGGTGCGAATATCAGCAACCCCAAAGACCTTGCAACCAGATGCCTTTATAAAAATAGAGCGTTCACAGGTGATTAACGAGGGAATGATAAAGATGGGTATTTCGCTGAATCCAGCCATTCGTGGTGTACTTTCCGACGAGGCACTTAATATCATCCTTCTGAAACAGGCTATGCAAAAGCGACAGAAACTTGCTGATGCCTATAAGGCTTTGGGAGTAAATATCAATCCCTTGCTGCTGATTCAGTTGCCAAACGACCAGTCGGCCACTATGTCGCAAGATGAGGAATCGCTGAAGGAATCTTTGCTTGCTAATCTCGGCATGATGAATGCAACGCCCGATAATGGCAAGGTGGCTATTTGGCTTTCTGGCGAGAAAGTGAATCTTGACGGCATAGAAAAGAATAATTCCGTGGTGGATGTCCTATTGTTCAAACAAGCTATTGCTATGGGATGGGATTGCCCAAGGGCAGCCGTGCTTCTTATTTACCGAAAACTGAGTAGCGAGACATTCACTATTCAGACTGTCGGTAGAATAATGCGTATGCCACAGCAACGCTTCTATACCGACCCAGACTTGAATACTGGCTATGTATATACGGATTTGAGTGCGGATGTGATAAAGATAGAGCCAGACGATATGGACTATATCAAGAAACTGCATTCCTACAAACGAGAGGGCTTGAATAATGTAGCCTTGAGATCAGTAAAGAGAGAGCGAAGCAACAAGGAGAACAATGTGCTGAGAAGCGATTTCAAACAGGTGCTTCAGGAATACTTTGCCAGAGAATGGACCTTGACCTATCAGCCTTCATTATTCTCATGGGATGATGAGGATGATGCTCCATATAGCAGTAAGGTGCAGGAGAACAGACGAATAGCATCACAGCAGATTAATCTGAATGTGCAGAGCATAAAGGTTGAGATACCTTCGGATATGAATATTCTTGACGAGGAAAAGACCATAAGGGTTGAGAACAAGACGGGATTTGCGCGTACACCATACGAGTTGAAGCAGGTGTTTGAGCGTTTCTGCTCAACGATGCTTAATGGGTGGTCGAAATCCAAGTGTATGTCAATATTGGAGGGCGCAATACTCGACTCATTGGAAACTTTGTTCGAAATCTTTGAGACAGAGGCCTATAAGGTGGTATGCAGCAGGCAGAACAACCCACAGTTTGCTGACATCATCGGTAGAGCTTTGAGGTACTATCGTGATAATGTCATGCCTAAGAAATTCAAGTCACAGGCAGGTTTCATCGGCTATATGTGGCAAGTGCCAGAAGTAAGGGATTTCAAGGACAATACCTGCATAGAGCGACCTGATGTGCATAATCATGCCATGCTACCATATTTTGAACAGATTGGCGCATCATCACCAGAGAAGAAGTTTACGAAGTTCTTGGAGGAGAATACGGATAGCATAGACTGGTGGTATAAGAATGGTGATTCGGGTTCAGAGCATTTTGCCGTTGGCTATACCAATAGTCAGGGTAGTGAAGCTTTGTTCTATGTTGACTATATCATCAGGATGAAGAATGGCAAGATATTCCTTTTCGACACAAAATCAGAGAATAGTGATCCGGAGGCACCCAACAAGCATAATGCGCTGGTGGAGTATCTGGAGAATGACTGGAACGAGGACAATAATGTGATGGGTGGTGTTATTATTGAGGAAAACCAGAACTGGAAATATTCACCAATGAAGATTGAGAATACATCGGATTTGGGCGGATGGGATAGCTTTTACCCTTCAAATGTGTAAATATCAAAGACTATGAAAAAAGGACTTGACCGTTGTTTCCTGCATTATGGCATTAAGCAGGAGGACATGAACATTATCGAGCAGGCTTGCGTGGATAATGACATTGACGCTGAATGGGTTAAGGAGAATATCCTGAAGCCATATCAGGATGAGAAGAACAACCAGAACTTCGTGGAGGAGAAGAAACTCACGAAGATAATGAAACAGGCGCTGAAGCATATTTAGCCTTTAGGGCATAATAACTGCTGATATTATGAAAGTAAAGCGTATCTACATAGAGAACTATAAGACCTACCGACAGCTTGACCTGAACTTGGAGGTAACTGATGACAGACCTATCATATTGATTGGTGGTGCTAACGGCTGTGGCAAGACAACGCTCTTCGATGCTATCTATCATGCCCTCTATGGATTGGAGATAAAGAACCAGCGAGAGTTTGAGGAACTGTTTAATGCAGGTGTGAAGAATGAGGTGGGGCTTGAGCATAAGTGCATTGTGCTTGAGGTTACTTTCACAGGCGTGGTGCTTGGTAGGGAGACTCCATATAAGCTGAAACGTGCATATCAGTTGATGGATGGCAGGGTGCTTGAGAGCAATGAGTTAAATATGGATGGAAACCGCTTCGTGTATGGTAGCGGAAGTACGGCTGCACAGCGTTCAACGAATGAGGAGATAGTGAATAAGATAATCTCAGCCAATCTTCCAGCCGAACTGAGCAACTATTTCCTTTTTGATGCCATGAAGACATCAGAACTGGTGAAGGAGGAGCAGATAAACAAGCTCATCATAAAGAACATCAATTCGGTGATGGGCTTCAACAAGTATGCCCAGATGCGAAAGGTGGCTGAGGCTATGCTTGCAGAGAAGAAGGCTGAGCGACTGGAGAATGAGAACCTGAAAAAGGAATATACAAACCTTACTGCAAATAAGGCTGAGGAAGAGCGAAAGCTTTCTGATATGAAGGATGAGTATGAAAAGGCTCTCACGTATGCCAACGAACACAAGGAACAGTACGAGCAACTGAAAGAGGGTAGGAATGCCGATGAGGTTACTCGTGACCAGATTCGTAAGCTTGAAGAGTCAATAAATGGCATAAGGAAGAAAGAGAAAGACTATCGTCAGGATGCCGATGCACTTTCAAGGGATTTGGAGGTGAAGGTTATTATGCCGAAGCTTGCAAGCGTTATCAGGGAAGAGGTGGAACTGATTCTTTCAGAGAAGGAATCGGTGGCTTCTGCAAAAGGTAACATCCTTAATGATGAGCAGATAGAGAAGATAACCCGTGATATTGTCAAGATTATTGAGGAAAGGTATGTTACCCTTAATAAGATTGACGTAAAGGCTGTGGCTGACCAGATAAGGGAGGCTCAGGAGAAAGGGGATGATGTGCAGGATAGATACTCATTCCTTAATGCTGTGGATGTAGATACGCTGAAACAGGTGGTACGTCAGTCGTATGTCAATTCTTTCCTCGCCCTTAGCGAACAGCGTGAGAGGCTTGTTGTGGAACTTGCTGATATGCCTCATCGTCAGGAGCAGTTGGAGGAATACCAGCGTATGCTTTCGGGAAGTGACTATACAATCATTGAACTCTATGAGAGGAACAATAAGAGGATAGAGGAATTGCGCAGTCAGATGGAAATGCAGAAACAGGAGATAAAGAAGCTTGCCGACAAGATTTCCAGATACGACTATGATATGCCACAGATTCCTGACCCTCAGTATGATATGCTATGTAAACTGCCTGATTTCTTCAAGGCTCTTTCTTCTAAGCTGTTGGCAGCAAAGAAGGCAAGCATAGAGCGGATGATGAAGGATCAGTTGAACCTGAATCTTGTTGTCTATGCTGGTTGCATAGGTCGTGTAGAGCTTTCTGCCGATACAAGCGATGATATCAACTTCAAGATTTTCCATAAGGAGGGTAATGAGATTTTCCTTTCACAACTCAACGCAGGTGCAAAGCAGACGGTTATGCAGGTATTGTTAAAGGTGCTTTATGAACTTGGCGACTATGACCCACCTGTGATGATTGACACGGTGATGGGTGTGCTTGATAAGGCGAGTCGTGAGGTTATTCTGCAAGAGTATTTCCCCGACCTTGCACAACAGACAATCCTTCTTAGTACTGATACGGAGATTACCACCGAGAATGACTTTAAGAAGATTCAGGCAAAAGTGGCAAAGACCTATACCCTGCACAGGGATAAGGAAAAGCAATGTACTACGGTGAGTGATGACTATTTCGGACTTAAAACGTATGAGGAGTATTAAGGTATGAACGTAGAGAATCTGAAGATAGACGGCGTTCGACAGATAGAGCGCATGAGCGATATGATCCTTGATGTGAAGCAAGCCGTTGAGGAGCGTATCAATGTCGGTAATTTTGATGAGAGCATTCGTCCCGTTACCGTAAATCTTAGTACTGTAATGCGTATATGTATGCTTGTGGGACTTAGTGATAAGGGCAAGCGTAATGCGGATGAAGTAAACAAGATACATATCAGTTCTTCGTGTGCTCCTTATACTGCTACATTCTTTACAAAGGCAAATGTGAGAAGTGTGTTCGAGGCATTGATAAAGCTTAGGTATTGCGATGTGGATGCGGAATGGAGTTCATATACCTTTGTCAGTAAGGTGCTTGGTGCTGAGATGCTGCGTGGTCGTGACATACTTCTAAAGGAGGGTGGTATTGATGAATGGCTGCACTATTCGCCTATGCGCGGTGGCAAGATGGTGTCTGAGATTCCAGAACTTAATCTTGCAATCGGAAAATATGAGGATGGTATGGATGCAGCTCTCGACATCAACAGTCGTGCAATCTCCAATACGCAGATTCTCGTGGCAGGAACTACAGGTTCGGGTAAGAGTAACCTCTTGGCTGTGCTTATCAATCAGATTCGCATGGCTTCGTCAGATACGCATTACCCAGTCAATTTCCTGCTCTTCGACTACAAGGGTGAGTTCTCCGACCCTGCTAATGCCTCTTGGCTGAGTAAGTTTGATACTGATTCGTCTGCCATTCTTGATCCTATAAAGAAACCGTTGCCGTTTACTCCTTTTAAGGATTTCACTGGTAAGACAATCAATGAGATAAATCTGTATTCCACTTCTCTTGCGTCAGCCCTATGTGCCATTGCTTCGGCTAAGATAAGTGCGAATATGGATAACCGACTGAGTGAGGCTATCATCAATGCGTACAAAAAGAAGAACCAGAAGCCTATCACGTTCAAGGAGATTCTGGATAATTACACAGCATTGATGCCCGAAAATAAGCGTGATGATATGGATAGCGTAAAATCGGTGCTAAGTCAGTTGGTGCGCAATAACATCTTTGATGATAGCGACAGAATTGACTTGATGCAAGGTTGCTATGTCATTAACCTCGGACAGTATGAAAAGGATGGTATCATGGCTAAGGCTATCGTGTATTTCGTCATCTCAAAGCTTAATTCCATCTATGAGAAACTGCCAAAGCAGGCAACTAATGACGAGCGTGTGGAGATAAGGCATTTCACTGTGATTGATGAGGCTCACTATATGCTGAGTTTCGAGAACAAGCCTTTGCAGAACCTTATTGCCGTGGGTAGAAACAAGGGTATGAGTATCATTCTTGCCACTCAGAACATGGAGAGCTTCAAGAGCAAGCATTTTGACTTCTATGCCAATGCCCAGTATCCGCTTATTATGAAGCAACAGCAACAGAATGATAGTGTGCTGAAGGATTTGTTTGGCGTAAGTGGTAGTTCTCTTCAGGAACTGAAGCAGACAATAGCAGGTTTGCAGAAGGGTGAGCTTATAACCAAGGATGCACAGGCAATGGCACTTGGTATTGGCAAGCATTGGAAGAAGATAAAGGTTACGCATCTGATTTAGTATGCTTAATGTGGACGAGCGTAATATTTCATTCTACATAGATTCCTTTCATAGATTGAAACGAGCCAAGATGAAAGGTATGAAAGCTCCGCATAAACCGTTGTTGCTCCTTGCCATAATGAAACTTATAGAGGATGGAGTGATAACGGATAATAGGGTAGAGCTATCAGATGCACTTATAAGGCAGTTTAATCAGCTATGGAAGGAATATGTAGATGATGGTTGCAGACAAGAGAACGTGATGCTTTGTGAAGACTTGCAACTGGATATATCGCGCAAATATCCGTTCAAATGTTCCATTGAGAATCCGTTTTTCTATATGCAGTTTGAACCATTCTGGGAGTTGATTAAGAGTGATAGCTATGTGAAACGTACTAATTATTCTCAGAAAGGACTTAGACGTTGTTTTCTATATGCAAGGATTGATCAGCAGCTTTTTGAGTTGATGCAAGATGTAAATAGTAGGGATATATTACGGAATGTCTTGCTTGAAGTTCTTGATCAATAACGATTTCAGCCCTCGCTACTATGCTGTAACGAGGGCTGAGTTTTTATTTCACCGTCACCTTATTGTTATTGCGAAGGTAGATGCCCTTCGGCAGACGGGTGATGTCTGTACCAACGTACTTGCCGTCGAGAGTGTAGATCTTGTTTGAATCTGTATCATCGGCAATGGATGGGGTGATGATGCCTGTGGTATCTACTGTCTTGACAACAAGAACTCCCTCGGAGAGTCGGGAGGTGTCGAAGGTTACATCTGCACCCTCGCAGAGAATGGTAGGTGTACCTGAGAATGACTTGACACCTGTCCAGAGACGTAGCTCGTCGCCAACGGCTGGGATGTAGTCGAGGAATCTAAGGGCGATAGTGCCATTGATGGTCAGCGTACCGATGTTCCTGATGTTGTCACCACTCATAATCGTTGCACTTGTGGATGCCTTGGAGATGTTGAGGCGCAGGGTAGCGGTTGATGACAGGGTTACAGCCTGATTGTTGAACACAAACTTTCCGAGTGCCGTTTCCTCGGTAACAACTGGTCTGAGAGTACCATTGATGACAACGCTTGAGTTCTTCAAGCCAGATGACGATGAGCCTGTGAGGGTAGCCCCTTCCGCTACGGTGAGCGCACCAGTACCGAGTGACAGACCGCTGCCTGAGAGCTTCACCGTTCCTTGGCTTATCTTCACCGTACCGCTATTGGTCCAGCCACCCTTTACGGTCATGGTGCATGAGCCTATCTTCTCGAAGTGCGACTTGTTAGAGCCGCCACCGTCGGTTATCGCTCCCTCGAAGGTGAAGTCTCCGTCCTCCCAGCTGTTGCCCACTTTCCATGTGTTAGAGCCAGAAGGAGTGCCCTGGCTCTGGAAGTTGGAGATAGGCTGTGCGAGAGAGCCCTTGCCGGTGAGTCGTCCGATGGTGAATGTCTTGCATACGTTGGTTGCTGTACATCCGTCGGCAAGGTCGAGAGTCGCGTTAGGCAGTCCTGTAGAGTTGTCGAACGGTAGCCAGATAGACTTGGTGGTGTGGCGTATGGTACCAGTGAAGGCTCTCCAATCGCCTGTGATGCGAACACGGGAAACGGTGTTACGAGGCACGATGGTGAGTGTTCCCTCGCCTGTGAGCTTGTTAGAATAGGCTGTGTAGTAAGTGTTTGTGAGTTGCCATGAGGCAGACTTTCCCTTCGGTACTACGATGGTGTGGCTCGTGTTCTGTGCATTGTCATAGAGAGTGCCGCCCTGAAGCTCTATAGTCTTTGGCTGAGAACTTGCAGAAAGGGCTATCGAACCAGCCTTCATGATTATCTTTGATACCGAGTTAGTGGCATTGAGATACAGGCATCCGTTTCCTCGCTTGGTGAGGAGAGTACCCATGAACGACTTGTCCATCTTGAAATCGGAGAGATTGTTGATAACGCCACCCTCTTCGCCAATCATAGTCATATGTGAGCCCATCTCAACGGCTGCGGTGGTCTGAAGCTCTGCACCGTTCTCCATAGTGAACTGTGATCCGAGTTTGGTGATACCGCCGAGGTTTCCGTACTCAGAATACTGATTTGACAATAGGCTGACCTTCGTAACACCGCCCTTGAGATAGTTGCCGCCTGTGTATGAGTTCTCGCCCGACATGGTGACCGTACCGCTACCTTCCTTTACGAATGAAGCCGTACCGCCGATGGCACCAGCCCCTGTGAAGGTGTAGTCGGAAGAGGCGTTGACTGTGATGACGTCAGGCATGATGTCCTCGCGCACGTTGACCGTCTTATTAACGGCGTCGTCGTTGAAGAATACCTTGTCGCCAGATACGAATACGGTAGATTCGGATGTCGTTCCGTTGTTGAGGATGAAGTTCTGGGCATTGGCAAGATTCCATGAAGAACTCTTCTCGCCAGTCCATGTTATGGAGTTGGCGTCGCGGAGTCCGATGATTTCAAGAATCAGTTTGCCATCCTCTATGTAGAGTTTCTTCTTCGTGGCGTTGAGACCCTCGATGCGGATGTCTTCGAGTTTGCCCTTCAGTTCAGCAGGAGCAGTACCGATGATGTACTTGCCCGGATTCATCTCCGATTCGCCTGCAGGAAGATGACCTACAAGTTCAATGACAGGGCAGAGATACTCAGGACCGCCCTCAGTCCATGCGCTTGAGGTCTTTGTCTCTATTTCAAGATACTTGCCGAGGTTGATGCGGTCGGCAGATAAATCGTTGGAATATAGGTCGATAATGAGACGTGAGCCGAAACCGAGGGTGAGGGAGTCGGTAGTGAGGTTGCCCTTCGTATCAGCACCTCCAGGACGGATAACGGAAGCATAGTCAGCCTTGATGCTCATGAACTCTCCGCCGTTGGTGTTGAGTTCTGCAAAGCGGTTGAGCCATAGCGGTGACTGCTTCATGGTGCCGTCGAAATTGAGGACGCCAGCCCAGATATTCGTCTCACCCTTGTGTGAAAATTCTGCATTAGGAAGGGTTAGGATGCCGTCGCCCTGCTTGATGAGACGTGCCTCGCCAGTAATACCATCGCCCTTCACGTTGCAGGTGTAGGTGGTGTAGGTTATCTTAGGATTAGCGTTGGTACTCTCGCTTGCCGCATTGCCCTGTACCCATGTAGGCACGTTGAAGGTGAGTATATACGGACTTGCTCCTTTCTCAATGGTGACCTCTGTGTTGTCGGTCTCGCACACGATTACGTGCTTATCGTTGAGAGAAGAGCCTATAGTGCCGCCGTTCTTCACTTCCTCACGTCCTTCCATCATAAGCGGTGGAGGGGCTATGGTGATGTTCTCTAGCTTTCCGAGGAAATAGCTTGTGTGAGGAGGCTGGTTATAGCCGCACATCTGCCAAGCCATAGCGTTACGGTACTGATGGTCGTGCCACAGCGTGTAGTTGCGGTATATGGTGGGCGATGGGGTGGAGTAGATACGGATATTGTTGTCGGCTGTTCGCATGATGATTTCCTCACGCCAGTCGCCGAGGATATCGCCCTGATAGCAAGGCGTACACTTGGTGTAGTTATTAGTGAGAGAGCCGGCACAGGTGTAGATAGGCGCCCAACTGCCGTACTTCGCAATGACACCCTCTGAATCATGGTCTTTAAGACCGTTGAATGTCTCAGAGCACAGGTCGCCGTCCCAGTAGATGCGGAAGTTGGAATTGATGCCTTCGTTGACGATTCCATTGACATAATCATTCTTCACGCTACTTACAGGATTACCCCATGCTACGCCGATGCTGCCAGGGTAGCTATCGGAGAAATTACCCATCATTGAGCGTCCCACGTCCTTGCCCACGTGCAGTTCGCACTTGTATATCTTGCTTGTTGTGGCATCACGATAGTTGTAGCCTTGCGCTTCCTCGTTGCAGGCAAAGACTTCCTGTCCGTGAACGTATGGGTTGAAGTCGCCACAGTGCATGGCATCGCCGTGCCCGAGTCCTGTGGTTGAGAGTCCCTTGCCGTTATCGTCGATAACCATTGAGCCAAAGACGATCTCATCACGTCCGTCCCAGTCAACATCGGCAATGATATAGTTATGGTAGCCCTGTCCCTTCCACACACCGTCGGTGTTGTTGTACCACTTCCAACGTTCCTTGAGTTCGTGGGTGGCAGGATCAACATCGTAGGCAATCATCTTATGACGGGTGTAGATACCGCGTGCGAGGAAGATGCTTGGCTTTCGTCCGTCGAGATATGGAGCACCGAAGAAGAACTTTGAGCAGCGGTGACCGCCGTCTTCCTTGCCCCATGCTTTCTCAAGAGTGCTTTCACCTGTTTCGAAACGTGCAAGAGGGTAGGTGATGCATTGGTACGGCTTGCCTGTCTCGCCGTCCATATATACGAGATATTCTGCACCCTGGCACATGAACCAGTTCACACCACCGCCTGTGGCAGCACGGTAGTTCTTCGTGGCATCGCCAACGGTGTAGGTAGAGCCGTCGGCACAATGGATGACGGTACCGTCGGCAGCACGCATCACAGCCTCTGCCTTGCCGTCACCGTCCCAGTCGTAGGCTATTATGTTCTGCTCGTTGTTTTGGAAGTCGCCCATGTTAGGACCGCAGTTCACCCACCATAGGCGTGTGCCGTCCTGTTTCAAGACCTCGAAGATAGAGTATTCGCCAGACGCCTTACCGTCGAACTTAGGTCCGAATCTTGGGTAGCTCTGAGCCATCTCACTCTCGTTGTCGAATTTCATAAGGATTTCGAGTTCGCCGTCGCCGTCAACATCGGCACAGCACGCATCGTTAGGGATGAGGGTGGATTTGATACCCTCATGCTTTAGCTTTATCTCCTTGTAGCTCGTGCTCCATACAGATGCTGCCTTACTCTGTGCCTGTTCCTTTCCGCGTACCACGGCAGAAACGGTGTAGGTACTTGTGGTGCTGCCCGATGTGTCGGAGAAATTGGATACTTTCAGTCCTGACTTTATGAGCGCACCATCCTTATATACGTTATAGGTAACGTCATAGTATTCTGAGCCCAGAAGTCTCCAACTGAGATACACGCCAGAGCTTGCCTTCATGGCTATGAGACCACGGTCAAGCTTATCCGTAGTTCGCTGGGCGAAGGAGGGGAGGGAGGCTATTGCCGCTCCGATTATGATTAGTAGTTTCTTCATTGTTATTAGGCTTAGTTAAGTAAAAGGTGGAAAATTAACAATGAAAAATAGAAATTACATATCTGTATTCTATTATTTTTTCATTTATTATATTGCTGCCACTATTGCGAATACAGCAAGTGTGGCAAGAACGCTTATGGCTGGAACCCACTCTGTTATGGCTGGGCATTCCCTTACTTCTGGAACGAATCTCTTTGGCAGATATTTCTGATATAGCCAGATTATGATGCCAACGACGATTGTTGAGTATAATATGCCTCCGAGGAGGTCGCCTGGATAGTGTACGCCGAGGTATGAGCGTGAATAACATACTATCAGGGATAGCAAGAACAGGGAGTATAGCACTCGTTTTGACTTCATGAAATAAGCCGCGAGCAGGGATAATCCCCAATAGTTGGCTGCATGAGCCGAAGGGAAGCCGTATGAGCCTCCACGATAGTCGTTCACGATGTGAACGTATTGTGATAGAGGATTCTCGAGATTTGCCGGACGCAGACGCTGAAACCAAGGTCGGATTACCTGTGAGTTCAGCATGTCCGTAAACAGCATCATCACTCCCACTAATAATAGAAGGTGTAAAGCTCCCATCCACCCTCTTCTCTTGTATGTCACAAAGAGGGTAATCAGATAAAACGGAATCCACACCAGTTTACCGCTTATGAGCCACATGAGTTGGTCAAGGTACTCTGTGTGGAATCCGTTTATCAACAGTAGGAATTGAGAATCAATTTCTGACATTTTATCCTATAAAGGTCTTGATAAACCAGTAGCAGATTATACCTGCAACATATCCCACGAAGGCGATCCAAGTTACTTTCTTCAAGTACCAGCCGAATGAGATATGCTCAAGGCCCATTACCACTACGCCGGCAGCACTACCGATGATGAGCATAGAGCCGCCAACACCTGCACAGTATGCAAGCAACTGCCAGAACACACCATCTACAGCGAGATTAGCTGACATAGGATCAATAGCGTACATCTTCATTGAAGCTGCAACGAGCGGTACGTTGTCAACGATAGATGAGAGAATACCGATGGCACCAGTGATGAGGTAGTCGTTGCCTACAGTTTCGTCAAGCCACTTCCCCATCTGTGTGAGTACGCCGATCTCAGAAAGCGTAGCCACAGCCATAAGAATGCCGAGGAAGAACATGATTGTGCTCATGTCAATGCGTGAAAGCAACTTGGTAACACGCTTTGCCTTAGGGTCTTGCTCTGTACGACCGCGGTAGAAAATCTCAGTTACGCACCAGAGAATGCCTAACACACCGATAATGCCCATGAAGGCAGGGAGTTCAGTAATTGTATGGAATACAGGAACCAAGCAGAGACCGCCTACACCGATAGCGAAGATAATCTTCTTCTGACGTGAAGATACTGCGAGTTTTTCTTTTGAACCATTATCTACAACCTGTGGGAGATCACCCTTGAGGTGCATCTGCAGAACGGCTGTAGGAACTATGAATGCAACGAAAGAAGGAACTATAATCTCTTCGATAACGCCGAGAGCAGTAATCATCTTACCATTCCAGAGCATGATTGTCGTAACGTCACCGATAGGAGAGAATGCACCACCGGCATTAGCTGCGATGATAACGCATACGGCATACCAGATGCGGTCGTTCTTGTCCTGAACAAGCTTACGCAGAATCATAATCATCACGATGGATGTTGTAAGATTGTCGAGAACGGCAGACAGGATAGCTGTCATGAACGCAATCTTCCAAAGCAGCGAGCGCTTTGTCTTTGAAGCAAGGGCACCGTGTACCCAGTTGAATCCCCCGTGCTGGTCAACAATCTCCACGATTGTCATAGCGCCCATAAGGAAGAATAGGGTAGTACCAGCCTCACCGAGATTCTTCTCGATAGCCTCACCCAGTTCCCAATGCTCAGGCAACGCGATGCCTATAAGGTCACCATGACCTACTGCAAGGAGTGTCCAGCAAACTACACACATCAAGACTGCAATAGCAGCCTTGTTGATTCTTGTTACGCTCTCAATGGCAATGAAGATATAGCCAATGATGAAAGCCAAACAGATAATGGTTGTCAAACTCATTATGAATTATAAAAGTTGAATTACGGCCTCCAGACCCTCTAAATCTCCATGCATATGGAGACTTTGGACGAGAGGCATGTTAATTGTTAATTATTTATTTTTGATTTTCGAGCACAAAGTTACTAAAAAAACTTCTAATTCTATTCTTATATGTGAAAAAATGTTCGTTTTTCAATGAAATGTTGCATTTGTGATAAAAAATGCAACAGATAGTTCTTTGTTCTCGATATTTTTAGTATCTTTGCAAATTAGTAAGTGAAGAGCTCTCTAACCTCTAACCCCCTAACCTTTCAACTCTAACCTCAAAACAATGACCCATAAATATTTCTTTGCCGTTGACCTCGGGGCAACTAGTGGACGTACCATCGTAGGTGGATTGAGTGATGGAAAAATCACTCTAGAGGAACTTACGCGCTTTGATAATAACCTCATTGAGGTGAACGGTCACTTCTACTGGGATATCTACGCCCTTTACTTTGAGGTTGTCAAAGGTCTGAAGGCTGCCAGACAAAGGAATATCGAAATCTCCTCAATCGGTATTGACACTTGGGGCGTTGATTTCGTCTGTGTTGCAGAGGACGGTTCTGTCAGTCAGCCACTTGCATATCGTGATCCTCATACTTTTGAAGCTATGGATGATTACTTGCAGAATGTCATGCCTCGCGAAAAGGTATATGATATTACGGGTATTCAGTTCATGAATTTCAACTCAATCTTCCAGCTTCATGCCATGAGGCGTTCTGGCAATTCCGCTCTCAGGAATGCCAAGAAGATTCTCTTCATTCCTGATGCCTTGAGCTATATGCTGACTGGCAAGATGGTATGCGAATATACCATAGCCTCAACTGCCCAATTGCTCAATCCTCGTACCAGACGTTTGGATTCAACTCTGTTGGAATCTTTGGGACTTACAGAATCCCATTTCGGTATAATGGTAAATCCTGGAGATACTATCGGAACCCTGACTCCAGAAGTACAGGAAATGACAGGTCTCGGGGCAGTTCCTGTAGTTGCCGTTGCTGAGCATGATACGGCTTCTGCCGTTGCTGCTGTTCCTGCAAGGAACGAGAGGTTTGCCTATCTCTCCAGCGGCACATGGTCGCTTATGGGTATTGAGACTAAAGATGCTATTATTAATAAGGTGTCGTACGATCGTAACTTCACCAACGAGGGAGGAATTGAGGGCACAACCCGTTTCCTGAAGAATATCTGCGGAATGTGGCTCTATGAACGTTGTCGAAAGGAATGGACAGATGCTCCTAAGTCTCATGCCGAGCTTATCGCTAAGGCTATGCAACAGCCTGCTTTTCAGAGTCTTATTAATCCTGATGATGTCATGTTTGCCAATCCGTCCTCAATGGTTGAGGCTATCCAAGACTATTGCCGACAAACAGATCAGCACGTGCCACAAGGGTATGCTGAGATATGCCGTTGCATCTTCGATTCGCTTGCCTTGCGCTATCGTCAGGTGTTCTCTTATCTTACGGAAATGGCTGATTTCCCGATAGATGTGCTTCATATCATCGGTGGAGGCTCGCTAAATAATGATCTCAACCAGTTTACAGCCAATTCTTGTGGGGTAGAAGTTCTTGCCGGTCCTCAGGAATGTACGTCTCTCGGAAACATAATGGTACAGGCAAAGGCGGCTGGTGAAGTTAGGGATTTGTGGGAGATGCGAAAGGTTATTTCTGATAGTATAGAATTGAAACTTTTTACTCCAAAGGACAAGACACTTTGGGATGTCGCTTATGATAGATTCCTTGCTGTTGTAGAAAAGAAAGGGTAGGAGGGAGTTGCTCTTATGTAGCTCTTATGCTGCTCTTATGTAGCTCTTATTCGGAATGGGACTTACAACGGATTTACAACGGACCTGTAACGGACCTACAGCCTATCTGGGAAAAATGAAACCTAATAAACAAAACATACTAAACTAAACGAATAAAAATGAAAGCAGAACTAATCAAAAAGGCATATGAGGTAGCGAAGGCTCGCTATGCGGAAATAGGTGTTGATACAGAGAAAGTGCTCAAGCAACTTCAGAACTTCCATCTCTCGCTGCATTGCTGGCAGGCAGACGATGTGAAGGGATTCGAGGTTCAGGCAGGAGCTATGTCTGGCGGTATTCAGTCAACTGGCGATTTTCCGGGTGCTGCCCGCAATATTGACGAGCTTCGTGCAGATATTCTCAAGGCAAAGTCTCTCATTCCTGGCAAGCATCGTCTTAACCTCCATGAAATCTATGGTGATTTCAAGGGTAAGGTTGTGGATCGTGATGAGGTGACCGTAGAATACTTCCAGTCATGGATTGACTGGGCGAAGGAATACGATACTCTCCTTGATTTCAATTCATCTTCTTTCTCTCATCCTAAGTCGGGCAGTCTTAGTCTTGCAAATCCAGATGAGGGCATACGTCAGTTCTGGGTAGAGCACACAAAGCGTTGTCGTGATATTGCCAATGCTATGGGTGAGGCTCAGAATGATCCTTGTATCATGAACCTTTGGGTACACGATGGCTGTAAGGATGTTAGTGTGAATCATGCCCTGTATCGCAATATCCTAAAGAAGTCTCTTGATGAGATTTTTGAGAAGAAACAGCCTATGATGAAGGACTGTATTGAGGGTAAGGTGTTCGGCATCGGACTTGAATCCTTTACCGTTGGTTCGCATGACTTCTATACTGCCTATGCAGCAAAGAACGGACAGATCCTGACTATCGATACTGGTCATTATCACCCAACGGAGTCTCCTGCCGATAAGGTTTCAGCTGTTCTTCCTTTCATTAATGAGCTGATGCTTCATGTCTCTCGTCCTGTTCGTTGGGATTCTGATCATGTAACTATCATGGATGACCCTACACAGGAGCTTTTCTTCGAGATTGTACGTGCCAATGCCCTTGATCGTGTGCATTATGGTCTTGACTTCTTCGACGGCTCAATAAACCGCATAGGGGCATACGTTATAGGCTCTCGTGCAGCTCAGAAATGCATGCTTCGCGCCTTGCTTGAGCCAAGGAAGATGATTTCCGAACTTGAGCTTGCTGGTGAGGGCTACAAGGTTCTTGCTCTTATCGAGGAACAGAAGGCTATGCCTTGGCAAGCTGTATATGATGAGTTCTGTGTGCGTAATGATGTGCCTGTAGGTCAGGACTTTATAGTTGATATTGAGAAATATACGAGTGAGGTGATAAGTAAACGATAAAACAGTAGCCCCTCACCCGTCACTACGTGACACCCTCTCCCCAAGGGGCGAGGGGAAAGTTAGTATTTCTCCCTCATGGGAATCCTTACAAACGAATATATGTAATTTCTTCCTCGCCCCTTGGGGAGAGGATGCCCATAGGGCAGGTGAGGGGCTCTTTTGGTTAGGCTTTTCTATGACAAAAACATCTTCTCTCAAGAGCACCCTCGCGGTGTCTCTGAATAACTATCTTGATGCCGGAGCTATTGTTGCCGGAGGAAGTGGAATAACGCTATGGCAGAGTTATCTCGGGCTTTCCGAGATGAATCTTGGCTGGCTTAATGCCCTTAGTGCCAATGCCTTGGGAGCTGCCATAGGTGCAATAATAGGCGGCTTCCTTGCTGATAAGTTCGGCAGAAAGTTCATCTTCACGTATAATCTCCTTGTCTATATGCTTGGAGTTCTCGTGGTGATGCTTTCCGTTAGTTTCCCTATGCTTCTTGCCGGATTCCTCATTACGGGTATCTCGGTGGGTATTGGTGTTCCTGCCTCTTGGACGTATATTTCTGAAAGTTCGGAGGTGAACAATCGTGGGCGCAATATCTGTATCTCTCAGATGTCATGGGGATTTGGCCCTATGATTATCCTCCTTATGGGCATGCTCTTCGCCCCGGGAGGCTATCTCTATGCTCCTGTTGAGGCTCTGGCTCATAGTGTCTTAGGTGCAGATGCCGTTCAGTCGGCTGTTGAGGTGTTCAGTTCTCGTGTGGTTTTCTTCACTTTGTTTGTTGTGGCTTTTGTAGCATGGACAATTCAACGACAGTTGGATGAAAGTGCTGAGTTTGAGGCTACAAAGGAGGCTGCAAAGGAAAAAGGAGAGGACACAGGTGTCCTTCATTCTTTTTCGCTTCTTCTATCTAATAAGGTGGCACGTAGGAGTGTTATGTTCCTTGCAGCTATCTACCTTACGTGGAATCTTGTGGCAAGTGTTATGGGATTCTTCTCTCCTCATATCTGTGAGACGGCAGGTGGCGTGAGCAACGAGTATGCCAATTGGATGAACTGCATACAATGGGCTGTAGTTGTGGGCGTTACGTTTGTTATTTCGAATATAATTGATCGTACAAGTCATAAAGTCCTTTATGTTCTCGGACTTGTCTTTGCTCTCGGAACATGGTTGCTTGTCGTGAGTGTTGGTGTGAATAGCATAGCCACTCTTTGGGCTTTCGTAATCCTCTGGGGCTTGAATGGCGGTATCTCCGTTCAGATATTCTATGCTCTCTGGGGCTCAGAACTATTCCCTGCCAAGTTCCGTGCTGGTGCTCAGGGATTTATGTTCTTTGTCGTTCGTGGTCTTTCTGCTGTCTGGGGACTTGTCTTCACAGGCATCTATGGAGATAATGGTGAGGGCTTTACCCTTGCCGCCTATTGCATGATTGCCCTTCTCCTTGCCTCTCTCATCATAGGCGTTATCGGTTGTCCGAATACGAGAGGAAAGAGCCTTGAGCAGATAACGAAGGAAAGGTATGGGTAAGTGGCCTCTCCCCCCGCCCTCCCCCGTAGGGAGGGAGCCGGAAGGCGACATTTTTAGTTGTTCCTTATGGGATTTGTAAAAAATATGTGACTATGGAAAAAATAACCATTGAAAATTTTATTACAGATGATAAGACTAACAAATTGTACATTTCAAGTCTTATTGATAGGATGGAAGGGGATCTTGATATAGAGGTTCGTTCTAAGTTGAAATCTTGTATTATTGATTTCTGCCCTAATTGTGAATTGTTGTTCAATACAAGAGATGTATGGACAAGAGACTATATGCCTATACAATTGACAGATGGTTTATATTTAGGTTTTACGTATAAGCCTGATTATCTGATAGATTATCAAAAATGTACGACAAATTGGCAACTACATAATGTCCATACTCAAAAACAAGTTATAAGAAGGGAGCATTTTGAATTTGATATTGTTCAGATGCCAATAATCCTTGATGGGGGTAACGTGATAAAGGCTATTGTGAACAATAAGCCTTGCATTATCATGTGCGATAAAGTTCTTCTAGAAAATAATGTAATTGAAAATGAATTCCGATATTGGTGGGAGCGTTGGTGGAAAGACAATTTTGAAGGAACAGAAATGCAGCTTGTACTGTTACCTTGGGAGGGAAAGGAAATTAATCCAATTGGACATGCTGATGGCATTGTAAGATATATAGGGAAAAACAAAGTTCTTATGACAAATTATGCTGATTATGACAAGATATACAGGAAGGATTATAGCAAACAATATAGGCAAAAACTTGAAGAAATAGGTTTTGAGGTTATCGAATTAAGATATCTGGATAGTTTCGATTATGAGAATGATAAAATGTTCAAACTTTTATTCGATAGCACTTGGTGTTATATTAACTATTTGCAGATAGGTAATCGTATTTTGATTCCATATCTTGGCTATGATGTGTTAGATAAAGTCGCCAAACAACAGATAGAACAAGCTTTTAATACGAAAGTTGAACAGATAGATGTTGATATGGCTTTTATTGTTAAAGACATGAACAACAAACAAAATTCTGGTGGTGCTCTCAATTGTTTGACGTGGACTATCAGAACTAAAAATAATGATGAATAAATAAAATCAGCTTTTCACCTTCCGGCTCCCTCCATACGGGGGAGGGCGGGGGGAGAGGCCCCAATTTTTATGAGTATATTAGATAATCGTCTTGGCCTAAAGGCCGTTATTGATCAGATTGCAGAGGTGACAGGTTACCTCTGGCAAAAGGGATGGGCAGAGCGTAATGGCGGAAACATAACCGTCAACGTTACTGAGTTTATGGATGAGGAATGTAAGGCTATGCCGGCTATAGCTCCTGTAAAGCAGATAGGTATGACGCTTCCTTATCTAAAAGGAAAGTATTTCTATTGCAAGGGTACGGGAAAGCGTATGCGCGACCTTGCCCGTTGGCCTATGCAGAACGGCTCTATCGTCCGTATCTGTGATGATTGTGCCTCATACGAGATTATTGCCGACGAGCCTGTCGCTCCAACCTCAGAACTACCAACTCATCTTGCCCTTCAGAATTATCTTATAGAGACGGGTTCTTGCTATAAGGCTACGCTTCATACTCATCCTATCGAACTTGTGGCTATGTCGCATATTCAGCGATTCTTGAAGGGAGACGAGATGACCCGTGTATTGTGGTCGATGATTCCCGAAACCCTTGCCTTTGCCCCTCTCGGCATTGGTATCGTGCCTTACGGACTTCCTTCTTCCGTAGAACTTGCCAAAGACACTCTTGAGCAAATCAAGACTCATGATGTGGTTCTTTGGGAAAAGCATGGAACTGTGGCTGTAGGACAGGATATCATGGATGCTTTTGACCAGACAGACGTTCTCTGCAAGGCTGCAAATATCTATATGTGTGCCCGTAGTATGGGTTCTGAGCCTGACGGAATGACAGAAGAGGCTATGAAGGAAGTACAGGATGTGTTTAAACTTCCTAAGAAAAGGCCTTGCTAAGTGATTTTTGTGAAAAGCGGATTTCCCTTCAAAGGAACTCCGCTGTTCTTTCGCTCTTCCTTCGAAGATACTCCATACATACTCCATAGATACTCCATACATAGTCCATAGTTTCGATGGAGTATCTATGGAGATTTAATGGACAAATAATGGAGGAACATTAGAGTTCGTGGGATTGGGGAATTATGTATTTTGATATTTTTTTCGATTGTTTTTCACAAATTGCTCAATTTGTTTGGAAGTTTCAAAAAAAATACATATCTTTGTCCCTGAAAGATAAAAGTCAAAGGTCAAAAGTCAAAGGCCTAAGGTAAAAAGTCATCGGCCGAAAGCCTTAGACCTTAGTCTTTAGTCCTTAGACTTTAGTCTTTAGACCTAATGAAACAATAACCTTAAACAACTAAGAGTATTATGATTCTAATGATTTTGCAGTTGCTGATAGTACTATTGGCATTGTATGTAGGCTCACGCTATGGTAGCCTTGCTCTTGGCGCAATCTCTGGTATAGGATTGGCCATTCTCGTGTTCGGTTTCGGTATGAAACCGGGAAATCCTCCTACGGATGTTATCTACATCATCATAGCAGCTGTTACCTGTGCCGGTATGATGCAGGCTTCGGGCGGTATGGACTGGCTTATCCAGTTGGCTGAGAAACTTCTCCGTAAGCATCCTGACCATATCACTTTCCTTGCTCCTCTCTGCACGTTCTTCCTTACCGTGCTTGTAGGTACTGGTCATGTTGTCTATACCCTTATGCCTATCATCTGTGATATTGCCTTGAAGAAGGGAATCCGTCCTGAGCGTCCTTGTGGAGTGGCTTCTATAGCCTCTCAGGTAGGTATCACGTGTTCTCCTATTGCTGCTGCGGTTGCCTCTTTCGTGGTTATATCTAATGCCTATCACTTTGAGGTGAACAACCTTCAGGTCATAGGAATCACTATTCCTGCATGTCTATGTGGATTGATGGCTGCTGCCGCTTTGTCATATAAACGTGGCTTGGATCTTGAAAAGGATCCTAAGTTCCAGGAGCGTCTTAAAGATCCTAAGATGTATGAATATATGTACGGCTCTTCTGCATCTGTGCTTGACAAGAAAGTGGATAAGGGAGCAAAGATGGCTGTGTATATCTTCCTTGGTGCACTTGGTATAATCGTTCTCTTCTCTGTAATGCAGATTGTGGGTTGCGATATCCGTCCTCGCTATAATACATTGCAGCTTGTGAAGGGTGTAGAAGATACTGCAAAGTTTGATATTGGAGGTGCTATGCTTACGGCAAAGCAGATTCTCAACGCCAAACTAGAGATTGCCGGTTGTACGGAGTATGTTCAGAAACCTCTTGCCATGAACCTTATCATCCAGATAGTAATGATAGCTGCTGCTGCATTCATGATTATCTTTGCAAAGGCAAGTCCTAAGAAGGCTGTTAGTGGTGCTGTATGGCAGTCAGGTATGGTTGCTGTTGTGGCTATTTACGGTATTGCATGGCTTGCCGACACGTATTTTGCTGGTTATATGGCAGAGATGCAAGGTGCTTTGAAGGGCATAGTTACGGAATATCCTTGGGCTATCGCCTTTGCATTCTTCGCAGTATCAGTTCTTATCAATTCACAGGGTGCTGTTGTCGTGGCTATGCTTCCATTGGCATATTCTCTCGGTATCTCAGGAGTGGTTCTTCTTGGCGTATTACCATCTGTATATGGATATTTCTTCATACCAAACTATCCTTCAGATATCGCTACTGTGAACTTCGACCGTTCTGGAACTACTGTCATTGGAAAATATTTGCTCAACCACTCATTCATGATGCCGGGACTCGTTAGTGTTATTGTATCTACACTCGTTGGTCTTGCACTCACTAATATCTTTTACTAATGAATAAGAAAGTTATAATATATTGTGCTCTGGCCGTTATGCTTGCTTCCTGTGGAGGCAAGAAGACAAGTGGTGAGGAGGCTGCTGTGGAAGATTCTGCTCCTCATTCAGAGTTGAATCTGTCACCCGAACTCGTATCGCATCTTGACAGTATTGCGGGAATCATTTCCTCTACGGCTTCAAATGTCGATTTCAAGGCTCTTGTTGAGAACGGGAAATTCAGTCTTACGGATCAGCAGAAGAAGGTGAAGCCCGATTATCTCCTTTCGAAGGGTGATATAGATGATCTTGCCACTCTTCAGGAGAAATATGTGGCATCTGCATATCTTGCCGTAGATATGACGGTGGCTGGTCTTTACGGACTTGATGATGATGATTTCTATTCAAACACGATGCAACGCCTTGCAGCTGAGACTGACGAGGCTAATCAGAAAGCGGCTGATGAGGCAAAGAATGCGGAGTTGAGTTTTGCAAATGCCCAGCAGTTCTATCTGGACATGAAGAAGCGCAACCGACTGGATAAGTTCTATGCGGCTGAGGCAGCATACGCGGTAGAGGTCCTTTATATACTCTCCCGTAATCCAGATCTCTATATGCCGGTTATGACAGATGTGGCAGCAATGGATCTTTGCAAGCAGGTCAACATGGCTTATGATGGATTGGAGGCTCTTTCCGGGGAATATCCAGACCTCAAGAAACTTGTTGATGCCCTAAAGCCTATTGCAGACATCAAGGTTACAGGTTCTGATGAGCTCCGTCATCATCTGAAAAAGAAGAATGAGGAGTTCGCAAAGGCTCGTGCTGCATTACTGAAATAACAGAACTTCGAAAGTGCCTTTATGATATTTTTTTGATAAATATTTGCAATAATTGCAATATGAACGTAATTATTACGTTAAATATTAATGTGCATATAATGCATAGTTAAAAATTGAATTATGAAGAAAATAACAGTTTGGGCACTTGCGGTTCTTATGGCTGTGCCTGTAATGGCTGACACAACAAGCGAGAATGTCGGCGAGAACAAGGAAAACACTCAGGATAACTCTGAGTTCATGTCTGATGAGCGTACAGAAGAAGGCTTCATCACACACTATCTTAACAACGCTATTGCCTCTGGAATGCAGCAGGCAGACCAACAGGCAGAGAAGGAGTATGGCCGTAAGGTGACTTCTTATGTTTCTGCTCCAAAGTTCGGTGGTTATTTCATTGGTAAGTATGCAGCAACTTCTCAGGACAAAAAGCACTCTGGTGACGGATTCACACAGCGTCTTATTCGTCTCTATGTTGACGGTACTATTCTTGATGATTTTGCTTATCGCATTCAGGTTCAGACCAATAATGCTTCTTTCCATATGAAGGATTTCTTCGTTGAGTGGAAGAAGTACCCAGAGTTTAAGGTTAAGATTGGTCAGTTCAAGCGTGCCTTTGGACTTGAGAACCCAATGAACCCTTGGGATGTGGGAGTAGGTGATTATTCTCAGCTTACAAAGAAACTTACAGGCCATGATGATTTCATAAATGGTTCTACTAAGTATGAGTCATCAAGCAATGGTGGTCGTGATCAAGGCATTCAGTTTCAAGGTGATCTCTTCCCTGCAGAGGATGGTCATCGCTTTGTTCACTATCAGCTCATGATTAGCAACGGTCAGGGTATTAATACTGCTGATGCTAACTCACAGAAGGATATTACTGGTGTTATTCAGGTGCAGCCAATCAAGGGTTTGTTCTTTGGCGCTTACGGTTGGACAGGTAACTTTACCGCTTCTAATGGCATGACAGTTAATCGTAATCGTTATCTTGTCTTTGGTAAATATGAGGCAAATGATTGGTCTTTCCGCGCAGAGTATGCTCATTCTACAGGTCATAAGGTGGACGATTTCAAGGAAGATGAAAAAGGTGTCAATTACTGGGATGGTACTGGCCGTGCTGACGGCTGGTATGCTACAGTTGGAATACCTTGCACACCTTGGCTCAAGACCTGGTTGAAGTATGATGCATATCGTGATAATGGTCAGTGGGGGTCAAACAAGTCAATCTACTCTATCTGTCCTGTTATCAACCTTCACAAGAACCTTATGTTCCAGCCACAGTTCAACTATGTTCATGATAGGAACAGCGTTTCTGATCCTAACTACACAGAATTCTGGCTTGAGACATACGTTCGCTTCTAAGTTGGCGTCAATTTGATAAATTCGCACCTTTGGTGCTTAGGCTTTCAAGAAAATTGTTCACGATGGCCAGAAAATTTGACTCAGAAAAAAAATAATTTTTGGGGAATAAATTTTCTGGTCGTCGTGAATGATTTTTTGTTCCGTAAATAGCAGCTTGCTGCTAAAATAATAAAGTCTGTTTTTGCTGAATTTATGTTGAATTAATGGAGGTGCGTTTATTGATTAAGTCGCAACTCCTATGTAATTCCCTACCAAATCCCTTGCAAATCCCATTTTTCGCCAATTCCATGAAAGGGATTAGAAACGGCTTAGAAGCTAAGTAGAAGCGGACTTGTAACGGTATTACAACGGACTTATATTGTGGACTCATAGGAAAGATTAGAAAAAAAGAATTTTAGAACAACTCTGCAACTCGTCACCCATAGCGCTGTAATAGTTTATGTGTCAGAGAATTGCTACGGTGATTCATTTTACTTCACTCGTCACCCACTCATCACCCTTACGTGTGTATTGTTTTGATATTGAATGATTTGCAGAGACGTTTCACTCGTCACCCAAAATCGGTGATGAGTGGTGATGAGCGAATTAACCTTGTATTTCTCACATTCTCAATAAGATACAAAGATTTTGGTGATGAGTGGGTGACGAGTGTTTGAAAATGAATCACCGCTGTAACGTTAAGAGCCACAGTAACTTGCAGCGTTGAGGGTGACGAGTTGCAGAGTTGTTCTAAAATTCTTTTTTTTCTGAATTTTTATATTTTTCATGATTTACATCCACATCTTTTTTAACTTCACACCCATATCTCCCGAATGAGAGATATGGGTGAAAAACTTTCATCTCACTTCTTTTTTGCTTTCCTTATATTTCAGCCAATCTTCTTCTGTTTTCCACATCCATTTCCTATCTTTAATGAATTTTGCACGTGGATAAACTATATTGGTGCAGGGGACAAAGTGGAAATTATAATCATGATTTTTGTCGCACTGTCTATTACTTTCCAATGTACAAGAATCTTTAATCGCGAACTTACACACTTCACATTCCGTATTAATATGTAGCAAGTCTGTCCAACGATACATTTCGCAATACACAGTATCATTACGTACTTCATAAACACCCCTCATGCCATACCATCGTTTTGGATACAATATATCTTTTGATAGACTTAGACTATTGCCAAAATCTATTCTGCCATTATCTCTTTTAGCTTTGTCAAAGCCAAATTCTGCACATATCCCATCTGGATAAAAAACATACCCTCCAACACTTACAGAATCCATTCTTTCAACAGAGCCACAAATATAGCATCCATCAATACGGAAACGACCTTGGTGTGCATTTTCTTCTCCATAGGTTAGATGATTATCAGCACACTTCTTCACCCAATTACCAACCACAGTATGGCAACTGCAAAACAAAAACAAAGATAATAATGCAACGATTATTATATTTTTCATAAAAATATTTTTGGGGGGAATAAATTTTCTGGTAATTTTGGAGAACCTGCTTTAGCTTGTTGAGCTTTGCGAAAAATTTTTGTTTCGAAAGCAGCAACTCTTTTGCTAAAAGACGATTTGTTGAAATTACGTTAGTTTCGCTATCATCTGTCTTGCGGCATTCTCTGGAGCAGATTCATTTCCGAGTCTATCATCAATGATGTCGTATTCTGAGAGCATTTTTGATCGTCCTTCTTTGTTAGGAAGGATTTTTCCGAGTTCCTCTCTTATGGTCTTTACCGAGAATCGATCTGCGAATAATTCTTGAACGACTTCCTTGTCGGCTATCAGATTTACAAGTGATATGTATTTACACTTGATGATATGATTGAACGCCCATCTTATGATATGTGGGACAGGAGTCTTGTAGCAGACTACTTGTGGAACATCGAAGATTGCAGTTTCGAGAGTTGCCGTACCGCTTGTAACGAGGGCTGCAGTAGAGTGGGAGAGTAGGGCGTAGGTCTCGTTATGGGTGCGTCCTACGATGTTATTTCCAATATATTTATTGTAATAATCCTCGTCAATACCTGGGGCACATGCGAGTACTGGTTGATACTCAGGATATGTCTTTACGGCCTCTAACATAGCAGGAAGGTTGTCTTTGATTTCCTGTCGTCTGCTACCTGCCAAAAGGGCAATAATAGGCTTGTTCGCATCAAGGTTGTTCCTCTTGCAGAAATCATCGTATGTCTCTTTGTATTCTGAACGGAAAAGCCTAACCTCATCTGCCGTTGGATTACCAACGTAATGAATAGGATAGCCATGTTTTCCTTCGAAGAATTCCTTCTCAAATGGCAGTATGGAGAATAGCTCATCCACATCCCTCTTGATGTTTTTGATACGATATTCCTTCCAAGCCCAGAGCTTAGGGGCGATATAATAGAATACCTTTGGCTTCTTCCCATTATCTTTTCTCGCTCTCAGATACTTTGCGATATTCAGATTGAATCCTGCATAATCTACCAGTATCACTACGTCCGGCTGCCACTCGGTAATGTCTTTCTTGCACATAGCCATATTTTTAAATATGGTTGGCAGATGCAGAAGTACAGGGATGAATCCCATATATGCAAGTTCCTTATAGTGACGTACGCGCTCTCCTCCCTCGGCGGTCATATTGTCACCACCGAAGAATCTGAACTCGGCATCCTTGTCTTGTTCCTTGAGCGCCTTCATAAGGTGCGAAGCATGCAAATCTCCGCTTGCCTCTCCTACTATAAGGTAGTATTTCATAAAAATGCGGCCTCTCCCCCCGCCCTCTCCCGTAGAGAGGGAGCCGGAGCGCGAAAAGGCATGTTACTTGTTAATTGTTAATTTAAGAGTCTTTAAATAGTCAAAGTCTGTGATATCCACGGAGATAGGAGTGATAGCCACATAATTGTGTTTCAAAGCCCATGCGTCTGTGTCCTCGGCCTCAGGCTCGTCATTCTGATAGTAGCCGCACATGAAGTAGTAGTCGTATCCACGACTTGGATGAGTACATTTCTCCACCTCGTTTCTCCAATGTCCGTGAGCCATTCTGCAAACCTTTACACCAGCAGGATTTTTCGTCTTCGGAAAGTTGACGTTCAGACATGTCATTTTCGGCATTCCGTCCTTCAAGGTTTTCTCTACAAGTGACCTGACAATATTGGTCATTGGCTCAAAGTCGGCATCCTCGGCATAGTCGCATAGAGAGAACGCTATGCTTGGAATCCCCTTGATTGCACCCTCCGTTACCACTCCAACGGTGCCGCTATAATGGGCATTGGTGCTTGCGTTATCGCCGTGGTTTATGCCACTGATAACAAGTGCAGGCTTTCTTGGACATAACTGTGAATATGCCATCTTAACGCAATCCACGGGAGTGCCGGAACAAACCCATGTCTGGGTGTTTCCTTCAGTCTTCTGATGGCGCAGGGTGAGAGCCTCCATAGAGAAGGAACAACTCTTTCCGGAGCGTCCTCCATCAGGTGCACATACAATTATGTCTCCGTAATCAGCAACCATGCGGACAAGTTCGTTGAGTCCCTTTGCCTGATAGCCATCATCGTTTGATATGAGAATTAATGGTTTCATTTTGGCTGCAAAAATAATAAAAAACTATGTAATTAGTCATTAAAATGCAAAAAAATGTATTTTATTTGAGACAAAATCCTCGTATTTGGAAAAAAAATAGTATCTTTGCAATCTAATATGTACATATCAGTAAGATCATGAACAAAAAACTCGGTAAAATAATCGCGCTCGCAAATCAGAAAGGAGGCGTTGGCAAGACAACAACAACCATCAATCTGGCAGCGTCTCTTGCTACATTGGAAAAGAGCGTACTTGTGGTTGACGCCGACCCTCAGGCAAATGCTTCGAGCGGTCTGGGAGTTGACCTCCAGCAGATTGACTGCTCTCTATACGAGTGCATCATCGACCACGTTGATGTGCGTGATGCAATCTATACCACGGATATCTCAGGACTTGATATAATTCCAAGCCACATTAACCTTGTTGGTGCTGAAATAGAGATGCTTAACATTCAGAACCGTGAGCACGTCATCTCCAAGCTCCTTGCGCCAATTCGCGATGAGTACGACTATATCCTCATTGACTGTAGTCCTTCACTTGGGCTTATCACCGTAAATTCACTTACAGCGGCTAATTCCGTTATCATTCCGGTTCAGTGTGAGTATTTCGCACTCGAGGGTATTAGCAAGTTGCTCAATACGATTAAGATCATCAAGAGCAAGCTTAATCCGCAGCTTGAGATAGAAGGTTTCCTTCTCACGATGTACGACTCACGTCTTCGTCTTGCCAACCAGATTTATGACGAGGTTAAGCGTCACTTTCAGGAACTCGTGTTCAAGACGGTCATTCAGCGTAACGTGAAACTCTCAGAGTCTCCTTCACATGGTCTGCCTGTCATTCTCTATGATGCAGACTCTACTGGTTCGAAGAATCATCTTGCCCTCGCAAAGGAGATAATCTCCCGGGAGAAGTGATGTTGATGTACAATTTGCAGATGTGGAAATAAAAAGTGAAGGTTACGTCTGTTAGTAGGAATTCCAATCATACTTTTTAATTTTTACTTCTTACTTTTGAATAAAAATGGCAGTTCATAAGAAATATAATGCCCTTGGCCGTGGTCTTGATGCCCTTATTTCTACAGAGGGCGTTCGTCCGCAGGGGTCTTCCACTATCAACGAGATTCCGATATCTCAGATTGAGGCAAATCCTAATCAGCCTCGTCGTGAATTCGATTCAGAAGCTCTTCAGGAACTTGCAACCAGCATTCGTGAGATAGGTATCATACAGCCTATCACCCTTCGCCAGATTGACGATAACCGCTTCCAAATTATTGCTGGTGAGCGTCGTTGGCGTGCGTCACAGATTGCAGGTCTTACAGCAATTCCTGCCTATATACGTACTATTAGCGATGAGAGCATCATGGAGATGGCTCTCGTGGAGAATATCCAGCGTGAGGATCTCAACGCTATAGAAATTGCATTGGCATATCAGCACCTTCTTGAGAACGACGGAATGACGCAGGAGAAGGTGAGTGAGCGCGTCGGAAAATCGCGTGCGGCTATTGCCAACTATCTCCGTCTGCTCCGTCTTCCTGCACAGATACAACTGTCGCTTCAGAAGAAAGAAATTGATATGGGACATGCACGTGCTCTTCTGTCAATAGATTCACCGTCTCTTCAGATTAAGCTCTATAAGGAGATTATGAAGAATAACTATTCCGTGCGTAAAGTAGAGGAAATGGTTAGTCTTCTGAAGAATGGTGAGGAGATAACAACGGGAACAAAGAAGATTGTTGCAAAACAGCAACTTCCAGAGGAGTTTAATGTCCTTAAGGATCGTCTTTCGGATTTCCTGAACACTAAGGTGCAGTTTACCTGTAATCCGAAGGGAAAAGGAAAGATTTCCATTCCTTTCAATAGTGAGGAGGATCTGGAACGTATCCTTATACTCTTCGATAAGTTGAAGTAAAAACTTCCTCCCCACCCATACCGGGAAGTGTTTAGTGCTTCCAGTCATTGGAGGGGAGAATACAACAAACATCCTTCCTCTTGGGGAGGCTTGGTTAGGCTATTAATTGCAAATAAATAATAAATATCGCTTTTTGATAATGGTAGTGAGCTTATGGTTCTCTGCCATTGTTGCGTATGCCCAGAATGACTCTGGCAATATACAGCATGTTTCCGCAGAGCCTGAGTTGGCAGACGGGAAAAAGGTTATTCGAGACCTAACTCCTGCCGACTCTGTCGCTGCTCTCAAAATGGCAGGGAAGAAAGCTAAGCGTGACTGGGCTACATGGAAGCCGGATCCAAAACGTGCTATGTGGCTCGCTATTGTTATTCCGGGTGCCGGACAGATTTACAACCATAAGTATTGGAAACTCCCGATTATCTATGGAGGATTTGTCGGTTGTGCTTATGCCATGCGTTGGAATAACCAAATGTATAGCGATTATTCTCGAGCTTACATTGACATCTCGGATAATGATCCGGAGACCAAAAGCTATGAGAAATTCCCGTATCTCGTCATGTCGCAGAGTGATCCAGAGCGTTTGAAGACGCAGTTCAAATCGCGTAAGGATCGTTTTCGTCGCTGGCGTGATCTGAGTTTCTTCTGTATGCTGGGTGTATATGGACTAAGTATCATAGATGCTTATGTTGATGCTTCGCTATCGCAGTTCGACATCTCTGACGACCTTTCCCTGCATGTGGAGCCAGGCTTTGTCGGGACTTCAAAGAAGGAGTCGTGGATGAATGCAGAAGTCAATCCGTTCTCCACTACGGGAATAGGCATTAACGCAGCTCTTACTTTTTGACCTCTAAGGTTCTTGGCGTTTTTACGCCATGCTTAATTAATTGAAAATTATGAATAAAAGACATACAATTCTCTCGCTTGCCGTATTCTTTGGCAACATAACTTCCCTGTATGCGCAGGATGTAAACGTAACTACGACAGACACATATAACTACGATGACGAGGAAATCGTTATCGGTAAGGATAATGGTGATGAGGAAATAATAGAGGTTCCAGAGGGAATGCTTCTCGAACTTGATTCACTTGTGCAGCAATATAATGCAAAGACATATCTCATGGCTGACACTTCATGTCAGATGCGTGATGTTAATCCTGTTTATGATGTAGAGGTGTATAAGGATCGTCTCAGACGTCTTCCTACAGCTATGGAGATGCCTTGGAACGATGTCGTACAGAAGTTCATAGACCGATATTCAACACGTTTGCGTCGTTCTGTTGGCTATATGCTTGGAGCAAGTAATTTCTATATGCCAATCTTTGAGCAAGCTCTTGAGGTCTATGGTATTCCTCTTGAACTCAAGTATCTCCCAGTTATAGAGTCTGCACTTAATCCTAATGCCGTGTCTCGTGTGGGTGCCACAGGGCTCTGGCAGTTTATGGTGGCAACAGGAAAACGCTATGGATTGCGAATAACGACCATGATAGACGAGCGTCGTGATCCTGTAAAGTCATCCTATGCAGCAGCCCACTATCTTGCTGATTTGTATAAGATATTTGGTGACTGGAACCTTGTTATTGCAGCCTATAACTACGGTCCGGAGAATATCAACAAGGCTATCCGCCGTGCTGGTGGTGTGCGTGACTATTGGCAGATATATCCATATCTTCCTAATGAGACTCGTGGTTATGTTCCTGCATTCATCGCAGCAAACTATATCATGAACTATTACTGCGAGCATAACATTTGTCCGATGCTCACCAAGCTCCCTGTACAGACTGATACCATTATGCTCTATCGTGATGTACACTTTGAACAGCTTGCAAACGTCATAGGTATAAGTAAGGAACAGCTTCGTTCACTCAACCCACAGTATCGTCGTGATGTGGTGACTGGTTATAGTGAGCCTACCGACCTCCGTCTGCCTATTGAGTATATAAATGCGTTTATCGAGAAGGAAGACTCTGTTTATGCTTATAATGTAGATCAGTTGATGAAGCGTGCAGAGGTCGCTGTCAACGACGATGCTCCGATTTATCGCGCACCAACAGTTGCCCAGCGTGCGGCACGCCAAAGTGCACGTGCCAGTCGTAAGGCGAAGGCAAGACGTGCACGCGGAGGCAGAAACGTGACCATCAGAAATGGTGATACGCTCTCTGAAATTGCAAAGAGGAATCACACTACTGTGGCTAAGCTCAAGAAACTCAACAAAATATCCGGTTCATCTATTCGTGCCGGAAAACAGATTAGGGTTAGGTAATCCACATGGATTACCAACCCTTTATTTTGTATATATTTTATTTACCTTAAATACTAACTCCATACTGTTATGCAGGAAAAACAAGCTGAACAATTATATCAGGAACTTATTGACTCCTATCTTGCCAGTCCGCACCGCAAGAAGGTGGATGTAATACAGAAAGCATATAACTTTGCCTGTCGTGCTCACGAGGGGGTGAGCCGTCCGAATGGCGAACCCTATATCATACATCCAATTGAGGTAGCGCTTATCGCATCACGAGAGATGGGACTTGGCTCTACATCCATTTGTGCGGCATTGTTGCATGATATCATCGAGAATACCGACTATACTGTGGAGGATGTGGAGAATATCTTCGGCTCTAAGATTGCACAGATTGTTGATGGACTCACTAAGATATCTGGAGGTATATTTGGCGATAAAGCCTCAGAGCAGGCTGAGAATTTCAAGAAACTGCTTCTTACTATGTCGGATGACATACGAGTCATCCTAATCAAGATATGTGATCGCTTGCAGAATATGCGTACCCTTGATAATCTTTCCGATGGAAAGAAAACAAAGGTGGCAGGTGAGACATTGTATCTCTATGCTCCATTGGCAAATCGTCTTGGACTAAATAAGATAAAGACAGAGCTTGAAGATCTCGCTTTCCGTTACGAACATCCTGATTCCTATGAGAATATATGCAAAAAACTAGCTCATACGCAGGAACAGCGTGACGAGCTTTTCGCTAAGTTTACCGATCCTATTCGTGAGGCACTTGATGCCATGGGATGTAAGTATGTTATAAAGATGCGTGTCAAATCGCCTTATTCTATTTGGAATAAGATGCGTAATAAGCATGTTTCATTCGATGAGATTTATGACATCCTTGCTGTGCGTATCATCTTCGAATCTCCTGAACCAGAAGATGAGGTCAATGAATGCTTCCGTATATATGTAGCTATCACAAAGTTGTATAAGTCGCACCCTGACCGTCTGCGCGACTGGCTCTCTCATCCTAAGGCTAATGGATATCAGGCACTCCATGTCACTTTAATGAGTAATCAGGGACAGTGGATAGAGACGCAGATCCGTTCAAAACGCATGGATGAAATTGCAGAACAGGGATTTGCTGCCCACTGGAAATACAAGGAAGGCACCGATGAACCGAATAATGAAGGAGAACTCAATGATTGGCTGTGTACCATAAAGGAGATTCTTGATGATCCGCAGCCGGATGCTATGGACTTCCTTGATGCTATCAAACTTAATCTTTTTGCATCTGAGATATTCGTTTTCTCTCCAAAGGGAGAGATTATCACGCTTCCGTCAGGAGCAACTGCACTCGACTTTGCCTTTTATATTCACACATTCCTTGGCTCACATTGTATTGGTGCAAAGGTAAACCATAAGCTTGTGCCCCTGAGTCATGTGCTTCAGGGGGGGGATCAAGTGGAGATAATCACTTCCAACTCTCAGCATGTTCAGTCGGAGTGGTTGGCGTTTGTCACTACGGCAAAGGCACGCAATAAGATTCAGACACAACTTCGGCGTGCTAATCGTGACATACAGCAGAAAGGACTAGAGATGTTGCGTCAATGGTTGAAGTCGCATGACCTCAACCTTACCACTTCTGCCATACGTGCTCTCTGTGAGGCACATGGCATGGAGAAACAAGAACACCTTTTGCTTGATATCGGTAACGGCATTATAACGTTGTCGGAACAGGATCTAGACCATATCCTCGGTGTGGTCAAGAAGAGTAAAAAAGGTCGTTGGCGTCGTTTCGTGCCATTCTTGAAGTCAAAGAATGACAAAGACGATGCTGATGAATTCCTCACGGTACAGGAAGGTTTCGACAAGGATCGTGCATGTGTCATCTCAGAGGATAATATCAACAAGTATGTTTTCTCGCATGATTGTTGTCATCCGATTCCGGGTGATGATGTTGTAGGGTATATCGACGGTAATGATCATATAGAACTTCACCATCGCTCATGTCAAGTCGTTAACCGTCTCCGCAACACCTATGCACACCGCATTCTTGCCGTACGGTGGAATATGCGCAACGATAATGATGATCTGCTTTTCGATGCTGTCATTGTTATCAAGGGTATTGATCGTAAGGGAATAGCACGTGATGTGGCACTTGTAATTGCCGACCAGATGGACATTAACATTCATAAGCTCTCCATATCTTCTGACAAAGGTATATTCGAGGGACGTATCGAGATGCGTGTACATGATCGTGAGGAACTTACGGGAATAATTGATGCACTCAAACAAATACCTGATCTCACCACGGTGATAAGGGAGTACTAAAAAACAATAATAAATTGAAATACTTATATTTCCTTTCTCATATACTCTCTACCTACACCAGCTATTTTATTATAGCAGTAGCAGTAGTGACGTTTTTTTGTCCAGTCATATTTTCATGGGTACATGGTGATATACAGTCTTTGATACTTGGATTTATAATGCTCACCATGGGACTCACGCTCACTCTTGACGACATGCGTGTGCTTGCTGCACGTCCATGGGACATACTCATTGGTACGTGTGCCCAGTTCTCGTTAATGCCACTCATAGCATGGTCGCTAACCGTCGGGGTTGGCTATCTTGGCATAGAGATTCCGAAACCTGTTGTGGTGGGTATAATCCTCGTTGGATGCTGTCCTGGAGGTGTGTCAAGCAATATCATGTCGTACTTGTGTAAGGGTGATGTGGCTTTTTCCGTAGGAATGACTACCGCAAGTACATTGCTTGCACCTGTGGTTACTCCGTTGCTCGTGTTGTGGCTTGCGGGGGAGAGGGTAGAGGTTGATGCCCTTGGAATGTTCCGTAATATACTCCTTGTTACGCTTTTACCTGTCACAATAGGTTTCTTCTGCAATCTTTTCATGGGAAGAAACGAGAGCTTTCGTAAGGCACAGTCGGTGATGCCCGCCTTTAGTGTAATCGGACTCGCATGTATCGTGGGTGGCGTTGTCTCCGCTGTTCACGACAAACTCCTAATGGAAGGCATAACTTTCTTCCTTATTGTCTTGGTGGTAGTGTTCTTCCACAATGGCTTGGGCTATCTCCTTGGCTATAGTGTGGGTAAGATGTTCCATTTCTCAGCAGCTAAGAACCGTACCATCTCCATTGAGGTGGGTATGCAGAATGCAGGTCTCGCCACAGTTCTTGCCTCAGAGTTCTTCATTGTTTCCTGTCCGCTTGCTGTCATTCCATGTGCCGTAAGTTGTGCTTGGCACTCTATTTCTGGAACGATAATGGCTCAGATATTGGCACCCTCAGAAAAAGAATAATACTCATCTCTCATATGCATATGATATGTTTTCGTAATGCATTCCAAAGTGTGAGAGATTATTTTATGCTTCAATGCTTTAGATAAATTATACATTATAAATGGTAAAATCCAATGAAAGTACCTTTTCTATCTCTTCGTGATATTTCCGAGAAATACAAATCAGAGTTGCATGAAGCTGTACTTCGTGTTGTAGATTCTGGTTGGTATCTCCAAGGCAAAGAGAATGCTGTCTTTGAACAACATTATGCAAAGTACATTGGTACTAATTATTGCGTTGGTTGTGCTAATGGACTTGATGCTCTCATCTTAATCTTCCGCGCATATATGGAATTGGGTATTCTGAATCCTGGCGACGAGGTGATAGTGCCAGCAAACACCTACATAGCTACAATTCTTTCTATCACAGAGAATGGTCTTGTTCCAATACTGATAGAACCAAATCCCAATACATTGGAGATTGATGATTCCCTTATTGAGGATAAGATTACTCCGAAAACAAAGGCTATAGTAATTGTTCATCTCTATGGTCGTAATGCATATAGTGAGAAGATTGGAAAAATATGTAAGAAATACAACCTTAAACTAGTAGAGGATTGTGCTCAGAGTCATGGTTGTAAATCTTTCGATGGTAGAAGAACAGGAAGTCTTGGTGATGCAGCAGGACATTCTTTCTATCCTGGTAAGAACCTTGGTGCTCTTGGTGATGGTGGAGCTGTAACTACAAATGATTCCATTCTTGCTGATACCATTCGTGCTTTGGCAAACTATGGTTCTAATAAGAAGTATGTATTCAGATATGAAGGACGAAATTCTCGTCTTGATGAACTTCAGGCTGCAATTCTTGATGTAAAACTACGTCATCTTGATGAAGACAATAACTTGCGCCAACAGGTTGCGGCATATTACTACGATCATCTTCAGCATCCACTTATTACGCTCCCTAAACGCCTTCCTGATGAAGAAAACGTGTATCATATTTTCCCGATTATTGTTTCTGGAAAAGGTAATAGAAATCGTCTTCGTGATTATCTTGCAGAGCATAATATAGACACGATATGTCATTATCCTATCGCTCCACATAAGCAAGAATGTTATTCCAAGGTGTTATGGAATACGCCACAGCTTTCTCTTCCAATAACAGAGCGTCTTGCTGACGAGGAATTAAGTCTTCCGATAAGTCCTTGTATGACTAAGGAACAAATCGAGTATGTGGTGGAAGTCGTGAACGGGTGGAATATTTATATAGAGTATTAATCCTCTCTCCTGAAAATGAAAAATTGATTGTAAATTTATACTTGTGTAAGTAAATACTAATGTGATTTGTCATCTTTTCGTCCAAATTTGAGAAAAAAACGTAAAATCTCTTTTTATTTTCATATATTTTCATTATCTTTGCAAAAATCATCGGAAATTATCATACTTGGAAAAATTCCCAGGTTTATAATTTTGATATTGTAAATTTTTAACTCTCAGATAGTTATTGCTATATGAGAGAATATCCTATTGAGATGATAATTCTATGTCTTCATTATTGGGGAACTTATCTATGGGTTGGAAACAACCTATATTGATATCATATGTGGTTTACATTCTATAATAGGATTTGCTTCAAAAATATTTAACAGTTATTTGTGTGATGTTTAAAATAAAATAAGATTAGATTATAAAAAATAAATGAATCCAAACGAAGTTATTTCTCACATTGAGCCAAAGAAAAAATGGCTTGATGTTGACCTTAAAGGTCTTTGGCGTTATCGCGATCTTTACTATATGAATGTGAAGCGCGATCTCATTACTCAGTACAAACAGACGATTATGGGACCTCTGTGGTATCTTATTCAGCCAATGCTGACCACAATCATGTATATGTTTGTATTTGGTGGATTGGCAGGAATCTCTACAGATGGCGTACCACAGCCTTTGTTTTATCTTTGTGGTGTTTGTTTGTGGACTTATTTCAGTAGTTGCTTTACTTCGTGTAGTAATGTTTTCTCTGCCAATCAAGGTGTATTTGGAAAGGTGTATTTCCCGCGACTCGTAGTGCCTTTGAGTTCTGTAACATCCAATTTAATTAAGTTTGCTATACAGGTCGGAATGTTTTTGGCTGTGTATCTTTATTATCTTATAGCAAAGGATTATACTCCATCTCTTGGATTTGTAGATACTTATGGGGCTGTGCTTGGAACAATTGTTACTATATTACTTCCATTGCTCCTTGTCTTTATGGTCGGTATGCATGCAATGTCTTGGGGACTTATTATAACATCGCTTACCACAAAGTACCGTGATCTGAATATGCTAATAGCATTTGGCGTACAGTTGCTTATGTATGCAACTCCAGTAATATATCCGTTGAGCTTTGCACCTGTACAATATCGTGTGTTCCTCAATGCCAATCCATTGACTCCAATATTCGAGGCGTTTAAGTATGCCTTTGTTGGAGCTGGTATATTTGATATTATCTCGCTTAGTTATAGTTTTATCACTCTTTGTGTAGTTATGTTCTTTGCGGTAATTCTATTCAATCGTACAGAGCAGCGCTTCATGGATACTGTTTAATTATATTGTAAGAAATAATCAAATGGACAAGAATATCGCAATTGAATTTGATGGAGTAGGAAAACAGTACCGTTTAGGTCTTGTTGGTACAGGTTCGCTTCAGCATGATCTTAATCGATGGTGGCAGACCACCATACTACGTAAGGAAGATCCATACTTGAAGATTGGTGAGGTCAATGACCGTAGTAAGAAAGGAAATTCTGAATACGTTTGGGCTTTGAAAGATATTTCTTTCAAGGTTGAGCAAGGTGATGTTGTTGGTATCATAGGCAAGAATGGAGCGGGTAAGAGTACTTTGCTTAAACTTCTTAGTCATATTACGGCACCATCTGTTGGTCATATCCGTTATCGTGGTCGTATAGCTTCACTCCTTGAAGTCGGTACAGGATTCCATCCGGAGATGACTGCCCGTCAGAACATCTATATGAATGGTTCTATCATGGGAATGACTCGTCATGAGATAACATCAAAACTTGATGAGATTGTCGATTTTGCAGGTATTGAACGTTATCTTGATACTCCAGTAAAACGTTTCTCTTCTGGTATGACCGTTCGTCTCGGTTTCGCAGTAGCAGCTTTTCTTGAGCCTGAGATTCTCGTTGTCGATGAAGTTCTCGCCGTCGGTGATGCCGAGTTTCAGAAGAAAGCTATTGGTAAAATGAAGGATGTAAGTTCTTCTGGTGGCAGAACTGTTCTTTTTGTTAGCCATAATATGACAGCTGTAAAACAATTATGCCGAAGTGGAGTAATATTAGAAAATGGTCAGTTATCTTTTATCGGAAGTGTTGATAATGCTATAGAGAAATATTTGACTATTAATCCTGAAGAAATGAAGAAACCGCTGATAGAAAGGACAGATCGTTTCGGTAATGGAAAAATTAGAGTTACCAACATTGTTTTAAGGAATTTAAATGGACAAGAAATAACAGAGGTGTTTATTGGGCAATATTTAAGGATAGAATTTCATATTGATACCCAAGTTGGTGTTGATTTAACAAATATGATTGTTTCATGTGCACTATTAGATACTTTTGGTACACCTGCGATTTCTTGGGTGTCAGATGAAATTGTTCATGATTTTAGTAAAATTAAAGATGGAATGTTCTCGTTAGTTATTCCTTCTTTAACATTACGCCCTAATATATATAATCTTAAATTTCAAGTTTCATTAAATACGACAGACACAAAAGATTTTTGTGATGTAATGAATGGGGCGCTACAATTAACGGTTCTGAATGACGATTTTTTTTCTAAGGGAATAAATTTAAAACCCAACAGAGGGCATGCCGCAGTGGTTTTAGCAAATTTTGAATAATGTTCAATCTAGATAAATTTATATCAGACTCTGTGACGTTTCGCGCAGAGAGTATGTTTGCTGCTGATATAAGGGCAAACTATGAGAAACTGACAACAGAAATCAAAGGGAAAAAAGTGTGTGTAATAGGTGGAGCAGGTTCTATTGGTTCCAGTTTTATAAAAGCAATTCTTCCTTTTGAACCAGTTTCTGTTGTGGTTATTGATCTCAATGAGAATGGGCTTGCAGAACTTGTGCGTGATGTTCGTAGTACTAATGATCTGTATGTTCCGGACGAGTTCCGCTGTTATACATTAAATTTTGCAGACCCAATATTTGAGAGAATATTTCGTGAGGAGAAAGGTTTTGATATTGTAGCGAACTTTTCGGCTCATAAGCATGTCCGTTCAGAGAAAGATAGATATTCTGTTCAGGCTCTTATTGAAAATAATGATATAAAAGCAAAGAAGTTGATGGATCTTCTTACGGTTTATCCTCCCAAACACTTCTTCTGTGTGAGCACTGATAAGGCTGCAAATCCCGTAAATATTATGGGAGCGAGTAAACGTATTATGGAAGACCTTGTTATGGCATATAATAGTTATTTCAAGGTTACTACTGCTCGTTTTGCCAATGTCGCTTTTTCTAATGGCTCGTTACCTGATGGCTGGATTCATAGAATGCAGAAACGCCAACCCTTAGCAGCTCCAAGTGATGTAAAGAGATACTTTGTTAGTCCTGAGGAGTCTGGACAGATTTGTATGCTTGCTTGTATTCTTGGTAAAGGGGGAGAGGTGTTCTTTCCTAAGCTCGGTGAAGACCAGATGTTGACATTTAGCTCCATTTGTGATGATTTTGTGAAAGCAGAAGGTTTTACCAAGGTTGAATGTGAAAGTGATAGCAAGGCAAAGAAATATGTTGTTGATATGAATCCTGATTCTGAGTTTTATCCAGTTGTCTATTTTAATTCTGATACAACAGGAGAAAAAGCTTATGAAGAGTTTTTTGTTTCTGGCGAGAAGATAAATTTGAATCGATTTATGGCGTTGGGAGTCGTGGAAGAAACGTCACGTCGCAAAATAACAGAGGTGGAATCTTTCTTTGATAAGTTGGAAGGCATATTTTCTAAAGATGATTTCACTAAATCACAAGTTGTTGATGTCATTAAGGAGTTCATCCCTAATTTTGAGCATGAAGAAAAGGGAAAGAATTTAGATCAAAAGATGTAAAAATAAAGTAAAATTATGGCATACAAAATTCCTCTTTTTAATCTTAATTTTGATGAGCGTGAGGCGCAAGCTGCATATGATACAATCAAGTCTGGTTGGATTTCTACTGGCCCTAGGAATGCAGAACTTGAAAAAATGTTTATTGACTTATGGAAAGTGAATTATGCAGTGAGCATGAGTAATTGCACTGATGCTCTTCATGTATGCTGCATAGTTTGTGGATTTGGTCCTGGTGATGAAGTGATTTGTCCCTCTCTTACTTTTGCAGCCTCCTGCAATTGTATTCGTTATGTAGGGGCAACTCCTGTTTTTGCCGATATTATAGGTCCGGATCATATCAATATAGATCCAGTTGATATAGAACGAAAGATTACAAATAAAACCAAGGGCATAGTTGTAGTTCACATGGCAGGTTTCCCTGCTCATATGGATGAGATTATGATGATTGCCAAAAAGCATAACCTAAAAGTAATAGAAGACGCTTGTCATGGTCCTTTGTCTGAGTATAAAGGAAAGAAACTTGGTACCATTGGCGATTGTGCAGCATTCAGTTTCTTCTCCAATAAAAATATCTCTACAGGAGAAGGTGGTATGTTTATTACCAACAATGAAGAAATGGCCAAGAAAGCGCGTCTCATTCGTTCTCATGGTATGAGTACTATGAGTTACCAACGTGCTAGTGGTCATGCTACAGAGTACGACATTACGTGCTTGGGTTACAACTTTCGTATGGATGATATACGTGCAGCAATAGCTATAGAGCAACTAAAGAAACTCCCTGCCGATTTGCAGACTCGTATACAGGTGCGAAAACAGTATGTTGATAGGTTAAGTCGGATAGAAGGGGTCGTAGTTCCATTTGCTGACAATACTGAATTTGTGAGCAATTACATTCTTCCCGTGGTTTTGTTAGATAGCTGTAGAGATCGTCGCAATAAGATACGAGAGAACATCCATGCCGCCGGTATTCAGACTAGTGTACACTATCCTGCTGCTCATCGGTTTTCCACATATAGAGAGCTTGGTGCAGTGTTGCCGCAGACAGAATATGTGACAGATAATGAAATAACACTTCCGATGTATGCAGCATTGACAGAAGAACAAATCAATTTCATCTGTGATACATTCGAAAAAAGTGTCAAAGAAGTTAAATGATGATGAAAGATTTGCTTTTGGTGGGTGGCTTTCATGAAGTAATAGAACTTTGTGAAAGTTGTGGTCGAAATATTGTAGGTATAATCGATAATAATATTGTTGGAGATTACTTGGGCTATCCTATATTAGGAACTGATGAAGATGCTTCTAGCTTGTTTAATAAGTATGGCAATTGTGAATTAGTCGTAACGCCAGATGCTCCTTCCTTAAGAAAAAAATTGGTTGAATTTTATTCTATGATTGGGTATTGTTTTGCCACTATTATCAGTCCAAGTGCTAGAGTCTCTAAATCTGCAGTAATTTGTGATGGCGTAGTTGTTCAGGCTGGTGTGAATATTTCATCGTATACAAAAATAGGAAAGTTTGTGAAACTTAATACTAATAGTAATATCATGCATGACAGTGTGATTGGTGATTTCTGTACCATCGCGCCAAATGCAGTGTGTCTTGGAAGGGTAACTATTGGTGTGGGATCCTATGTTGGTGCAAATAGTACAATACTTCCTGAAATATATATCGGGAAAAATTCCGTAGTTGGTGCTGGTGCAGTGGTTACTCATAATGTCCCCAGTCATGTAACAGTAAAGGGGATTCCTGCTAAATAAATATGGAAAGACTGGATATCAGAAGAATAGATACAAAATCCTCATTGATAACAGCTTTGAGGCTGATGGATTATAATAGGGTTAAATCGCTTTTTGTATTTAATGAAGATTTTTTTGTTGGACTATTGACAATTGGTGATATTCAAAGGGCAATAATTCGAGGAGTTCAATTATCAACATCTATTTCGGAAATTATAGATAAAAAGAAAATATATGCCCATCATGACGAATCTGAAGAGCAAATAAAATCAGAAATGGCACGATTACGTGCGGAATGTATGCCTGTTATTGATGATGATGGAAAGTTGGTGAAGATATATTATTGGGAAGATTTTTTCGATTCAAATATTAAAGAACAACGCACGAAAATAAACCTTCCTGTCGTTATTATGGCAGGTGGTAAAGGTACACGCTTGAAGCCTATAACCAATGTTATACCGAAGCCTCTTGTACCTGTTGGTGACAAAACGATCTTAGAGGTTATTATGGATCAGTTTGAAGGTATCGGTTGTAATAAGTTTTACATGTCAGTTAACTATAAGGCTGACATGATGAAATTTTATTTGTCGCAGCTTGAGCATAAGTACGACATTCAGTTCTTTATGGAGGATAGGCCACTTGGAACAATAGGTAGTGTGTCGCTTCTTAAGGGTAAGATTTCAACTCCGTTTTTCGTTAGTAATTGTGATAGCATAAATGATCAAGATTATCGTGATGTATATGACTATCACATTCAAAACAAAAATGAGCTTACCATAGTAACTATGGTAAAGAGTTTTCGTATTCCTTATGGCGTAATAGAGACAGGAGAGGATGGAATTATGACTGCATTACGTGAGAAACCAGAACTTAATTATCAGGTTAATACAGGTGTATATATTCTTAATCCTGAATGTATTGATGAGATTCCGCAAGGCGAATTTTTCCATATTACTCATTTGATGGAAAAAATAAAAGCACGTGGAGGTCGTGTAGGTTGTTATCCTGTGAGCGAAGGAGCATGGCATGACATGGGAGAATGGTCTGAATATTTGAAAATGATAAATGTATTGTAAATGAAGGTGTTAATAATTTATCCATGGATACATCATTCTCGAATGATAGAAGAACTGACGCATAGACTATCCGAAAAGGGGATTATTGCGGATGCCATTTGTATTAAAGACTATGAATTGATATGTAATTCAAAGAATATATTGCTTCCTTTTTTTTGTAAAATAGGACGTAAACTGAGAATACTCTCGAAAAAATATAAGAATGAAAGATATTCGGATATATTCGAATGGCATATTGTAACATTATTGTTTAGAATGTATGATGTTGTGGATTTTCATGCGTATTATAATCATTATTATAAAATGATTAACGCATGTATAAAGAACAATATAAGATATGATATAACATTATGGGGATCTGACGTCTTGCGCTCTTCTGGGGATATATTTCCCCAAATGGAGTATGGATATAAAAGTGCTAACCACATTAAGGGGCTTCCAAATTTATTAGAACGGGTGTCAATAGCCTACAATGGAATATATAATGACAAATTTCGAGAAGTAATATTTGGAAATTCAAATTTTACAAATATAGATTCTTATCCTATAAATGAGTTCAAAAAGGAAATAAATGAGCTGATAGGGAATGTAAAAAACAAAATAATCATAACAATTGGATACAATGGTGTACCGGAACAGCAACATTCATTGATTATTGATTCAATCATGCAATTATCATTAGAACTTAAAGAAAAAATTCATATAGTTGTTCCTATGACTTATAGTGCGAATAAAAATTATATTGAGTCAATAAATTCATATCTAAGTTCTATTGGGGTTAGTTATAAAATACTAACTACTTTTTTGTCTCCAAAACAATTAGCATTATTGAGACAATTTTCCGATATTGTGATAAACGCTCAGACGACAGATGCTTTTTGTGGCGCATTGCAAGAATTTCTTTATTGTAATAATATCGTAATGATTGCAGAATGGCTCAATTATCCTTTGTATGACAGAAATGATGTCTTTTATATAAAGTTTTCTCGTGAGAACTTAACAGAAAAGTTGGAACATATAATTGAGAATAAATCTATATATACAATTCGAGCGAAGAATAATCGTATGAAGATTTATAATATTGTTTCGTGGAATAGCGTAATACCTACGTGGATAAAAGCGTATGATTTACATTTACAAGCCAACAAAATAATGTCATTATAATCTAAATATTTAATTTGCAATTAATATAATTCCTGCGCTTGGGATGATTTTAAGTTTGAAGGTATTTTCCCCTTTACAAATATAATTTCTCTTTAAGTCAGACTATTTTTCATTATATATGTCAGATTATAAATATTCTATAATAATACCTCACAAAAATATTCCATCTTTACTTCAGCGTTGTTTGGATTCAATTCCGAAAAGAGATGATATTCAAATAATCATAGTTGATGATAATAGCGATTCTACTATTGTAGATTTTGAGCACTTCCCAGGTCTTGGTCTGACAAATACAGAGGTTTATTTTGATAAAACGGGTAGAGGGGCTGGAAAAGCTCGCAATGTAGGGTTAGAGCATGCACAAGGAGAGTGGGTCTTGTTTGCAGATGCAGATGATGCTTTTAACAAAGACGAGTTATCTATACTTTTAAGTATTGCAGAAATGTCTAATTATAGTTTGATTTTTTGGGGGGTATTCAGAATTCTTTCCACTGGAGAAAAAGTGGTGTATGCTAATTGTGAAAAAACATCTCATAAAATAGTACAATTGTTAGATTCATCTTATCCATTTAAGGTGAACGAACCATGGAGGAAGATGGTAAGGCTGAGCCATATAAAAAATAATGATTTATTATTTGAAGAAACATTGGTCTCAAACGATATAATGTTTTCTTTGAGATTAGCTGCATGTACGAGTATTTCTATGATTGGATTTTATAATGGTTACATATATAATTGGATTCAAAGAAAAAACTCTTTGGTAGATAGTCTTTCTTTGAAAAATTCAATTTGCAGAATGAATGTTTCGATAAGAGCAAATTCGTTTTTGAAAAAATGTAAGATTGAGCATTCGGATTACTCTCATATATACCTTCATCGAATAAAGAATAAATCCTTGTTACTTTTTTGTTATTATTTTATTAAAGAATTAATTATATTAGGGAAAAGAAAAGCTATGATTGATTTTGGACAAGTGTGTGATTTGGATATGATTGGCCATAATTTGAAATCTTTTATTTCGTTTAATATAAAACGAAATTTTCATAGTTAGAGAATTACAATATCGAATATTCTGTTTTCTAATTCGATTGATTGGAGTGCGGTCGATTGTTTATTAGTTGCATTAAGAAACTTTTCGGTTAATTATCTAAAATCAAATATTCATTGATGCGTATACTTTTCGATCATCAGGCTTTTTCTATGCAGTCACATGGTGGAGTATCTCGTTGCTTCGCAGAATTATATAGATATTTGCCAAAAAGTGTGGAAGCATGCATTTCTGTCAAAGAAACTGATAATGTATATCTTCGAGATATGGCAGTTGGTGTCCCTGTAGGCTATAACTATGAACATTTTATATTCCCTTTCAATTTTCCTTTGAAAAGTCGTTTGTTTGGTATTTATAACCATATTGTTAAAGGAATGCCTTATCAATCGGATAATTACAGTTATTTTCATGAACATGAGTATAATCGACTATATTCTATTGAAACTTTAAAACGAGGAAGATATGATATTTTTCATCCAACTTTTTTTGATGATTATTTCCTCCCGTATCTTGGTAATAAGCCTTTTGTTCTTACCATTCATGACATGATTCCATGGATATATTCTGGCATTGACAACAAAAATTGGAAATGGCAGGTAGAAAAGATGAAAAACCTTGCTCCAAAAGCAGCAGCGATAATCGCTGTTAGCGAGAATACTAAAAATGACATTGTTCGCTTACTTAATGTGAATGAGGATAGGGTACACGTTATTTATCATGGTTGTTCATTTCTACATATAGATCATTCCAATCCTTTTTTTTCAAAACCTTACATTCTTTATGTTGGTGATAGGAAATATTACAAGAATTTTGACTTGTTTGTTGAGAATTTAGTTCCTGTATTAAAGCGCTATCAGGAACTCACGGTTGTATGTACTGGAAAATCCTTTTGTGATGAGGAACTTCGACTGATGGAGAAATATAGCATAAAGGATCGATTTATCCAACAATGGGTTGCTAATGACGAGGAATTCTATTCTTTATATCATCATGCTGTTTGTTTTGTATATACAAGTGAATATGAAGGATTTGGAATACCGATACTAGAAGCATTTCAGTCTGATTGTCCTGTGATGTTGAACAAAACTAGTTGCTTCCCTGAAATTGCAGGAGATGCTGCCATATATTTCGAAATGAACAAAATGGAATCTAATTTTGCCGAACAGTTTGAGAAAATGTATTCCATGACTATTCAGGAACGTTCTTTACTATTAAAGAAACAGAGAAAATGCTTGGAAAAGTATTCTTGGAAGAAATCGGCGATGCAGTTGGCTCGTGTTTATAATAGCATTTCATGAAACTCTCAATAATAACAATCAACTATAACAACCTAGAAGGGCTAAAGAAAACGGCAGAATCTGTTCTTTCACAGATTTTTAGAGGTTTTGAATGGATTATCATTGATGGTGGAAGTAATGATGGTTCTAAGGAGTTTATAGTGAGTCTTGCAGCAAAGCCAGAGGCTAATATTTCTTTCTGGTGTTCAGAATCAGATAAAGGTATATTTAATGCCATGAATAAAGGTATGGCCAGGGCAAAGGGCGAATACCTTAATTTTATGAATTCTGGTGATTGGTTTTTGGATAAAGATACCTTACGAAAAGTTGTAGAACTGATATCGGCAGAGAAGTCAGATGTGTTCTATGGTGATTGCATATTAGACTATGGAGACAGGATGGAAACAAGGGCGCATCCGTCTTCTTTGGATATTTATGAACTTGTTGTGCTTCCATTGTGTCATCAGGCAATGTTCTTTAGTCGGCATGTATTTGATGATGAACAATATGATGAGCAATACAAAATCTCATGTGATTGCGTGAAAAACATAAAATTGATGCTTGATGGATATCATTTCAGAAAAATAGACATTGTTGTTTGTGTATTTGATAAGCATGGAATAAGCACATCTTCCGTTAATAGAAATGTGGAGGAGTTTCATCAGGCACTAGAAGTTATTGTCCCAAAACATATAATGTCTCTTGTTTCAAGAATATATGTGTATGATAAGGGACATACATATAAGAGAGTCAGGAAAATAGAAAGTAAAGGCGGATTGCCAGCTCTGCTTTTGAGGTTTATCCTAAAGATTTTTGGATGATTCATATTGGATGATTTCGTTTTTGTAGTATTGTAGAATGTATGCAGTTATTGAATCGTATAAAATCCATATATTTCAATTTTAGATATCTTCCATTTAGACAGGCGATATACCTCCCTATTTGGATAACGACAAACTTCAAGGTGCTGAAGTTGAAGCGTGGACAGATTGTTTTGGATTTTCCCTATCGAAGGAATTTCTTTTTGGGAGATTGTGGTAGTGTGGGACTTCAAGAAATGCAGGGAGGCATTTATATGGAGGAGGGCGCAATGCTAAAACTTAATGCTATGTGTGTGATAGGGCAGGGGACTACATTACGTTGTGATAAAAATGCAGTTATTGAACTTGGTAAGAATTTCTATTGTAATAAGAACTGTCATATTCGTTCTGCTGAAAGAATTAAGATTGGTGATGAATGTTCGCTTGGGTGGAATGTACAGATAAATACAGATGATGGCCATTCCATTTTGCATGATGGTATGGCTGTAAAACGCATAGGTGCTATAGAAATCGGTAATCATGTATGGCTGACATCAAACACTATCGTAGCAAAAAATGTAAAGATTGCTGATGGATGCATAGTTGCACAAGGTGCGATAGTGTCAAAATCTATTATGGAATCTAAGTCGCTTGTTGGTGGTGTTCCTGCTAGGGTAATAAGAAAAGATATTGAATGGGAGAAGTAAAAAAGGTATCAATCATTATTCCTGTCTATAATACAGGGAACAAATTGTGTCGTTGTCTGGATAGCATCCTTGCCCAATCTTATCAGGATTATGAGTGTATTGTTGTTGACGATGGTAGCACTGATGATTCTTCTACGATTATTGATGAATATGCTATTCGTGATACAAGATTCAAGGTCGTCCATAAAGAAAATGGTGGAGTAAGTTCTGCAAGGAATTACGGACTAAATATTGCAAGTGGTGAGTGGTTGGTCTTTATTGATAGTGATGATTCCCTTATGCCTGACCATATTGCTTCATTGATGGATGCAGCTACAGATGATGTGGATCTTGTTATGACAGGTTTCCGATTTATGCATCCAGATAAGACTACCGAACATGGATATAATATAGGAAAATATATAGGAATAGAGAGCATTAGGAAATTCATTTCAGAAACTGAGTTCCTGAGATTTCAAGTACCATGGGATAGAACTTACAGAAATAAGGAAAACTTGTTTTTTGATGAAAAGTTGTCTTTGGGTGAGGATCGCTTATTCTGCTATCAGTATCTTTTAAATTGTAAAGGTATAGCAACGATTGGTAAGATAACATATATTCACGATGGAACAGATGAGACAACGCTGAGTTATCGTACATATCCGTCAAGTATGAACAAACATAGGTTATCTGTGTTTAAGGATGCTATTTCTGACTTAAACAACCATCTGGTGATTGGTAGAAAAAATACATCATTGCTGGATTCTTATTTAGATTCAATATATACGGACTTGATAAACTCATATTACAAAGAAGGGAAATGTATTGATTTTTACATGGCTAGGATATTACATAAATTTAATTTGTTGTGAAAAAACGAATGGAAGTAAATAAATCTTCGAAGGCATATTCATGAAAATAATAAAAAAGAATATACAGATGCTCCGTGATGGAACTATCAAGAAGCAATTGGCTCTTCTTAAGGAGGATATAGATTTATATGCTTGTCGTTTAGAATATGATCTAAATTTAGCGAAGGGATATAAGAACTATTCTTATATGCGAAAGTTCTTAAAACTTTTTTTCGGAAGAAATTGTTTCAGATATGTTTTATATTTCAGACTAGATCCTTTCTCTCGTTTCGTAAGTTTCTTTTTCCCACCTCCGTATGATAGTACAGCTATTTGGAGCAATCGGGATGGAGTAGTTGGAGGGGGAATCTTTCTTATGCACGCTTGGGGAACGGTCCTCAATTGTGAGCATATTGGCAAGGGGTGTTCTTTCCTACAGAATACCACATTTGGGAACAAACTTAATAAAGACGGAGTGTATGTTCGTCCATGGCTTGGTGACAATGTAGATGTCGGAGCCAATGTTGTTGTTATTGGAGGCGTCCGTATAGGAAATAATGTTAAAATTGGTGCAGGATCAGTAGTTACAAAGGATGTTCCAGATAATTGTACTGTTGTTGGCAATCCTGCAAGGATTATTTATAAAGACGGGCAACGTGTGGATATTTCATTATGAATACACAGATAGTATATGTATTAGTAAGTTCCGAGAAGGACGTTTTCTTAGAGGAATTATGGGTGTCAGTATGGTCTTTAAGGCAATATGAGCCAGATGTGACAGTAAATGTGATTGTAGATGAGCCGACTGCAAAGCGAGTTAATGCAAATAACGAACTTATGTCATTGGTAACAAATGTCGTAGTGGCTGATGTTCCCGAAAAATATTTTCCAAAGGAGCGTTCTCGCGAGATAAAGACAAGAATTAGGGAATTAATAAAAGGAGATTTTTTCTATATTGATACAGATACTGTCGTCTGTAAACCTTTGACAGAGATTGATAACTGCGACTATGATGTTGCCGGTATTCCTGATTCTAATGTTTTCTTGAAAGATAATCCTTTTGCTGGTGGAATGGTTGGTTCTGTGAAGCAAATATTTGGTTCTGATTTGTCTAATTGTGAATATCTCATTAATGGTGGTGTAATATATGCTAAGGATAATGAGGTGGCACATGAACTATTCAGACGTTGGAATAAAAACTGGAGATATTCATGTTTTCAGAAAGGAAACAGTCAGGATCAGCCAGCGTTATGGCAGAGCGACCATGAGATGGGAAATGTGATAAAATTGCTTCCTGACATATATAATAGTCAGGTTGCAATGAGCTTGCAGTATTTTGCTGATGCGGCTATCGTTCATTTCTTGCATATGAACTTCATTCCTGATCAGAGTTATTCTCCATATCTTTGCTTGAAGATATACAAGGATATAAAGGCTGCAGGAACGTTAACTTCAGAAATTAAGGATAAGATAATTAATTGTAAGTCTTCTTTTGCTCCTCTCACAATACCAGTTGGAAGAGATCAATTATTATTCCTCTTTACTCCGATGGGAAAGTCTTTTGTGCAGATTTATAAAGACGGAGGTGTTGCAAGTTGGTTGATGTTAAAGATTGGTAAATGGTTGGAAAGATTTCATAAAATCACTCATAAAATCACTCATAAAATCAAATGATAAGCGTTATTATCCCTTTATATAATAAAGAGCAAATAATAGAGAAATGTATTCAAAGCGTTCTGACTCAGGATTATGATGATTTTGAGGTTGTTATTGTAAATGATGGATCTACAGACAGAAGTGCTGAGATTGTCAAGAGAATAGATGATTCTCGTATCCGACTGATAGAGCAGGAGAATGGCGGTCCGTCAAAGGCTAGAAATATTGGTGTAAAGAATGCAAAAGGTGATTGGATTGTATTTCTTGATGCTGATGATGAGTTTTTGCTAGGAGCATTAAATTATTTTAGATCTTTGATACGGTCGCATTGTGTATACGATTTTTTTGCGTGTCCATATTATTGCAATAATGGAATAAAGCGTCAGTTACACTTCCAGTATCAAGAAGGCGAATTGAGGAATCCTTTCAAAGCAAGTTATAAAGGGAAATTTCTCCCAAGGGCAGGTGCTTTTATATGTAAAAAAAAATTGTTATTATCTAATCCATTTAATGAACAAATCAGAAGGTTCGAAGATCTGGAAATGCTTTATAGATTATATCATAATGCAAGGATTTATTTGGGAACAACTCCTGTAATGGTGGTTAATCAGGAATTTGCTGCTGCAAGTACGGGGAGAAAAGATATAAAAGAGGATTTCTTGGGATATCTTAATTTTAAAGGAAAAACATTTTGGGAAAAGATGTGTTTGTATAAATTCTATTTAGGAGAGAGACCTTATTATAAGGAACAATGTAAGCAACTATATCCAATGTTAGCAAAAAGATTAGATTTGTTGTTACTCTCAAAAATATTTGCATTATGAAGAAATGGATGAAAAGTATTTTGTTATACATTTATCAAAAATGCAAAAATAGACACTTGGTGAAATTTTCACATTCTTCATATATTAGTCATCGTTCTGTTTTTGAAGGTATGAATATGGTTGGAGACCAGGCTGCATATCATGGAAAAATGGGATTAGGTTCATATATAGGAGAAAAGACATGCCTCAATGCAGATATAGGTCGTTTTTCATCAATTGGACCTAATGTTAAGGTTGTAAATGCAACTCATCCAATGAAAGAACCATTTGTAACAACTTCTCCCCTGTTCTTTTCATTAGACAAAACAAAAACACCTCTGGGAAAAACTTTTGCGCAAAGACAGATGGTCGAAGAATTTCGCTATTATGATAAGGAACGAGAAATTGATATTAAAATAGGTAATGATTGTTGGATTGGCGAGGGAGTGACATTTATAGGAGGTGTTGAAGTTCATGATGGAGGAGTCGTATTAGCTGGGGCTTATGTCGTAAAAGATGTGCCTGCATATGCCATTGTAGGCGGTGTTCCTGCTAAGGTTATAGGATATAGGTATGATGACGAAACCATTGCGTTATTATTGAATGCAAAATGGTGGGATAATAATGACGAGTGGTTCCAGAATAATTGGGAGTTGTTATGTGATATGACGGAATTTAAGAAAATGTGTAATGTTTCATAATATATTTGTTCGGTAGATTTTAATGGTTAATAGATTTTCAATATCCGTAATACTTCCATGCTATAATGTCGCTCGGTTTATAGAGCGTGCAATGGATAGCATCTTGATGCAAGATTTTGATGATTATGAAATAATCATTGTGAATGATGGCTCTCCTGATAATCTTCTTGAAGTTTGTGAAAAATGGGAGAATATGCCAAATGTTACGATTCTAACAATTCCAAATCAAGGGGTTGCACAGGCTCGTAACGAGGGATTGAACATTGCAAAAGGGGAGTATATCTATTTTATGGATCCTGATGATTACTTGAATCCAGGTTTATTTTCTACGATATATAAAAAGGCAAAGACAGAAGATTGTGATGCTATATATTTCGGACATAGAACTATAGAGGAATACCGTGGGAATTGGTCGTATGATACCACGACAAAAGAATGTTCCTATGGCACACATATGGCGATAATGAAAGATTGTCTCCCTAAGTTTATTGGTTTTGGACAGGATGATTTTGATAACTGGACAAATGATAATCCATGGAAGAACAAGGAATTTGCCTCTGTATGGCGTTTTATGTTCAGACGTTCATTGCTTGAGGAAAATAACATTCGTTTTTCTAAGGGAGTGAAACTGAGTGAGGACAAGTATTTTGTGTTGAATGTATTGCTTCATTCTACTAAGGTTTGTGCTGTGGAAAATGTCTTTTACAACTATATAATGAGGGCAAATGGAGGATTGCAAAATTCTCTTTCAAACAGTAAGAATCTGCTTAAGGCAAAGGTTGATGGAGTAGTAGAGAGAGCAAAGTTACGTACTATCGCCAAAGCTTTATATGGTGAGGATATCTTCTCTATGTATAGTGGTACTATAGTTCTAGGGGCTGTAGAAATTGCAGTTCGTGGTGCGAAGTTGCCAATAAGTACGTGTATTAAGGATGTAAAAACTTATATGGCACTTGATGATGTAAAAGAGGCATGTCATTCTATATCATTTGGCGGTTTACCTCTTAAATTCAGATTGCCTATAATGATGGTAAAATATCATATGTCGTCATTGCTTGTCATCTTAATTCATATTGCAAGTAAACTTGGCATAAAATTTAGTGCATTTTAGCTTGATTATATAAAGAAAAACATGATGAAAGGTAAAACTCGGGTTTTAGGATATTCGTTTCAATTTCAGGAGATGTTCTTGTCAAAAGATATTTTCCTTGTTCCTTATTATATAGCCAAGTGTCTTGGTGGTACATTGGATTATATATACTGTAAAAACCTGGGTAATACAATTATTCCAACTGTCCATAGGAATGCGAATATTAGGCAATCAACTATAGCAAATGATTTTCGTGCTATGCTAAAATACATTGTTTTTGATGCAAAGCAAGTAGATGTATTGTTTATCTGGGGGAGTAGCCTTAAACACATGTTTATTATTCGTATGTTTAAATTACTTAATCCGAAAGCTAAGGTTGTTGTTTTTGGTGATATGGAACCTCCACAGGCACGAACCCTTAACCAAACGGATTTTATGTGTCCCAAAGGAGTTAATGGAATTGTTAAGCGATACTTCACAAATTTCTTCATGACCAATGTTACTTATATTGTTGCTAATACGGAAGCATACAATGAGATGAGAAAACTTTGTGAACGTAATAATTGGAACGGATTATTACATTTTTATCCTTGTCTTGATGATGAGAAATTCAGAGAATATGGCATAAAACGTAAATCATGGGAAGAGAAAGAAAACATAATGGTATGTGTAGGCAGGGTTGGATGTGACCAGAAGAACACGGAAATGCTTCTTGAGGCTTTAAAGAAGGTTGATTTGAAGGACTGGAAGATTTATTTGATAGGTCCTATCACGTATTCCTTTGATTTAAATGAAAAGGGGGATTTTCAAAATATAATTGACTGGTTCTTCAAGGAATATCCACAATATAATGATAAGTTGATATTTACAGGGATGATATATGATCAGCGTATTGTTATGGATTATTATAATAAAGCTAAGGTGTTGTTGATGACATCAAGACATGAAAGTTGGGGAAATGTATATAGCGAGGCAGCTGCCCTTGGGTGTTATATTATTAGTACTGATGTTGGTGGAGCTAAAATGTGCTCAAATGATTGGCAGTTTGGTACAAAAGTACCACAGGAAGACTCTGAACAATTAGCTGGAATAATTCAACGTTTTATAGATGCTAAAATAGTAGTTTCTTCAGAAAAGAGCATTCCATTTAACTCACTTTTATATAGTATAATGATGAGAAATGTTCTTCTTCCCAAGTTAGGATATATGCCAAAAGATTGAATTCGTCTTATTTGTTGTAAGAGAAATAATGACAAAAATTGTAAAGGCGGTACGACCATATTGGTACAAAATGAATAGCAACTTCAAAGTTGCTCCATATTTAGCTTGGATGGAGTCGGGAGGTATTTGTATAGACTCTCGACCATTAGAAAAGTTCTATGAAGGATTGTCCTACCATTTGGATTTACCAACTATAGCACATAATAAAAAAGAAGCAAGATTACGTTTCGTCGAAGCTGCATGTTTGCGTTTTGATACTTTTCCTGATTACTTGTTTTACGAAATAATCCCAGTAATCTGGGATTGCTGGCCAAGTTTTTGGGAGACAATAGAGAAGTTCTTTAGAAAGCATAATGTAAAGACGGCGTTCTTTACATCTTCTCAAACTGCGGATCATTTTAAGAGCGTGTTTCCTACATGTAATATATTTCATATGCCAGAAGGTATAGACACACAAATATATAAACCCGGAAAGCCATTAAGAGAACGTTCTATTGATTATCTTGAATATGGTCGCTGTAGTTGTATTGTTGATTCTGCGAAATTGGATGATTCTATTAATGTTGTGAGTAGTAGAAATGAACTTAGTGGTCTTGCAACACGTGAGGATCTTGTCAATGCACTTGCAGACTCTAAAATCACTATAGCAATGACTAGGTTGGATAATCAACCAGAGATAGCAGAAGGGATTGATACGTTAACTCAACGCTATTGGGAATGTATGCTTTCTGGCGTTATTCTATTGGGACGGGCACCTCTGGAGTTGATTAACTTTATAGGATATGATCCTACTGTAAAAATAGAGCTTGACAATGTGAATATGCAAATAAAGTATATTCTAAGTCATATAGAAAATTTTCAGGATTTGGTGGATCGAAATAGGAGTGTGGCTTTGCAAAAAGGAAATTGGTCAGGTAGGATTAAGACCATTATGCAGCAGTTGACGCTTGGGGGATATAAAATATAGATATACAGATACATATACATATACATTGGATAATAGGGCATCTCTTGGGAAGATATTATTTAACTTGCAAATGTACTTCGTGATTTCATATCATGTAATATTGTCGTAACTCCTTCCATAAAATCGACCAAGCAGATATTTGTTATAGTTAAAAAATAAATCAATTAATTTAATGTGATATTTAGATTTGTATATGATGACAACCAAATTTGCAGGCAATAGCCTATGGTACAATTACAAATATGATTTTCTGATACTGTTTTTTTTGATGTCGATGATATATATTCCTATACTATCTTTTGAGTTATTCGGCATTGAGAGATCTGTTTCAAGGGCATTGTCTTCGTTGATTTATATTTTACCTATATGTTTTTTATGTGTAGGTATTAAAAACAAGTGGGTATATGTGTTTTTTAGTGGGCTCTTAATGCTTTTCTCTGTCATCGAAATGTCGATGATAAAAATTTACGGATGTTATGTAGCTGCAGGTAATATATTATCAATATATAATACAACATCAAACGAGGCAGGTGGGTTTATTGTAGGTAACTACAAAAGTTTATTTTTTTCTATCCCAATTATTGCCTGTTGGATTGTAAGTTTATATTTCCGATATAAGAGTAAAAAGATCAATTATAAGGCCAATTTGTTTCTTGCTGTTATGTTTATGCTTTTTTCTGTGCTGTTTGTTTCTTATGTAATGATAGTAAAGTGGGAAGGAAATATTAATGTCGTATCGTATTTAAAAAAGAACGTATTAGAGAGACATCCTTATAATGTGGGGTATCAGTTTTATCAAGCCTATAGCCAATTAGAAAAAAGGAAATATATTACCGAGGCCGATAACATGTCATTTGGGGCAAAACGGCCTGAATACAAAAATAAGGAGATATATGTTCTTGCTGTTGGTGAATCGTTAAAATACGAAAATCTTAGTATTGGTGGGTATAAAAGAGAAACGACACCTTTATTGGCTTCCTTGGATAATTTGATACTTTGTCCTGATTATTATTCTACAGCGAATATAACAATGTATTCTGTTCCACAAATATTAACTCGTGCCACAGTTAATGATTTTGATTTAAATTATAAAGAAAAAAGTATATTTAAACCATATAAAGAATGTGGTTTTAAGACATTTGTAATTTGTGCAGGAAATTTATTATGCGAGAACACATATAAATATTTAAGTACTGGTTGTGATAGCTTATTATCTTTGACAATATATGATGATGATAAGATTTCTGAGAAGATAGATTCTTTATCTTCAATTTATAGTAAGACATTTTTTGTTGTTCAATTTATGGGTAATCATAGTCCATATGAAAATTTCCAAAAAGAGCAAAATGTATATCGACCAAATCCTGTGTATGACAATGTAGGATGGGATAATCATTCGGCTCTTGTTAATGCGTATGATAATACAATATTATATTCAGATTTGAATATTTATAATATTATAAAAGCGATAGATAAAGATGATGTGCAATCTGGATTTATAATGGTTTCCGACCATGGGGTAGACTATAATAATGGAGCTGGAGACCATGGTAGAAGTTGGAATCCGCAAAAAAGTGAGTACCACGTACCTTTGTTCTTTTGGTATAGTGATGTCTGGGGAAAGAATCATAATAAAAAAAAGGCTAATTTTATAAAGAACAAGAAACGGCCAATTAATGCGGACAATGTTTTCTATACTGTATGTGATATGGCAGATATCACAATACATAAAAACTATAGCAAAAAACAATGGTCTTTATTTTGTGACAGGATGGAAAATCACGAAAGGTATCTATTGCTTCCTGATGGGATAACAAAAATACAATTACAATAATTACAATTACTGTTTATTTGTCATATATGAAAATAAAATATGAGAATAACTCTACACTCTACACCAGAGATGGGATAAATGTTTGTTTCTTAGTGAGATAGGGTGGTGTAGAGTTGCAATGAACTCTACACCAACTCTACATCTATACACCGTTTTAGGCAGCAGTCTTTATCAGAGAATAGGTAATACCACGCTTTGAGCGCATTTTCTTGACTTTTAACTCCTTGAGGGCGAGACCAATCTTAATAGAAGAGAAATTGCTCATGGGAACTTCCGGATACTCCACACATAGTGATTTGCGTATATCCATTGATGTTACACCTTCACATTTCTCGCCATTTTCTGGCTTATGGAAGAAACAGCAGATCATGTGCTCAAGGTCGAGTGATGTCTCGAAGGGAGTGTTAAGTTCTTGAATGCGAGCAATCTCCTCATTGGTGAACCAATAGCGCTTTTGCTCTACATCAATCTCATATTTGAGTTGAGCAAAGAGTTGACCATATTCTATTGCAGACTTATAGTCAACAAATTCTCCGTCAGGAATGCCGATAGTGAGATAGCGACGACTTCCTGTCTTATCCATAAGAGGATGACGGTTGTTGGTCGTGGCTATGAAAGAGGCATAGCGTTGACGATGGTCTATTGTACGACCGTAGATCTTGCGACTGTTCACGGTAACTTTTGATAGTGCTTGCTTGAGTTCTGCAATTTGACCTTTCTTATATTGGTCAATCTCATCAAGACAGATGAGAAGTGAATTGCTAAGTGCCATCTCCTTGTCAAACTTGTTTCCGAGATTGAAGTGATCAAGATAGTAACGTCGAAGTTGTGGAGGAAGGATATGCAGACAAAAAGTGCTCTTGCCACATCCCTGATTTCCAACGAAAAGAGGCACGGTTTCATTACCATGTTCCTCGTCCTTACCCATCCAATGAACAACTGTTGACAGATGCCAGATGTGAAGGAATTCTATCTTTTCATCCGAAAGATTAGGAATTCGTTTCCAGAAATCTGCAATACGGTCAACTCCATCCCATTTTGGAAGGTTGGCAAGATACTCTTTCACTGGATCGTGAAGAGGAATCATATCGCTTTCAAGATAGGTTTTAATATCCGACTTCAGGTTTGCCTCTTCTGGCATATCCACCTTTGCCTTAATTATTAAGGTGTTGAGGCCAGCATTGGTTAGTGGCTGAAACGGAATGTTGTTCGCTCCATTCTTCTTGTACTCAACTATGCCACTGAGTACATTGTGGCGAAATTGAAAGTTCTGCTCAAGAAAATAGATTGCAGGAAGCATGTTAATGTCCTCTTCTTCTTGACTTTCAAACTTGGTAGATGGCTGCACATAGGTCTGTGGTTGAGCCTCGTTAGTTGTTTCAGAGCTGATAATACCCTGAGAGAAAAGACTTTTGTTCTCCATTGAGATTAAAATTTAATTGTTAATACTTAGGTTTGAATAGAATGTCCTCCTTGTAAGGAGGATTCTGGTTGCAAAGTTATAAAAACATTTTATTATTTGCAAATATAAACCAAAATTTTTTCACGGAAGATGTATAGAATGTAGAGTTGGTGTAGAGTGAGGCATAACTATACACCGTTGTATGTCATTAGAAGTCAGAGTTTTAATGCTTGTGTGGTGTAGAGTGTAAAGTTAAACGCTTTTTCTTTTTCTACAATAAGGTATTGAATTCCGGATATGGTTCAGTATAGGTCCGTTTCAGGTCCGTTTCAGGTCCGTTTCAAATCCGCTTTAAGTCCGCTTTTACCTTCGAATTATATAGCAGAGTTAAGGCGTAGGCATAATGAACACATGGTTGAGGCATAATAATGATTCTATGAGAAAACATATGATAAAATTTGTTATTTAGGATTTTTTTGCTGTCTTTGCATAAAATATAATAGGATAATGATACCAAAGATAATACATTATTGTTGGTTTGGGGGTAATCCTTTGCCTTCGCTTGCATTGGAGTGTATTGCTAGTTGGAAGAAATATCTTCCTGACTATGAGATAAAGCAATGGGATGAAAGTAACTTTGATGTAAATATGATTCCATATACTGCGGAGGCATATAAGCTGAAGAAATATGCTTTTGTTAGTGATTTCGCCAGATTTTGGATTATATATCATTATGGCGGCTTGTATTTCGATACAGACGTAGAAGTAATAAAACCTCTTGATGGTATAATAGCCAAAGGTAATTTTATGGGATTTGAAGTAGATCCTGATGGAGATAATACCCCAGGGAAATATGCTCCGAGATTTTGTTTTGCTGTAAATCCTGGTGTCGGTTTTGGTATGGAGAAAGAGCATCTTTTTATGAAAAAAATGCTTGATCTTTATGCTGAATTGAAATTTGAACTTCCACCAGCAAACATTGCTTGGTATAAGACTATCGTTGCTTATACTACAGAGATGCTTTGTGAGGATGGATTGAAGAATATAAAAGGAGTTCAGGTTGTTGATGGTATAAATATTTATCCTCATGATTTTTTTTCTCCGATAAATATGATTTCAGGAAGACTTCATATAACTCCGAATACGCATACCATCCATAGGTTCATGGGGTCATGGGGAGTACAGAGGAAATCATTGAAAGATATTCTTAGGGACACTCTTCCTGAATGGATTTTTCTTATTAATAATAGAATAAAACGAAGAAAATACAGAATAAATGAGTAATATTGCTCGTTTCTTTACGATATATTGGTGTATATATTTCCCGACTTGTATTGCGTATAATGAGTTACCTGGATTCAGTTCAATTGATGAGGTGATGACAGGTGTTATTGTGATTTATACCTATGCAATGAAAAGAATATATAGTACAAACAGAAAACCATGGAAAGAATTTTATTTCTTTATGGGGTTGTTAATATTCTATGTTATTTATTCTTTGATATTAGCTGTTAATGTTCCAGAATCGGTTGCATATGACCTTATTCAACAGGTCAGACCATGGTCGGTAATATATTGTACTTGGATTTTAAATCCGCAATTTACGGAAAAACAGAAGGAATGGATGCGTGGTACAATGCTTCTCACTTTGATAATCTATATTTTCTATCATCCTGAGTTGACAAATACAGGTGTATATAGAGACGCAGCTTTTGGTCAGCTTTCAATATGTACCTCGATGGCTTGGTATTTGTTGTCTGATAAATCCAAGAAGAATACGATAATTGTTGCTTTTATTGCTGTTGTAGGACTTTTGGGAATGAAATTCAAGTATTATGGACAGTTCGGTGCTTGGATGTTCATGCTATTTTATCTCAAGAAACATTTTAACTTAAAATCTATGAAGATTGTTTGGCAACTTGCTATTCTTGTGTTTGTTGTTGTTTTATTGGGGTGGGAACGTTTTAATGCATATTATGTTGAGGGCTTGAATAATGAAGAACTTGCAAGGCCGATGATTAATAAGGCGACATGGGAGATTCTTTGGGATTATTTTCCTTTTGGTGCTGGGTTCGGCTCTTTTGCTACTGCAGCTGCTGCAGTATATTATTCACCATTATGGGCAAAATATCATTTGAGTGGTCTATGGGGACTAAATTTTGGCGGTTCTGTAGGTTTTCATTGTGATTCTTTCTTTGGATGGTTTGGTGAAATTGGATTCTTTGGCGTTTATTTCTTTGTCGTATTCTGGAAAAGAAGATTGCAGGAAATAAATAAGATCGTAGATGAGAGATATTACAAAGTAGCTATTATGTCATTCTTCTGTATGTTTATCGAGTGGTTTGGTGACCAGTCGTTCTTCTCTGGAAAGGGAATGGGATATCTGATGCTTCTAGGACTTTGTCTTAATGCTAATTATAACCAGAATATTATTGATGAAGAAGAGAATAATATTAGTGAGAATGTTCCGAAGAAAAGAAGGAAAGGATTGATACATATTGGATATAAATTTAAGTCTAAGGTTCCAAAGCGTTTTTAGTTAATTATTGATTTAAAGAAATATAGTAAGTAGATATTGGTCAAGGTTTCTGTAGTTTTACCCTGTTACAATGTGGAGAAATACATATGTAGGGGACTTGATTCTGTTCTTTCACAGACATTGTCTGAATGGGAAGCGATTTTAGTGGATGATGGTGCTACCGACAAAACAGGAAATATATGTGATGAATATGCAAAAAAAGATGCTCGTTTTCGGGTTATTCACCAACAGAATCAAGGTCTTGCTTCCGCGCGTAATACAGGTATGATGGCAGCAACAGGTCTGCTATTGTATTTTATGGATCCTGATGACTGGATTGAATCTGGGTGTTTTGCAAGATGTTATGATGTTTATACGCAATATAAATGCGACATTATTCATTTTGGAGCGAAATGGCATGAACCTACACATTCCTATGAAATAAAAAAAGAATTTGGTGTCTATAAAGGTATGGATATTATAGACAAATTTACAGGTCCAATCATGGGATTTAATCAAAATGCCTTGAATCATTATTACGCAGGTGAATCAATTTGGTCATATGCTTTTCTTGGTGGGGTGTGGGTCTATATGTTTAATCGAGAGTATATTATCAATGCTGGACTTGTGGCAATTGCTGATTTGAGATATGGTGAGGATCAAGTTTTTCTTATGGAAGCGACCTATAAAGCCAAGGAAATTGTATCCATACCTGATATTTTATATAATTATGATATAAGAGGTGATGGAATGGTTGGGTGTAAAAGAAAACCTTTAGAATGGCATGATATTCGTTATAATTTGATGCTTCATAGATGTCGTATTAGAAAAATGATTGCAGAAACAGATATGTTGCAATATTATTTGGGTACTAATATATTTACGTCTCTTCATCAGGCATTAAATTTGTCTGTGAAAATAGCATATTTAAAACAGTTCAACAAATTTGTCACGCATCCAGATGTGAAAGAGTCAATTCAGCGCGTAAGTATTAAAAATGCACCTCTTGAATTTGCCATTCCTGTGCGTCTACTAAAGATGCATTGTCATTTTGTTTTATTTTTAGCTTGTTGGATTCTACGGAAAATAGGATGTCATTTGCCTAGTACACTATGAAAATCCTCTATCATTTGTATCTCAAGGTGTATTGTTCAAGTTATATTACAGTTAAATAATACAATGAAAATATCCGTTTGTATGGCTACCTATAATGGTGGCAGATATTTGAAAGAACAGATGGATTCTATATTGAATCAGGATCTTTCCGCATATCCAGATGCGGAATTAGAAATTGTTGTTTCTGATGATGGTTCGACTGATGATACCATTAAAATATTGGAATCGTACAGGGATGAACGTGTCAAGGTGTATCATCACCAGCGCCATAGGCATCATCGATACAATAAAGCTGCATATGCCTGTACGGAGAATTTTGGTCATGCCATAGAAAAAGCTACTGGAGATTTTATTTTTTTGTCTGATCAGGACGACATCTGGTATCCGTGGAGAATCGAACGACAGTTAACCGCCTTGCTTCAGAATGGAGGGGGAATTTCCGCTTGTGCATTTGATTGTGGGTACACTCCCGAGAAACTATATGGAAAAGAAACTTATGCACCCTTGCGTGGCTTTAGATTGAGACCTCGTTATCGTTTTTATGGGTTCAGTATTTGTGTTGTTAGGTCGGAACTGAAGTATATTATACCGATGCCTAATATCGCTTATCACGACAGTTTCATTACATATGTAGAGATATTCAGAAAACAGTTACTAGAGAAGAATATTATTAGAGAATCGTGTGCTTTCCATCGTTTCACTGGACAACATAATGTGTCGAATATAAAAAACGAGACACCTTTTATCATTTGTAACTATCAGAGAATAAAGCTACTTTTTATTGCATTATGTAGAAGCATACTCTGATGATGTTTTATGTAAATTTATTCTTATTTTTATGTTGAGGATAATGATTAATGCATACGCTTGTTGCCCGAATATGGGAAGTGAGCAAGGAATGGGATGGAATTGGATTTCGAATATAGCAAAGACCTGTGAGGTCTTTGTGGTGACGGAATCTGAATATGAGAATGTAAATTCAAGGCTTGCTGATAATTATGAGCAATATGGTATAAGCAAGGAGCAATGCGATAGGATGCATTTCTATTTTGTTCCTGCAGGTGAAACAGAAGAAGAGTCTGATAAGATAAGAAGTATGTGCTGGAATCAAGGCACGTGGGCATTCTATCTTAAATATGCAAAATGGCAAGAAAAGGCATTGGTGGTAGCTAGGACTATCATTGATGAACAGGAAAAAGCAGGTTTGAAGATTGATGTTATGCATCAGTTGAATATGGCAGGTTTTAGAGAACCTGGTATGCTTTATAAAATCAATGATGAACGTAAGAAGCAAGGTAAGAAACGTATCCCACTCGTTTGGGGACCAATGACCGGTTATGGAAGTATTCCTTTCCCGTTCATGCTTTCTGGTGGATTGAAGTTTACTGCTTTCTATTCTTTGAAGAATACATTGAATCTTCTTCAGTTGATTCTCCACCCAAGGGTAAGGAAAATGGTGAAATGCTCAGACAAGTTGATTGCTGCCACGCCGGAGATGAAAAAAGGACTAGACGCATTCTATAAAGCAGATATAGAGCATATCAATGAGACTGGATGCGTGATTAACAAAGAGGAAACTTCAATAGTCAAATCATTTTCTAAGGATGTTTTCAAGGTACTTTGGGTAGGAAGGTTTATGTACACAAAGCAACTTGAGATTGCCTTGAGGGTTATGAGCAAGTTGATAGGCCTCAAAAACATCGAATTCCATATTGTCGGAAAAGGTTTCACGGATGAGGAAACTCAGGCAATGAGAACAAAGGCTGTGGAATATGGGGCAGAGGGTATTTGTCATTGGCATGGGCAGATTCCAAATGTCGAGGTTCATAAATTAATGCAGGAAAGTGACATCTTCTTCTTTACCAGTATTTTTGAAGCTACATCAACCGTTATTCTCGAAGCTATTCAGAATGGTCTTCCTATTGTATGTTTTGACAGATGCGGCTTTGGACCTATTGTTGATGATTCAATAGGTATGAAGATTCCTTGTAAGAGTCCAAAGCAGGCCGTAAGAGATTTTGTTAAGGCTATTACTTACTTGTATAATCATAGGGAAGTACTTCCTCAGATGTCAGCTAACTGCAAAAGTAAACGTCTGGAACTTAGTTGGGATAATAAGATGACAAGGTTAATGTCATTTTATCGTAAGTTAGTTTAGGGAATAGAGATTAGAGATTAGAGTTTTGAGAAAATGATATTTTCAATTCTTCAGAGAGTTAGTCTTGTGCCTTCGTATTTATGGGATACTGTTTGGGCTCCTGTATGGAAACATTGTATGAAGCATTGTGGCAAGGGCGTGTATTTACGTCCTATGTCTTCTGATATTAAAGGCTTGTGGAATCTTTCGGTAGGTGATGGTACTTCTATTCCAAAGGGAAGTACGATATATTGTACTGATGCACCTTGTACTATAGGAAAGAAGGTGATATTTGGCCCTAAGCCGACCATAATTACTGGTGACCACAGAATTGATGTCATAGGAAAGCATCTTATAGATGTTACGGTGGAAGAGAAATATATTAATGGTGTGAATCCTTATGATCAACCTATAATTATCGAGGACGGATGTTGGATAGGAGCTAATGTTACGATATTGAAAGGGGTTACCATTGGGCGTGGTTCTATTGTAGCGGCTGGAGCCGTAGTTACAAAGTCGTGTGAACCATATTCTATTATTGGTGGTATTCCTGCCAAACTGTTGAAAATGCGATTTACCCCAGAGCAGATTGCTGAGCATGAATCTATTTTGTTTAGAGATTAGTGTTTAGTGTTTAGAGATTATGGAGGTGAAAAGAAACTCATTTCGTGATTTAAATGCATATAAGGAAAGCAAAGTTTTGGTTAAGATGACGTACCAGTTGCTTAAGAAATTTCCAAGCGAAGAGAAATATGCTCTTTGTGAACAAATAAGAAGAGCTGTTATTTCTGTTACCTCAAATATTGCTGAGGGAACAGGGCGGATTTCCGTAAGAGAACAAATGCATTTCCTTGAGATAAGCTATGGATCTTTAATGGAAGTTTTAAGTCAAATGGATATTGCATTGGATCTAGGTTATATAGATAGTGATGATTTCTGTAAAATTGAACAGCAGTGTAATAATTGTGCAAGTTTGATCTCTGGGTTACGATCCTATTTGGATCGCTCACTAAACTCAAAACACTAATCACTAAACACTAATCACTAAACAAATAAAGAATATGAAAGTACTGATAGTTGGTGATTCTCGAAAGATGAAGGGTGGAGTCTCTACTGTAATAAAAAGCATGGAGGCTAACCCTATATGGAAGAAATATAACTGTTATTGGCTGCAATGCCAGATAAACAAGGGAATGGTATGGAAAGTCTTGTATCTTGCCATGGGATTGTTTAATTCGCTTTTTCGTGTGCCTTTGTATGATATTGTTCATTTCCATACAACTCCAGGACCAGGAATGAAGGTTGTCCTGCCTATCATTCTTTATACTTTGCTGTGGAGGAAGAAAATAGTTCTTCACCTTCACATGGGAAACCAGATGAGGGATTATAAGGATAGCAAGGTGTTCAATTGGGTTATGGCTCATTCGGATAAGGTAATAGTGTTGGGTAAGACTTGGCAACAATTCCTTGTAAATGAGATGAATGTCAAGACAAGTGTGGATTTTCTATATAACCCTGTGCCAGAAAATAATGCTCCAAGACGTGATAATGCTGAAACATCCAAGTATTTCCTGTTTGCGGCTTTCTTTAATATCAATAAAGGATATGACATCTTGTTAAAGGCTTTTGCACAGGTCGTGAAAAAGTACCCTGATTGGCGACTTGTAATGTGTGGAGTAGGAAATGTGGAGGAAGTTAAAGGTTTCATTTCCGAGAATGGAGTAGGGGACAATGTAGATCTTCCTGGATGGGTTGAAGGTAAGGATCGTGATAATTACTTTGACAATGCATACGTATATTGTATGACGAGTAGAAAGGAAGGACTTCCGATGGCAGTATTGGAATGCCTTTCTATCGGTGTCCCAGTTATTTCAACACCTGTAGGATGTCTTCCTGAGTTCTTGACAGATAATGAGAATATCTTGTTTTTTGATTTTGAGGATTCTGATAATCTTGCCAATCAGATGATAAGACTTATTGAGGATAAGGATTTGTATAATCGTTTGTCAGAGAATGGTGTTAAGGTGATTGCTAATAGCTTTACAAGCACTAAGGTCTTTGAGAAGTTGGATCGGATTTATCAAACACTTTAGTGTTTAAAGTTTAGAGATTAGGGATTGGTGTTTGGGGATTAGTGTTTAGGGATTAGTGTTTAGGGGATAGTGTTTTGGGAGAGTGAATGTATGAAAATAGAGAGTCTTTTCATAGAATTATTGCAAGTGGCATTAGGGAATAGAGATAAGTTATCTGTATGTCCTTCTGCTGAAGAATGGGAGCTTCTCTATGATATAGCGAAGAAACAAGCACTTGTAGGTGTGTGCTTCTTCGCACTTAAACTATTGCCTATAGAGCAACAACCTCCATTGTTGAGAAGAAGGCAATGGGCGGTAAAGGCGATGCGCTTAGAAGAGAGAAACAAGCAGGTTGCGCTAGAATGTAAATATGTCACATCCTTTTTCGCTCAAGGCAACTATGAGAGTTGTGTTCTTAAAGGACAAAGCAATACATATTTATATCCTAAAGGATTGAGAGGACTAAGAACTCCTGGTGACATAGATTTGTGGGTTTGGGAGAAAGGATGCCAGTGCCTATATGACAAGAAAAGGCTTGTTGGGATATTGTGGAAGATTTCTGGCAAACAATTGGATGTTGCTGTACATCATGCGGAATGTGGAATATTGCCCAAGACTCCTGTCGAGGTACATTTCGTTCCTTCATTTGCGATAAATCCATTTACAGATTATAAGATGCGTCGGTTTTGGGCTAAACATAGTGATTGTATTAGGCAGACAGACGAAGGCTTTAATGTTCCGACGGCTGGTTTTAATCTTATTTTCCAGATGTCGCATATATATAGGCACGTTTTATTGGAAGGTATCGGCTTTAGGCAGTTGATAGATTATTATTTCGTGTTGAAGAGTTTCTATGACCACATGTCTTTAGAACCTAAAGGAAAACTTTCTGAATCAAAGACTGTGATGAAGGAAATGGAGTCTCTTGGGATGAAGAGAATCACTTCGGCTGTAATGTGGATTATGAAAGAAGTCTTTGCGATGAAGGATGAATATCTTCTTTGTAAAGTTTCGGAGAAATATGGTCGTGAATTGTTGAATGAGGTTCTTGTTGGTGGTAATTTTGGGCAATCTTCTGATGAGCATGCCAAATTGAAGGTGGATGATGAAGGCAAGGAGACATTTGTCTCAAAAGTAGAGGGTAATTTTGCAACAATAAAAAGAGGGATGAAACTTTTCTGGAGTTACCCTTCAGAATGCCTTTGGGTACCTTATCTTTGCATCAAGGCATCTTGGGTGAGAAATTATTGGAGAAAAGTTAAATTTGAGCGGTAAGCGAGGCTCGAACTCGTGACCTGCGGCTTGGGAAGCCGCTGCTCTACCAACTGAGCTATTACCGCATTAAGATATAGAAAAATGATAACTCGAAAAGTTATCATTTTTTTGTTTTTGGAGCCGATAACGAGACTCGAACTCGTGACCCACGCATTACGAATGCGTTGCTCTACCAACTGAGCCATATCGGCTTGATTTTCTGAAATCGGATACAAAAGTACAACTTTTTTTTAATATATTTCATATTCGGCGGGGAAAATGTCGCTTTATTAACGATTTTTTGGATATTTAAGGAATGAAAGGCTGAGGAAATCGTTTTTTTTTAGTAACTTTGCGCTCGCAAATTTAAACTTTGCGCCAGAAAATTGAAATTGAATAATAAAGATAAATGGAAAAAATAATTCTTACAGGTGACCGTCCAACTGGTAAGTTGCATATTGGTCACTATGTTGGTTCACTTCGTCGTCGTGTAGAACTACAGAACTCTGGTGAGTACGATAAGATATTCATTATGATTGCCGATGCACAGGCTCTTACTGATAATGCTGATAATCCAGAGAAGATTCGCCAGAATGTCATAGAGGTGGCTCTTGACTATCTGTCAGCTGGTCTTGATCCAAATAAGTGCAATCTTTTTATTCAGAGTGCGGTTCCAGAGCTTACAGAACTGACATTCTATTATATGAACCTTGTTAGTGTTCAGCGTCTTCAGCGTAACCCAACCGTAAAGACCGAGTTGGAAATGCGTAAGTTTGAAGGTGGCACGCCCACAGGTTTCTTCTGCTATCCTATCTCGCAAGCTGCAGATATTACTCTTTTCAAAGCTACAACAGTACCTGTAGGTGAGGATCAGAAGCCTATGCTAGAGCAGACCAACGAGATAGTACGCCGCTTCAATAATATATATGGTGAGACTCTTGTTGAGCCGAAGATTCTTCTTCCTGATAATGCTGCTTGTCTTCGTTTGCCAGGAACCGATGGAAAGGCAAAAATGTCAAAGTCCCTTGGCAACTGCATATATCTTTCTGATACTCCAAAGGAATTGAAGAAGAAGGTGAACTCTATGTTCACAGATCCTCTTCACTTGAATATCGAGGATCCTGGTCATCTTCAGGGGACTTATACAGATGCTGATGGTAATGAACAGAGTTATCAGAATACCGTATTTGTTTATCTTGATGCATTCTGTGAGGATAGCGATTTTGAGAAATTCCTTCCTGATTACAAGAACCTTGACGAGATGAAGGCTCATTACATTAAGGGAGGTCTTGGTGATGGAACTTGTAAGAAGTTCCTATTGAATGTCCTCAACGACCGTCTTGAGCCAATCCGTCAGCGTCGTAAGGAATATGAGAAGGATATTCCTGGTGTCTATGAGATTCTGAGACGTGGAACAGAAGAGGCACGTAAGGTTGGCGCTCAGACTCTTGCTGAGGTTCGTCACGCTATGCGTATAGATTACTTTGACGATAAGGAACTTATTGCAGAGCAGGCAAAGAGATTTGCCCAGCAATAAGATTCGTTATAGATCATTTCTGAACAAATACAATATAGGTTCAATTCAATTTTCTTTTGAATTGGACCTATATTTTTTTATAATTGGGACAGCAACAATATATATAGCCAATAAATCCGATGTGGTTTCGTTGTAATTCCGTTGTAGGTCCGTACCAAAGTCGGTGCAAAGTCGGTGCAAATACCATTCGTAATAAGAGCTTCACCGAGTTTGGTACGGAGGATTAGCGAAGGAAGAGCGAAGGATCAACGGAGCTTCATAGGATATATAGATAGCGTTTTTTTATTGCTATCGCAAATTTTATGTCGTACTATTTCAGTTTGCTTTGAATATACTCACTTACGGCCTTCGCATGTCGTACAGGATTGCCTACCTGCTGTCCCATTTCTGATGTAAGGTGTTCCATACCTTTCTTCACGTTTTGTAGCTCGTTGAAGAAGTTGCTAAATGCACTCTGTACCCTGTTTGGACGACGACGACGTTTGTCGGCATTTGGGTTGACAACGATACGTATGCCTTGGTGTACAAGTTCAATGTCGAGATCTGCAGGCGCTTCTATAGGATCTCCATCATAGTGTATTACTCCTGGTTGTTCACGATGGATATGAAGCTTGCGGGTTTTGAAGCATTTTATCTTGGAGTTCTTATCAAGTGTTTTGTTGAACATCTCAAGACTGATACTTGGAGCCTCGATGATGTCAAAAGGTTCGATGATGACAACATCGATAAGTCCGTCCTTCATGCTCGCCTGAGGTGCGATATATGCATCATTTCCGTATTGTGAGGCATTGGCGCATGATACGAGGAATGCCTTGTAGCTTATCTCTGCATCATCGAGCGTAATGGTGTATGTCTCAGGCTTGTAGGTCAATCCTTCCTTTAAAACGTTCTCTGCGTATGTGATAGGACCACGCTTGCCTGCTTCAGCGAATTTCGCGCTTATGAATGCGTCGAAGCCCATTCCGCAGGTGCAGAAGAAGGGATGACCATTAATGATACCATAGTCAAGATTGTGGATTTCACAGTTGTTGATAACCTCAAGTGCTCCTTTTATGTTGAGTGGCAGCATCAGATGGCGTGCAAGTCCATTGCCAGAGCCGCATGGGATGATGCCAAGGGCAGTCTTGCTTTGGGTAAGGGCGCGTGCAACCTCATTTATGGTTCCGTCGCCGCCCACAGCTACCACGACATCTACTCCAGCCTCTCTTGCTTCTTTGGCGAGAACTGACGCATGACCTGCATATTCAGTAAATTTTATTTCGATATCAAAGCGGTTCTTGTCTATATACTTGTCAATAAGAGCCGGCATCGATTTTTTACTTGCAGTTCCTGATATGGGGTTTATGATGAAAACTATCTTTTGCACGATTAAATGAATTTGAATGCAAATTTATAAAAAAAAGCATATATTTGAAGAGGTTATAATGAATTTTTAACGAAAAAGAGATTTTTATTGACATAATTGTGCCATATTAGGCATTTTTTTTGTATCTTTGCATGCTGAATGGATAACTGTGTGTTGTCGGTTCGCTGTAAGAAGAATAAAAAATACATTATATTATAATGGGACAGTTACAAGAAAAGTACAAAAATTATCGTTTGCCGCAGAAATTGCAGGAAAAAGGATTGTATCCTTATTTCCGCTGTATCACAGGCAAGCAGGGTACTGAAGTGGAAATGGGCGATCATCATGTATTGATGTTTGGCTCAAACGCCTATACAGGACTTGTTGGTGATCAGCGCATTATTGATGCTGCTAAGGCTGCAACCGATAAATATGGCACAGGTTGTGCGGGCAGTCGTTTCCTGAATGGTACACTTGATATCCATGTTAATCTGGAAAAGGAACTTGCTGAGTTTGTTGGTAAAGAAGAGGCTTTGTGCTTCTCTACTGGTTTTACTGTAAACTCAGGCGTTATTGCTGCGATTGGTGGTCGTGAGGACTATATTCTTTGTGATGACCGTGATCATGCAAGTATTGTTGATGGTCGTCGTCTTAGCTTCGCTCATCAGTTGAAGTTCAAGCATAACGATATGGAAGATCTTGAACGTATTCTTAAGACTCTTCCTTATGATGCTATCAAGCTCATCGTTGTTGATGGTGTATTCTCTATGGAGGGTGATCTTTGTAAGTTGCCAGAGATCGTAGAACTGAAGAAGAAGTACAACTGCTCTATCATGGTTGATGAGGCACATGGTCTTGGTGTATTTGGTAAGCAGGGCCGTGGTGTATGTGACCATTTCGGTTTGACCGATGAGGTAGATCTGATTATGGGAACATTCTCAAAGTCACTTGCTTCTATCGGTGGTTTCATCGCTGGTGACTGGGATACAATCAATTACTTGCGTCATTCCGCTCGTACTTATATGTTCTCTGCATCAAACACACCTGCTGCTACTGCTGCTGCTAAGTGTGCCCTTGATATCATTAAGAGTGAACCACAGCGTATTAAGGCTCTTTGGGATGTAACTAACTATGCGCTTAGCCGCTTCAAGGAAGAAGGATTTGAGATTGGTGATACTGAGTCGCCAATTATTCCACTTTACATCCGTGATATGGAGAAGACATTTGCTGTTACAGCAATGGCTTTTGAGCGTGGTGTGTTCATCAATCCTGTAGTTCCACCTGCATGTGCTCCATCTGATACCTTGGTAAGATATGCTTTGATGGCAACTCACACAAAGGAACAGGTTGACCGTTCTGTTGAGATTCTTAAAGGAATATTTGTGGAGTTAGGTATAATAAAAGCCTAACTAATACTTCCTAAAAGGGAAGGATGATATATAGTAATGCCGCTTATGGAACGACCATATGCGGCATTTATTTAATTACCTTTTATTCCTTTTGGGGAGGGCTTGGTTAGACATTGAATTCCTTATGCCATTTTTTGAATCGCTCAGCCCCTTCTTCTCCGAACTTTTCTATGCTTTTCAAGGCTTGCTCGTATGACTTTTCAATTTCGGGATGTGTCTTCGAGAAGAACTTGTCTGCATAGCAGATAATCTGTTCTTCTTGTGTTTCTGGCAGGAAATCCTCATGTGGAAGGGGAAGAGATTGGGAGATAATCTGCTGTTTGGTAAGTCCTGCACCTGTATGACGTTCGCAAACACGTGCGTAAGGCTCTATTTCTTTTTGTGATAATCCAAACAGATGTGCATCCTCTCGTAGCATTTGTGCTCCTATTCGTCCGTGACATATATATGGTTCTGTACCGTAGCACTCTATTCCTGCAGCATCGCATCGGATGATACCTATATCGTGAAGCATTGCTGCCGCTTCTATGAATGGTATCATCTCAGGCTTGTTGCAAACTTTCATAGCTTTATCCGCTACTTTTCTGCTATGCACCATCAGAATGTCGCGAAGTTTTCCAGGAACATAGTAATGGTCTATTATCTGTTGGAAGTTCATGGACGTAACTTTTCAATTAATGGCAGAACTACTTTACGAAGTACTTTTTCGTTGAGACGATGCTCGCCTTCATATCGTTGCGCATTTGGGTAGTACTTATGAAAGAGATCGTATGTCTTGACTACTGGATCATTTATGCCAAATAGTCCATAGCATTTCTCACGGTCATCATCGGTAATGTCCTTGAATTGCTGTCGTTCAATCTGGTTGTGGTGTTGTATGAGCTCTCGTGTTACCTTAAATTCTTTTTGGTTGTCTTTGCGACGATTGAAGAACTTGTGAACACCTGTCTTTAGCCCTACTCCTGTTGACATATTTAGAGCAGGGTTTACGCAAATGCGTTTAAAACCTTTCATCTGGTGGGCATACATTCCTCCCATGCTTGTACCAATGATGATGTTAGGTTGCTGTTCCTCGCAATATTGTCTTAGGTATGGAAGAGCCTCAAGTGGTTCGATAGGGATGTCTGGTGCTATGATTTCATCATCGGGAAGTATTCTACGCAGAATTTCTACTGTTCCACTTGCACCAGAAGAACCGAAGCCGTGAAAGTAAACTATTTTCATTGTGGGTGTTGGTTGGTGATTAGTGTTTATTGATTAGAGTTTAGTGCGGATGGCTGATACGATGTTTTTTTTAAGGCCTTTGTGTTCAAATGCTCGTTGGATTGCATGATATGAATGTGCATCGGAGCCGCTATAATTATAGTAGCCTTCATTTAATAGATATTCCGCCCGTTCCTTAACCTGATTGCCATACACTCCGATTAGGGATGTAACATTCAACTGGAATTTTACTCCCATCTCCTTGATGTTCTCATACTTTTCTGCATCCATGTATAGGTATCGTTCTGGATGTGCAAGAACGGGGGTGAGACCTGCTTTTTGCATATCCCTGAGAATACCTTCCATACCCATTGGAGGTTGAACATATGATGTCTCTATGAGTAATTCGTCTTGGTTATCTCCATAAGGCATTAGAATGCCTTGTTCCAATCTCTTGACGAAAAGTCCGTCCATCATATTCTCTGCAGACAAGGAAAGTTCTATCTTACCTTGGTATGCAGTTTCCAATTCTTCAAAGCGAACTTTCAATTTTTCAGGAGTATTGGGGCAATCCTCCATAATGTGTGGAGTAAGCCATACTTTTTTTACTCCCATTTGTTCGTACATTGAGAGTATGGCAAGAGAATCTTTGACAGACTGAATTCCATCATCTACACCTGGGAGGATGTGCGAATGGCGGTCAGTCCATCCGTTGAAAATGCCAGATTGTAGCAGATTGTATTTGCTTGGGAAAGGCCACATAATTTAGAACTCCTTACTGCTATATCCTTCAGAATATCCACTGCCATAGTAACCGTAGCCACCATATCCGTAACCATAACCATATCCATAGCGATAACCATATCGACGATAGCCATAGCGTGAATTGGCGGTAAGAGTCCCATTGAGGATAACACCCATGTTATTGAATCGCTGATCATCGTAATACTCTTCGATGATAGGTAGGAAGTCAAGTTCCATAAGACCTACACGGATAACGAAGAGTGAGATGTCTGCATGTTTTGCAAGAATACTTGTATCAGCAACAATCTCAACAGGTGGACAATCGAAGAATACGTAGTCGAATTCTTCACGAATTTCGTTGATAAGTTCTGTGAAGCGATCATAACTGATAATCTCTGCAGGGTTTGGAGGCAAGGTGCCGGCAGGAAGTATGAAGAATGTATCTGAACCTTCACCCGGAATAAGTACATCATGCCAGTCGGATACGGCTCCGTTGATATAGTCAGAAACTCCTTGATCAGGTTTCCCGACATAATCAGAAAGAGAGCGACGACGAAGGTCAAGGTCTATGGCACATACCTTCTTTCCTTTGAGTGACATACATTTGGCAAGGTTGTAGCTTATGAAGGTTTTACCAGAACCTGGATTTGCAGAGGTTGTCATAATAACCTTGAGATCTTTGTTCTGACCTATCATGAACTCAACATTAGTACGAAGTACACGGAATGCCTCATTGATTATGTTACGGCTTCCTTGTTTAACCACGATATGAGCCTTCGACTTTACTCGTTTCTTGCGATTTACGCTGCTATTACGCTTGAGATTCTTAATCTTTTCAGAAACAGTCTTGACGTAAGATGTACTTTCTTCGTCTGGGAATTCAAGTTGTGGAAGTTCACCGACAAAAGGAATGGGGAGATTTTCGATATCCTTGCGTCCACGGACCTTGGTATTTAAGAATTCACGTAGTACAATGACAAGGAATGGGAAACCAAAACCAATTCCGAGAGCAATCATCCAAACCTTCTTATTATTAGGGTAGGCCTGCTGACTAGAACCGCTTGAGCGCTGAAGAATACGTGTATTGTATGCGTCAAATGTCTGGTTCAGGTTGTTCTGCTCACGAGTTTGTAGGAGGTAGGTATATAGTTGCTCTTTTATTTTGCGACGACGCTCGATATCAACGTATTTCTTTGCTTTTGATGGTGTCTTGTCTATTTCTTTGTTATTGCGTTGATTATTGGAATGCAACATTTGAACCTGTGTATTGAGCATCGCAAGATGTGTGTCAAGTGTCGATAATATACCTCGACGCAATACCTCCATCTGTTTTATGACATCCCCAACCATAGGGTTGGATTCAGATGATGCAGAAATAAGATTACTGCGTTCAAGTACTAAACCGTTATATTCGTTTACCTGCTGTTGAAGTGCTGGGTTGTTGATACCTGCACTAAGTGGGAGAGTGTGGTCGAAGTCTTTTATCTTGTTGAGATGATTGCGGAAATATTGTGTGAGAGCAAGCTCATTCTCGAATGATAATCCTTGATCATCATATTGATATGAACGTTGCATGTATCGTTGACCTTCCTCTGTAAGATTGAGAGTGTGATTGGATATCTGGTAATCACTCATTTCATTCTCAACATCACCAAGCTCTTTTTCCAGGTCAACAAGACGTGCTTGAATGAACTGGTTTGTGGATTTAATAATCTGATTTCGGTCTTCTATCCATTGTTCATTGTATACAGCAATAAGTGTATTGAGAACATCGTCAGCACGTTCAATGTTTACGTCGGTCAAAGAAAGATCGATGACAGATGATCTTTCGTCAGTGTTGGCAACATACAGATTTCTGAGATAATATTGAGTTGCAGAATTTACCGTAGTTTTTATTACGGTTATGTGGTCGTTTGAACGCCATTGGAAAATTTTTGAAGGACTAATAGTTATATATCCGAAAGGCGTTTTTATAGGTTTGTTGAATTCGCCTTTATATTTGAGTTTGCCATGACCAGCGCTATGCTTTTTATCCCATTTCAAAATAATCTCTTTGTCATTTTTGATTTTAACGTCAAATTCCGTGTTGATTCTGTCAGAAGAAAACTTTGCGATAATAGGAAGACTTGAACCGTAGAGTGCTGTATTGCGCAAATGTCCTTGAACTTCATATCTTATATCAAGATTTAATTGCTTAACAACTTTTTCCATAAGATCAGGCTTACGGAAAGCAATAATCTCATTGTTTAGAGATGTGTTAGGCATTATGCTCTTTCCATTTCTGAACTTAGTAAAGACGTTATCCATTGCTTCACTCTCTTTTGCGTCTTTAACAACAAGTGAAGCACTACGTACATATATTGGCTGCGTAATTCTTAGGTATATAAATGCTGCAGAGCATGTAATGGTAACGCAGAGAACGAACCAAAACCAGTTGCTGATACACAAACCAGGAATGGCAGAGAAATCAAAACTGCTGCCTCCATCCTGCTCATTGAGCATTTGTTTCGCTTTATTCTGACCTTTATTCATAATTTACTTAACAAATAGGTTTATGATTGAGTATAACGTCATGCCAAGACCGGTAAGTCCTGTCCAGAATCCCCATGTCTGGAAAAGATTTCCGTTTACTGTTGAATTGCGCTTGGTCTTGTCGTTTGGCTCTATATACACGATGTCATTCTGATGAACATAGTATGCCGGAGAATCATAGACGTTTTGCATCTTGGTTAGATCAATCTCATACTGACTGCGAACTCCATCTTCCTCACGTATGACAAGGATGTTCTTACGTAGGGCATTGATGTCGAGATCTCCCATTTGAGCGAGGAGTTCGAAGAATGTAAGACGGTCCTTGTCAATGTTAATACGTCTGCCACCACCTTCTCCAAGAATGGTTACATATAGACCAGTATATTCAACTTTCACAATGGCATCATCTACAAGTTTGCTATTGCGGAGGATGTTGGTGAGAGTATCCGTGATTTCCTTACGATCCAAACCTTCAAGTTTCAGTTTTCCGAGTACAGGGAAATCAATTTCTCCTTTTTCGTCAACCAAATATCCGCTTTGCCCATTACTTAATCCCATACCGCCCATATTATTGCCGCTATACATGTTAAATTGTTGTGACAATTTTTCGTTGCGTGACTTTACAAATATGCTTACGCGGTCACCAGGACGAACCTTGAACGGTGTCGAGTTCCTGATTATTGCAGGTGCAGAAGTTCCTGGCTGTCGATCTTGGAAATATGCGATATCTTGAGGCGTGCCGCATGAAATCATGAGCACTCCGAATAATAGTATCAAAATGTATTTTTTCATAATTCAATATTTCTTAGGTGGCAAAATTAATAAAAAAAACTAATATGTGCAAATAATGGGCCTTGAAATTCATGTATAGATGATATTATAAGAATGATATTGGCAATTTTTACGGAAAAGTTTGTAAATGTCATGAAAAATGTGTACCTTTGCAACGTTTATGTGTATCATTGGGGCTTTATCTCCGATTCTATTCGGGGCTGACTGGATTTGACAGCGGGATGAGATGGTACGTAAGCATGCAGAGTAACGACTGTGAACTCTATAATCACTTCGGTCAACAATTTAATTGGCGAAAACAACTACGCTCTCGCTGCTTAATCGAAGTATAGTAGATTAGCTTTATTCCCTTGCTAGGCGAGGGAACGGGACATCGCTCAGAGCCCAATTCTTGAGGCTGACTGGCCAATGCGGTGCAATAATATCAGGAATAGTCAGCGGCTTGTCTCGTGTCGGTGATGAAACTTTAGAGAATAAGGCAATAGTTGGTGGCTTGGGTCTTGCTGTTGCACGAAAATGAAGGCCAAGATAAGCATGTAGAAAGCGTATGGTTTCCCCGTTTGGACGAGGGTTCGAATCCCTCCAGCTCCACTTGAAAGAAAAAGGGCGAACAATTAATTTGTTCGCTCTTTTCGTATATCAGAATCGTTTATTCATTGTCGAGATTTGTTTCCTCAAGGGTATATTGACTACTACCATCAAAGCAATGTGTACAAACCATGTCCTTTGGAAGTCCGATGGCTTTAATCAAAGTCTCTAACTTTGTGAATTTCAGAGAGGTAAGCCCAAATCTTTCTTGGATGATACTAACCATCTTCTTATACTGAGGAGAGTCGGTTGTTGCATAGATTTTGAGTATTTCAGGATCTTGCGCCTTATCTTCTCCTTCAAGTTCTGCAATGATACGACGCGTTATCAATTCCATCTCGCTTTTTGAAGATGTAAAGTTGATGAACTGACAACCGTAAACCAATGGTGGACAGGCAATACGCATGTGAACCTCTTTCGCTCCAGATTCAAACAGACACTTTGTGTTGTCTCTGAGCTGGGTACCGCGAACGATACTATCATCGCAGAAAAGCACCTTCTTATCCTTGAGTACAGATTTGTTCTGAATGAGTTTCATCTTAGCCACGAGGTTACGCATACTTTGATTTGAAGGCGTGAATGAGCGAGGCCAAGTTGGAGTGTATTTGCTAATAGCACGCATATAAGGACATCCGTGACCTGCGGCATAACCTATAGCCATACCAATACCAGAATCTGGTATACCACATGCACAATCCACCTGTGTGTCATCCTCCTTACCCATAGCAAAACCTGTTGCATTACGCACATCCTCTGTGTTGCGATGCTCGTAGTCAGAGGTTGGGAAACCATAGTAAACCCATAAGAAAGAGCAAATCTGCATTTTCTTATTTGGCTTACGCAACTGCTCTATACCGTTGGCTGTGATTCGTACAATTTCACCAGGACCGAGGAAACGCTCTGTCTCATATCCAAGATTTGGGAAAGCTGTTGATTCTGAACTTACAGCCCAAGCATCATCTTTTTTTCCTATAATAATAGGTGTGCGTCCCCAAGAGTCGCGTGCAGCAATGATGCCGTTCTCTGTGAGAAGAAGCATAGTGCATGATCCCTTTACCTCACGGAAAACATTCTCTATGCCGTCAACGAAATTCTTTCCCTTAACGATAAGAAGACCAACAAGTTCCGTCTGGTTAATCTTGCCAGAAGAGAACTCTGAAAGGTGCATATTCTGTTCAAGAAGAGTGTCTGCAATCTGCTCCATATTATTGATTTTTGCAACAGTACAGATTGCAAATCGACCAAGGTGGGAATTGAAAAGAAGTGGCTGGGCATCTGTGTCGCTGATGATACCTATACCGGAGTTACCATCAAATTCATCAAGTTCTTTCTCGAACTTGGTGCGGAAATACGTATTTTCCAGATGATGGATACTGCGTTTGAAGCCTTTCTCTTCTGAGAATGTTGCCAAACCACCACGACGTGTGCCGAGGTGGGAGTTGTAGTCTGTTCCGTAGAACACATCAGTAGTACAGCGTGATGTGCCTATGGCACCAAAAAATCCAGCCATTTTTGTTATCTAAATAAAGGAGTTCAATTTTTCCGCTTGCAAAATTACTAAAAATCCTCGGAATATACAATACCAAGACCGTATTTTTTTTCTATTCATTTTCTGAAGAATCATCAGTAAGAAGTAATTCTTCGTCTGATTTCTTCAGTTTATACTTCCGTTTTGGGTTTTCCTGTGCACCGAACTTTATCAGTTTCTTAGCTGCAACTTCTATGCTCTTTCCTGAAGGGCTGCTTATGTTTTTAAGCTCAGTAAATGCTTCTTGTGTCTTGTTCAGTTGTTTTTCAACATCAAGAAAACGCTCATAGAAGCTTTGCACTCTATCCACAAGCATATTGGCGGTCTTCATCATCTCTTCCTGATTCTCAATCTGCCGAACCTGTTTCCAAGTCATCTCCAGAACGCGAAGCAATGAGTATAGATTCTGACTGCCTGTGATGATTACCCCCTTGTCGTATGCCTCTCTCCATAGGGTAGGGGCATTAGTGAGAGCCAACTGAAGCGCACTCTCAGAGAATACATACATAAGGACGAAATCAAGCTTGCCTCTACCTTCTTTTATATATGCGTTGTAATTCTTGCGCGAAAGCTCCATTACATGCTGCCTTACAGATGCAATATGTCGCATAAGGGCATCCTGGCGCTGTTCATCTGTTTCTGCGTTATGATAGTCTTCAAATGCCTTGAACGACATTTTTGAGTCGATGATTACATCACGCTCGTCAGGGAAATGCAGAATCACGTCAGGAATCATGCGCTTGCCTTCCTCCTCGTCATAGATTGTACGTCCCGCAGAATCCTTCATTGTTGTCTGCTCTTCGAATTGTAGTCCTTCTTCAAGTCCCATATCCTCGAGAAGCTGCTTCAGACGAAGTTCTCCGAAGTTTCCTTGCGTCTTATTCTCGCCTGTGAGTGCCTGGGCGAGTTTATCAGCACGCTCACCAGCCTCTTTGCTCTGCTGAATACTAGTTTTGATAGTCGCATCAAGTCGCACCATTGTCTCAGAGTGTTCACGACCGCTCTTCTCAACAGCCTCTTTCATCTGTGTGATTCCCTCCTTTAGCGGATTGAGAATTGCGCTAAGCTGCTCCTTGTTCTGCTGTGAAAGCTGTTCAGAACGCTCCTTGAGAATTTTCTCAGAAGTTGTATTTATCTGTTCTTTCAGAAGAGCCATCTGCTGGTCTTGCTGAATTTTATGCTGTTGCTTAAGTTGCTCTATCTGGTTGGAATTCTGTTGTTTTAGTTGTTCTATCTGATTAGTTTGTTGTTGCTTGAGTTGTTCAATCTGCATGGAATGCTGCTCTTTCAGTTCATTTATCTGAATGGCATTCTGGTCTTTGATGCTCTCTATCTGTTTGTCATACTGACTTTTGAGTTCTGAAATCTGTGCAGATTGTTGTTTCCTCACATCATCCAACTGGAGCGTAAGTCCCTCTGCCTTTGTTTTTTCCACGTCACGCGCAGCCATAATCTCATTGCTTTTATTCTTTGCAATGAGATACCCGATTATGTTTCCGACAACCAATCCTATGATGATGTAAACAATTTCCATAATACGTATTGTTCTTGAGTGCAACGTGCAAAGGCATCCTCGCACGGAAGAAAAGTGCATGTCAGCCCATAAGGCTGGCGTACGTCTTGTTTCTTGAGTGCAAAGTTACAACTAATCTTTCGATTATACAAGAAAAATCCGTATTTTTCGTTTATTGAATATATGACAATAGAAGAACATCCGTTACAACCCTTTCTACCTGCCAACGCTAGAGTTTTGTTTCTTGGCAGTTTCCCTCCACCGAAAGCCCGATGGAGTATGGAGTGGTTCTATCCTAATTGGATAAATGACTTCTGGAGAATTCAAGGCTTGTTACATTTCAATGATAAGTCGTGTTTTGAGGTAAAAGGAAAGAAACGCTTTGATAAAGAGCGTATTATGTCTTTCTGCGAAGAAAAGGGTATGGCATTCTTTGATACGGCAAGAAGGGTATGTAGATTGAAGGATAATGCCTCTGACAACTTTCTTGAAATCCTTGAGCCAACAGATGTCTTTGCCTTGCTTGAGCAGATGCCTTTATGTTGTATGGTCGTCACAACTGGCGGAAAGGCAAGTGAGGAGATTTGTGGCTATTTTAAATCCCGAGGCATTCAAGTTGATATTCCGAAAGTGGGGGAGAGCGTTAACATTAAATCCAAGCAATGGAACGGCACTTGGTGGAGAATGCCAAGCACTTCTAGAGCCTATCCAATGAAGCTTGAGAAAAAAGCTGAATATTATAAGTTGCTATCTCTTTAGGATGCTCTTTCCCTCCTTATTATATATAAAGTATAACCAAACTCGGTGTAAGTCCGTTCTGACTCCGATTACCGATAGGACCTTCACCGAGTTTGGTTCCTTTTCATAACGGACTTACAACGGACCTGTAACGGATTTACAACGGACTTACATTAAAGATAAAAGCCATCCCGAATGAGATGGCTTTTCCCCTATAATTACATTTCAACGAGGATTCTGAAAACCTTGCCCGGATTCTTACTCCACCATTGCATGGTTTCAAGACATTCCTCTGGTTTCACAACCTTTGTTATGAGTTTCTCCGTTGGACATGTTCCGCGCTCCAAATAGCGAATAACAGCACGGAAGTCGCTTGGATTGGCATTACGAGAGCCTCGGATGTCAAGTTCCTTTTGTACGAAATACTTTGTCTGGAAGCTAACCTCTGACTTTGCATAGCCGATACAAACTACACGTCCTGTGAAAGCGACCTCGTTGACTGCAAGATTGTATGTGATAGGGCTACCTACAGCTTCGATGATTACGTCGGGACCAAATCCGTTGGTTATCTCCTGAAGTCGCTCATGAACATTCTCTGTCATTGTGTTGATTGCATAAGCAGCTCCCATTTCCTTGGCGAGGCTTAGTTTTTCGTCATCAATGTCGGCAGCAATTACTGTAGCACCACGGGTAACCGAGCGAACGATAGCGCCCATACCAACCATACCACAGCCGATAACCACAACTACGTCAATATCTTTTACCTGTCCGCGATCTACTGCGTGGAAACCTACTGACATAGGCTCAATCAAGGCACTTGTCTTCGGATCAAGACTGCCTGCCGGGATAATCTTCTCCCAAGGTAATGTGATGAACTCACGCATCGCTCCATTACGCTGAACGCCAAGGGTTTCGTTGTGCTGACAGGCGTTTACTCTTCCATTGCGACAAGATGCACACTTACCACAGTTAGTGTAAGGATTACATGTAACAACCATTCCCGGCTTTAGATATTCCGGAACGTCAGAACCTACAGCCTCAATAACGGCACCTACCTCGTGACCCGGGATCACAGGGTTGAGAGCCATAGTGTTTCTGCCCATGAATGTGTTGATGTCTGATCCGCAGAATCCAACATAAACCAACTTTAGGAGAACCTCACCAGCCTTTGGCTGCTGTGGATTCTCCAAGTTGATAATCTGCAGTTCCTGATTGTGTGAAATCTGAATTGCTTTCATTTTATTAACTCATTAACCTAAAATTTCTTCTTTTTATTTTCTTTTCGCTTTCTATCTACCTCTATTATTCCGACATATTCTTTATATAAGGCAGTTCTGGTAGTTCGCCGAAACCATAGAAAGCCTTGGCATTACCACCGAGGAAAGCGGTCTTTTCTTCCAAAGTCATCTCATTGCTCTTGAGAATGAAATCGTAAGACATACGGTAGGTGATGGCTGTAATGGTGCGAGGATAGTCGGATCCCCACATCAACTTGTCCATACCTACGAGATCGGCAGCCTCACGAATAGACTTAACGGCAGAAGGGAATGGGTAGAATTCACTATTGTAGAGCCAAGTAATTCCTCCGGATTCCACCATTACGTTCTTGCCACAGTTAGCCAGTTTAATCTGACTACGGAAAGATGGTGTTGTAACCATACCGAAATGCCCGATAGCGACCTTCAATTTTGGACATTCCTTTATCACCTCCGCCATTTCTGCTATCTGCTTCTCGTCGTCGCCAAGACACATGGAGAGTATCATTTTTTGCTCTTCCATAGCCTTAAACAGAGGCATACGCTCAATAAGCGAGCCTTTGATTCTGTGACCTGGGATTGCGATACCACGGAAAGTCTTGCTCAAAGCATTCGCCTGTTGGGCAAGGTCTTCCCTTGCGTTATTGTCTGTCAGCATACCCATACAGAAGAATCTGTCAGGATATTGATTCTGTACCATAGCGAGGTAGTCATTCTGATTGCCGTCGATAATCTCCTGAACGACCACAGCCGCACCAACCTGAGCATAATCCATGTTTGAAAGGAATACCTCAGCGGTATTACGACCATCGATCATAAAAGGAGGAAGCATCTGTCTTTCTTCGCCGAAAAACTCCGAGCGGGAAGGATTGCTTTCCAACGAACGTATTGGCTGACCATCAACCACCGTATTCTGATTAAGCCACAAATGGCTGTGAGCATCAATGATTTGCATCTTTACTTATTTTTAATCTCTCTACTTTCAACATTAATCTAACTATGAGTTCTTCCATCTTACCCTCATCTGATCTCCGATGATGTCCTGAACCTCTTTCACGAGATTCCAATCAATAGGAGCCTCAGCATACTCGATGTTCTTCTTCACGTTGTCGGGATTTGCCGAAGAGAATAGGGTTGTGGCGATACGTGGATTGCTGATAGCGTATTGAATGGCGAGCTTCTCGATAGGATAACCTTTTGCCGTACAATGCTGAACCGCCTTCTGACAAGCCTCTACAAGTGATTTTGGAGCAGGATGCCAGTCAGGTACACCACGTGAAGACAGCAAGCCCATAGAAAGAGGTGAGGCATTGATGATGCCAACGTTGTTCTGTTCAAAGAAATCGAAATACTCGTTGAGCAATTCATCGTTGAGGCTATAGTGGCAGAAACAAAGGGTTGACTCTACTGTACCGGCAGGCACATTCTCAATCACCCATTTGATATTCTCTGGTTGAAGGTCTGTGATTCCAACATGTCCTACAACGCCCTTCTTCTTCAGTTCAACGAGGGCAGGAAGAGTCTCTTCTGCCACTTTTTGCAAACCTCCAGGAAGAGAAGCCTGAAACTCTATGTCGTGAACATTAATAAGGTCTATATACTCTATGTTCAAACGCTCCATACTCTCATAAACGCTATCGGTAACACGCTTGGCTGAATAGTCCCAAGTGTTCACGCCATCCTTGCCATAGCGTCCCACCTTAGTTGAAAGGTAATATTTGTCGCGTGGGAGTTCCTTGAGAGCCTTTCCCAGTACGGTTTCTGCCTTATAATGACCATAATATGGAGAAACGTCGATGAAGTTCATACCACCTTCCACGGCAGTAAATACAGCTTTTATGGCTTCTGATTCGTTGATGTTGCGGAACACTCCGCCAAGAGAAGAAGCTCCGAATGAAAGAGCTGAAACCTTCATTCCTGTTTTTCCGATTTCGTTGTAGAGCATAGATATATTTATATTTGAATATTTACATTATTTTTTTACGAGTGCAAAGTTACGAACATTTGCGATAATATCCATATATTTTTCCGTCAAAAGATAGGATAAAAGCGATGTGAACGTAATAAAATATAATTTATGGTAGCATTTTTCCGATAATAATTTGGATAATTCACGTTTTTTTATTTACTTTGCATCAACAATTATAGCTAAGACGGTAAATCTTCTCAATGCATAATTCCATAGATGAATTACATATTTTCACTCTGAATGTCGGTTACGCATATCACAATGCTGATTGGAACTGGCAGAACGTACGAAGTCCTTTCGCGCGTTTATATTATGTGACAGAAGGTGAGGCTAAGATAGACATAGATGGAGTTGTCCATACTCTTACTCCCGAGCATCTCTATTTCATTCCGGCTTTCACCAAGCATACGAATATATGTACGGGAGTCTTTGCCCACTATTATCTTCATATATATGAGGAAGCGGCAACGTCCATGCTTGATGAATGGCAGTACCCTGTGGAGATTCCAGCCACACCTGCCGACTTGCATCTTTTCAAGCGTATGTGCGAGCTCTTCCCTAATTGTGCCTTGCCTGCGTCTAATCCGTCAACATACGATAATCACCAGACCTTGTCCCAAAACCTTCATAGCAATCTCATACGTCCTTTGGGAGAAAAAATGGAGTCAAGAGGCATCGTATTCCTGTTGCTGTCACGCTTCATTTCATTGGCTACTCCTAAGTCACATGTCAAGGATAGCCGTATCAGCGAGGCCATCTCATATATAAGGGATAATATTGGGAGTCGTATAGAGATAAGCAAATTGGCAGATATGGCATGTATGTCAAAGGATCATTTCACACGAATGTTCCGTAAGGAAACAGGTGAGACGCCTAACCAATACATCATTCTTAGGAAGATGGAGAAGGCGGAACTTCTCATAGTCACTACCGAAATGTCTGTCAAATCGATAGCAAATGCTTTAGGTTATGATGATTCCTCATACTTCAATCGTCTGTTTCGAAAACAGACAGGAGTTACTCCTCAGCAATATCGCGACAGGCAGATGTGATTAAGTGAAAAGTGAAGAGTGAAAAGTGAAGAATTTAAGTTACTCTAATCCCTAAACTCTAACCCCCTAATCACTAATCTCTAAACTTCAAAAAAACAACCGAAACAAAATAATGAACGAACTAAAAGCTAAACTCGTTGAACGTAAAAATCTCGTTACGTTCATTCTCGTCACCTCACTATTCTCTTTGTGGGGATTCGCTAACGATATTACTAACCCGATGGTGGCGGCATTCCAGACAATAATGGAACTATCTGCATCCAAGGCGTCTATGGTCCAGTTTGCCTTTTATGGCGGTTATGCCACAATGGCTATTCCTGCTGCTCTCTTCATCAAGAAATACAGTTATAAGGCTGGTATTCTTGTTGGTCTTGCCCTTTATGCCATAGGCGCATTCATGTTTATTCCGGCAGCCGAATACCAGATGTTCAGTTTCTTCTGTATCTCTCTGTATGTGCTTACATTTGGACTTGCTTTCCTTGAGACAACGGCAAATCCTTATATCCTTTCGCTTGGTGTTCCTGAGAATGCTACTCGTCGTCTTAATCTCGCACAGGCATTCAACCCAATGGGCTCTCTCTGCGGAATGTTTATTGCAAGTAACGTCATTCTCTCTTCTCTTGAAAGTGATACCGAGGCTGTTCGTGCCGTTGGATTCTCTACTCTCGATCAGGCAACGAAAGACGCAATCCGTCTTCACGACCTTGCAGTAATCCGCGATCCTTATGTTGCGCTTGGCTGTGTTGTTGTATTTGTTCTTGTCGTGATTGCTTTCTTTGTGAAGAAAGACAAGAAAGAGGAAAGCGAGGAGCCAAAGGCGATGGATTCACTTCGTCGTCTTGCAGCCAACCCACGCTATCGTGAGGGCGTTATTGCGCAGATGTTCTATGTGGCTGCACAGATTATGTGCTGGACCTTCATAATTCAGTATGCTGACCGTCTTGGTATTGACAAGTCAACAGCTCAGAAGTATAATATCGTGGCTATGAGTATGTTCCTGTGTAGTAGATTTATCAGCACCTTCCTTATGAAATATGTCAACGGCAGTCGTTTGTTGATGATATTTGCCATTTGTGCTATGTGTACTACAGCTGGCACAATTCTAATCGACGGTATGGGAGGCCTCTATTGTCTTGTTGCGACATCGGCATTCATGAGCCTTATGTTCCCTACAATATATGGTATCGCGCTTGAAGGAGTTGACAAAGACAAAACTCTTGGAGCTGCCTTCCTTGTTATGGCAATTGTAGGTGGTGCCTTGATGCCTCCTATGCAAGGAGCTATCATCGACCTTGGAACTGTTGCCGGTATGGCCTCTGTCAATTTCTCGTTCATCCTTCCATTCATCTGCTTCTGCATCATAGCAGTATATGGTTTCAGAACGATAAAACCGGCATTAAGAATCGAATAGAAATACTATAATCTAAATTCCGTTTATTAGAAAATCGAATTTCTATCCCTCGTTGCAGTAATGCTTCGAGGGCTTTTTTTTTATATCTTCTTAAAATCAAGGCATTTCTCGCCTCTTTTTCGCTTGAAATAGATGGTAGCACCAATTGCAAGAGCTACGGTTATAGTTCTTCCCACGTTGGTGGCAATATTACCTGCAGCCCCATATCCTTCTTCGCCAACAGGTAATATCATCCAAGCTACATCCATAAATGTGTGTAGGGAAATGGGAATCCAAAGGCGATAATTCCATTCCACGTACATCCAGCTATATAGTATTCCGCCTAAGCCTGTTACGAGAACAGCAAGCAAAGTTGATATGATGTCATACCCTTGATATAGGTGCATGAGTCCGAATATTAATGATGTGATAAGCGAGGCGGAAAGAAATCCCCAGCGGCAGTTGCGGAATAGCTGTCCGAATAGATATCCGCGAAAGTAAATCTCTTCGCAAATACCAGCCATAAAACTTGTCCCGATGGCAGCCCATGTAAAGTTCAGCTTTCCGCAAATGGCATTAATGATAAACATAGGTAAGGTGAAAAGAAATCCGATGCCTATGCTTTGGAAGAATCTCCTGTCTGCCAATCCTAACTCTCCCCAGATTTTGTTTGGCTTATGCATCAGCAGCATGATGCCAATCATGAAGATGAAGGCAACAAACCAAGTCCATAGCATGTGTAAATTGTTAGCGTCAAGGAATGTAGGACGAGTAATGTAATAAAAGGAATGTTTTTGTCCGTCGGCACAAGGGAAAATCCCTACCATACAGATAAAGTAGAGAGCGAATCCCGATAGCATCAACATGTTTTTACCAATGTTCGATTTCATTTTCTAATGTCTGTTTTTTCCGGGTTACGAAAGTAACAAAAAATCTTCAAACCACGAAAAAAACAAACAGCAATATTATTGTTATGCAGTTTTTCTTGACTTATTTAGTCAAATCCTCGATAGTAATATCTTAATCCGTTGTAACTCCTATGTAAATACCATTAAATTACCATTAAAATACCATTCGCAATGGTAATATAATGGTATTATTATGGTAATATAATGGTATTATAATGGTATTATCATAGGAAGAAGAGCGAAGGAAAATGTTCTTTTTAATCATTATCGTGTTTTTTCTTGCATATATCTGTCGTTTTTTATATCTTTGCACTTGCAAATCAATTCAAATCAAATAATATTATCACATGGACAAGGAAATGCACTTTTGCCAGAGCTGCGGAATGCCTCTGACTGATGAAATCCTCGGCACTAATGCCGATGGTTCGAAGAGCGAGGAGTATTGCATATACTGCTTCAAGGATGGAGCCTTCACGGGCGACTTCACTATGGAGGAGATGATAGACTTCTGTTCTCAGTTCGTTGAACAATATAATAAGGATAGTGGACAGAACCTCACACAGGACGAGTATAAGGCTATGCTCCGTCAGTATTATCCAAACCTCAAGCGTTGGAGTACGCCAACTGATCAGCTTCCGCATGCCAATTCTCCTCTCAAGCAGAAATACATTGACGAGGTGAACGCTCTCAATATCCCAGATATGCCTGTTATTGACAATCTCTTCGTGCTTCAGGGCTCTTTCATCAGTCTTGAGTACAAGATGAATGGCAATTCTTTCTTTGTCCTCGATAAAGACAAGTCGTATTGGGGTACTCAAGTTGAGAAACTGAACTCCAACGGCAGATGCTATGGTATTGCCTGTGATGAGAAGTACATTCTTGTGTCTGAATACGGCAAGGATGGGGCAGATGCAGAGATTGTCATGCTTAAGCGCAGATAATGTCGGAGAACTGGAGCGTATATGCCGACTGGAATCCGTGGCACGGATGCACGAAGATTAGTCCGGGATGCAGGTATTGCTATGTATATCGTCAGGATGAGATGTACGGTAGTGATACTTCGAGCAGCCTGTGCCGCAAGACAGCCGCTTTTGATCTTCCCCTTAAACGCAAGCGTGACAAGACATGGAAGATAGAGAGCGGTAAGTTGGTTTTCACATGCTTCACTTCTGATTTCCTATTGAAAGATGCTGACCCGTGGCGAGCTGAATGCTGGAAGATGATGAAGATTAGAAAAGACCTGTTGTTCTATTTCTTCACCAAGCGAATAGACCGTTTCATGGAATGTGCTCCCGAAGACTGGGGCGAAGGTTATGACAATGTGCTCGTGGGATGTACCGTAGAGAATCAGCAGATGGCAGATTATCGACTCCCGATTTTCAAGTCGTTGCCCATAAAGCATAAGAGCATTATTGTTGCGCCGATGATTGAAGCGATAGATATCTCCGCCTATCTTGACGAGACGATAGAAGAGGTGGCGGTAAGTGGCGAGTCGGGTGTATATGCCCGTCCTTGCCATTATGAGTGGATTCTATCTGTTAGGGAACAATGTGTTGCGCATAATATTCCCTTCCGTTTCCACCAGACTGGTGCCTATTTCTTCAAGGACGGCAAGATGTATCGCATTCCCCGTCGCTTTCAGCTCTCTCAGGCTCATAAGGCGAATATCGACTACCATATAGACGAATATATGGTGCCTTCAAAGATAAAATTCGAGTGGAAAGCCGATGATTATCACGAATAATCAATTAACAGTTAATAATTAACAATTAACATGCCTGTCGTTCTGCGCCAGCTTCTTGCCCCTTACGGGGAAAGATGCCCGCAGGGCAGAAAGGGGGCTTTTTTATGATCACAATCCGTACAGCAACTGTGGCAGATGCAGAGAAACTTCTCGCAATCTATGCGCCATACGTAGAGAACACAGCAATTACGTTTGAATATACAGTTCCATCCGTGGAGGAGTTCGCTAATAGAATAAAGAATACCCTTGCCGATTATCCGTATCTCGTGGCTGAGAAGGACGGGAAGATTCTTGGCTATACATATGCCGGTACTTTCAAGCCTCGATGTGCATATCGTCATTGTGTTGAGACGAGCATTTACGTTGCCCGCGAGGCTCATGGTCAAGGTATTGGCAGAAAGCTTTATGAGGCTCTTGAAGAAGAACTGAAGAGCAGGGGCATTATCAATATTAATGCCTGTATTGCTTGGATAGAAACGCCGAACTCTCATCTCACGCACCAAAGTCCTGATTTCCACGCAAAGATGGGATATAAGCGTGTGGCACATTTCCATCGTTGTGGATATAAGTTTGATGAGTGGTACGACATGATCTGGATGGAGAAACTCCTTGATATAAAATATTTCAAGTGATTATTATGCAAACAGACAGAATATTACTTCGTCGTTGGGAAGACTCTGATGCTGAGAGTCTTTTCAAATATGCCTCTGATCCCGACATTGGTACACGTGCCGGGTGGCCTCCTCATCAATCCGTGGAGGATAGTTTGACGGTTATCAGGACTTTTTTCCGAAATGATGCCACATGGGCAATAGTGCTTAAGGAAACTAACGAGCCGATAGGCAGTATCGGATATCTTACGCAAGATGTGAGCAATATCCCCATAGGGGAGAATGACTGTGAGGTTGGCTATTGGGTGGCAAAGCCGTATTGGAATCAAGGCATTTGCACGGAGGCATTACGCCTTTTACTCAATTACTTAATCAACGAGAAGCATTTCTGTGATATATGGGCGGATTATTTTACCAAGAATCATGCCTCTGGTCGTGTGATGCAGAAATGCGGTTTCAAGGATACTGGCAAACTCCACCAATGTAGCAATCTCGTTGGAGGTGACAAGGATATGGTCAAAATCTTCAAACTTGAAACAAACATATAGAATATGAAACAATACAGATACATCAAGAGTAATGCCTTCACTTCCGGGGCTTCAACTGGTAATCCTGCTGCAAGTATTTTCGTTGATGAAGGTTGTCTTTCTCCAGAACAGATGCTTCAGATTGCCGCTGAGCACAAGGGCTTTGTAATGGAGACTGTATTCTGCTCGCATTCTGAAACGGCTGCGTGCAAGCTGACCTATTATTCGTCTGAGTGTGAGGTGGATTTCTGTGGTCACGGTACTATTGCCACTATGTATTCGTTTGTCAAGGATGATGATTCTTTCAGGAATACAAAGGTCCTGTCTGTTGAGACTAATAAGAAAGGTGTCATAAGTGTCTATAATGAGATAGATACTGAGGATGCCGTGTATATTGAGGCTCCTTCGCCTATTGAGCATGTCATGAACATTCCAATAGACGATATTGAGCGTATTCTCACCCTTCGCAAGGGTAGTATTGACCGAGAGGGTAGGGCGATAAGGATTATTGATGCCGGACTCAGAACCCTCATTGTGCCTGTCAGTTGTTTTGAGGACGAGGTGTCAGTCTATCCTGATGTAACTTCGCTTAAGACTTTTTGTGAGGGTAATGACATTGACATCATCCTTATATATTCATTTCAGGTGGCTGATACCTCTAATTTTGCCCACACTCGTGTCTTTGCCCCGAGGTTCGGTTATCTTGAAGATCCTGCCACAGGTTCTGGTAATAGCGCATTTGCCAACTATCTTCTCTCTGAAAAAATGTGGGACGGTACGCCTATAACCATAGAGCAAGGAGGAAACGACCGTATCTTCAATGCTGTGAAACTCAAGACTTTTAATGGTAAGGTTTTATTTGGAGGTAAAGCTACAACAAAAATCCAAGGACGTTATTTCGTGTAGGGAGCCTGTTATGGCTCTCTTTTTTTCTGATTTCCTTTTTGATATTCGTAAAGTTTGCTGTTTGTTGTGAAAAACGACAGGTGTATGTGATATGTTTAAAATTTGGTGTGACAGTTACACTTGTTTGACAGGAAATGAAGATACGGATGAATTTTTGAATGGTGAAAATAAGAAAATATAATTTAGCTATTTAGGGGAAAATGACATGAAATCATTACAAAAAGTGGAAAAAATACACTAATTTGTCAGTTTTTTATGGGAAAAACGCTCAAAAAACTAAGAAAATCTGCAAATTTTTTTGTTCGTTCAAATTTTTTGTGTATATTTGCATCAAATTTTTCGATACAACTCTTGATTGAATGACGAATATTACAAAAGTATTCAGAATGACATCTATTTTATGATGTTTGAAAGGAGACGGTATTTGATATATTAATTCAAATCGGTAATAAGAGTAGAGTAAGGACGGAGTTGATGGTTAGTTTATATATGTTGTTTATAACAAGTAAAACTTTAAAATAAAAAAAATTATGAAAAAGTACGAAGTACCAGTTATGAAACTTCACCAGTTGAAGTCTGGTAGCATTTTGCAGAATTCTGCAAAACCATTTGAGGACAATTCTTCAATTAATACTGAGAGGTATGAGGAGGAGTACATTGATACTGACAATCTTTATGATTAATCAAATTGGGTAACAAAAATTAATTAAGACGAAATGAAGACATTTAAATTTCTTTCAAATACAGCCCTTGTATTTTCATTGGTTATGTTAGCTTCTTGTTCTTCTGACAATGATTTCGATGCAGAGAATGAAGCAAAGACAACTGCAAGAAAAATTGAGTTCAAAGCAAATATTGTCTTAGGCGATTCTACAGACGTAACACGTGCAACACTTGAAAGTGACAACAATGTAACTTGGGATGAGAATGATCAGATCTTGGTGTTTTGCGATAATGCAGAACAGGCTGTTACTTTCGGTATAACTCCATCTTCTATTGATGGTAAGACTGCCACTTTTACTAACTATGGAGAAGTGTTGCCATTGTGGTTTGATCCATGGGATTACTATTACGCATTATATCCTCATGCTTCACAAACAACATTCATTCCTGAATCATATAGTATAACTTCTTTGATGCCAACCAATCAGTATGTATCAAGTGGTCGTACTTATGACAAGAATGCTTTGTTGATGGTTGCGTGTGCAGACAAGGATGAAAGAATCTTCAACTTTAAGAATATTCCTTCACTTGTAAAGGTTACCATCAGCAATAATGTGGCTGGTAAGGTGAAGTTCGTTGAAATTGTTGCTGATAATCAGGCAAATAGACTGTCAGGTAATTTTGAGGTTCGTCCAGCATATAATAGTGATAAGATAAACTTCTTCGCTTCTTCTAGTGCTGAGAAAAAGCATACCGTGAAGCTTCAGGTTCCTGCAAACGAAGAAAGTGTGGATTACTACATCGCTGTGCTTCCTAGTAAGATAAACGGTTATACTATCAAATTTGAAGGTGCAGATAGTAAAGTAGTGTTCCAGCGTCATAGCAGTAAGACTTTGGAGTTGAAGCGTTCAAAGATCTACAATTTCGGTAGCTTTGATATTGATACGGAAGTAAAATAATGTGGGTATGCCCTTAGGGCGTAAGCCTTACTGATAAAAGATATTCTCTCTGTCCCTTGTTTTTGGGGGCAGAGAGTTTTTATATTAATGGTAGTTTATCATTCGCTCATCCTTCGTTCTGCCTTCGCTTTTCCTCCGTTCTACTGACTATAGGGTGAACGGACTTACAACGGATTTGTAACGGTATTACAACGGACTTACTGCTTACGAAAGAAATCTTCAATCAATGATGTTAAATCTTGTTAATTATATTTCTAAATATAAGATGTAAGGCTCGTGTTTGGGAAAAATTTTGTAACTTTGTGCCCGATTTAGTCTGTTCGGGCTCAAATAAGTGGTAGTGTGTTGCTATCCGCCTGGCAGAAGTAACAATTTAATACATAAAAAATTAAATGTACGCAATTGTAGAGATCAACGGTCAGCAGTTTAAGGCTGAGGAGGGCAAGAAGCTCTTCGTGCACCACATGAAGGATGCACAGGAAGGTCAGACCGTTGAGTTTGAGAAGGTACTGCTCGTAGATAACGACGGTGCTGTAACAGTAGGTGCTCCAACTGTAGAGGGAGCAAAGGTTGTATGTGAAGTTGTTCAGCCTCTCGTGAAGGGTGACAAGGTCATCGTCTTCAAGATGAAGCGTCGCAAGGATGAGCGTAAGAAGAACGGTCATCGTGCACAGTTCACACAGGTAGTAATCAAATCAGTTGTAGCTTAAATCAAGGAGGAACTAAAGAATGGCACATAAAAAAGGTGTAGGTAGTTCTAAGAACGGCCGTGAATCAGCAGCTCAGCGACTTGGTGTTAAGATCTTCGGTGGTCAGTCTGTAGTAGCAGGCAATATCATCGTTCGTCAGCGTGGTAACAAGCATTTCCCAGGTGCTGGTGTAGCACAGGGTAAGGACGACACTCTCTATGCTCTTATCGACGGAACAGTAAACTTCCACAAGGGTAAGTATGACAAGAGCGTGGTTTCTGTAATACCTGCTACAAAAGCTGAGGCTTAAACTTATTCAAACAAAAATTTATTCCAAACAAACATAAAAAGGCTCGTCGAAAGATGAGCCTTTTTCCGTATAGCCGAACCGAAGTCACTCATTCGTTCTGCGGACATTCTCTTCCCAACGAGATGGGCGCTTGAGCTTATTTGATTGCTTTTACTTCAGGTTCTTTATTACTTTGCATGGATTGCCCACAGCCATAGAGTCGGATGGAATGTCTTTAACTACTACGCTTCCTGCTCCAATGATGCATCGGTCGCCAATGGTAACTCCTGGGCATACTGTTACGCCGCCTCCAAACCAACAGTCTTCTCCAATGGTGATAGGAGAGCATCGTTCAATGGGCTTACGGCGTTCTATATAGTCTATAGGGTATTGGGTGTCAGGAATTGGCAATTAGGGCCTATCTGGGTATTTGAGCCTATGGTGATGATTCCTCCGTCGAGCATAGTCCCATTGTAGTTTATGAAAACATTCTCTCCTAATTTTATTCCATGACCATGGTCGCAATAAAATGGTGGAGCGACCGTTGATGACTTCGGAATGCCAGGAATCAGGTCTTCTATTATTGACCTGTAGTCTTTGTCTTCAGTTGTCATGGTTTGCAGTTTGGCACAAATGTGCTTGGCTTTATTGTAGCTCGCCAAACCTTCTTCGTTTGTAAAGTCATAGAACTCTTCGTGACGCATTTTTTCAAATTCTGTCATAGTTGTATAATGTTGTAGGTAATTGTTTAGGTTTTACTTGTTTTGTTTATGTAAAAAAAAAACTCCCCAATGGGGAGCTTTTTTATCTTATTCTATCCGCCGCCCTTACGAGGCGTTCATCATCCATTATGCCCTTGTGGGCAAGTAGGAGGAAGATCATAGCGATGATAGGCGTACAGAGAGCAAGTCCTGGGCGGAATGTAACATCCTTGGAGTCAATGCTTGTGTAATATACCAAAGCAGCGCATACGATTGTCTCTACGATTATTGCTGCAAGCTGTATGTAGCAGTTCAATGCCTGTGTCTTGCGGTTCTTATACATGAAGATGATTGCAAGGCTCCAGAAAACATTGAGGGCGAGAAAGAACATTGGAATGGCGAAATAAGGGTAGGAGAGGGCTCCTGTGTCTCCGTCAATAATGCCAATGCTGTTTACTGCTGATGAAAATTCTCCTATGCCGTTTGGCTGGATAACTCCCAATGGTGCTACGGCGCAGATGATGAAGCAGATGATGCAGAAGAAAAGATATATTGTCTGTTTTCTCTGAATCATGGTTTAGTCCTCATCCTCGAACTGACGCTCCTTGGCAGGATCACGCCAATAGATATTCTTTTCAATAAACTCCTGTGTAGCGAGAAGTGTTGGCTTTGGGAGCTTCTCGTAATAGCGGCTGATTTCAATCTGCTCACGGTTCTCGAAAACTTCCTCGAGGCTGTCGTTGTAGCTTGCGAACTCAGCGAGCTTTTTGCTGAGATCCTGCTTGATTTCAGCAGCTATCTGGTTAGCGCGCTTGCCGATGATAGCGACACTCTCGTAAATGTTGTCTGTGTCTTCACAGAGATCCATGATGTTGCGTGTTACGGTATTAACCGGAGCCTTTGATTTCTTGTAATCCATTTTGTTATACTGTTTTTTGGTGATTGTTTTTATTCCGTTACGTTCTTTGTGACTTTCTTACATTTCTCGATGTATTTCTCAGCAACAGGGCGTTCCTTTGAGTCGGGATATTCGTTGATGAAGCCATAGCACTCATCTTCGGCATCTTGGAAACGGTCGAGCTTCTTTTCCTCGACACTCTGTTGTGCCAGCTCGAACTTACTCTTCATAATGAGTGATGCGAAGTTTTCGCGATATGCTGAGTAAGGATAGTCCTTGAGGGCGTTCTGTGCGGTTACTATACATGCCTCGTAGTTGTTGCCGCCACTCGTGCAGTTGCCGAAATATGTACCGAGGTTGTAGTAGAGCTTTGCGTTGATTAACTCTTTCTCTACGAGCTTGTCCTGAAGTTCGTACATTCGGCTTTGCGCTCTGTCCTTCATGCTTGAGAATGGATAGAGATCCATGAAGTCCTGATATGACTTGATGGCGTTGTATGTGTCCGACTGGTCAAGGCGAACCTCCGGTGAACTCTTGTAAAGGCTCTCGCCGACGAAATAGCTTGCGCTCTCTGCGAATTTTCCTTTTGGGTATGTCTGGACATATTTCTTAAATATGTCTGCGGCAGACTCAAAGTCGCCTGTATTGAAGGTTGACATACCATAAAGGAAGAGACACTCCTCGCCGTTGTCGGTTCCCTTGGTGATGTTTATCAAGTCACCGAAAAGAATAGAAGCGCGTGAGAATTTCTGCAGGGCATAACTCTCCTTTGCGTATTCATATCGGTATGATGTGTCGTTTGTTTTATAAACAGCATTGAATTCTGATTTGCAACTGCATAGAAGTAATGCAGCCGACGCAACAGAATAAAGAAGAATTTTGTTCATTAAATGAATATAATTATATTTCGGAGTGCAAAATTACACATAATTCTCGTAATATCAAAGTGGTATATATTATTTTTCACAAAAAAAATGTTTTTTATAACATTTATTTCAAAGAAATCCGTAATTTTGCACAAATTATGTCTATGAACGAGTTTAAATTAACATCAAAATACTCTCCGACAGGTGATCAGCCGGAGGCGATAAGGCAACTTACCGAGGGGCTGCAGAATGGTGAGCGTTCTCAGGTTTTGCTTGGCGTAACAGGTTCGGGAAAAACATTTACTATGGCTAATGTCATAGCGAATGTGAATCGTCCGACTCTTATCCTTAGCCACAACAAGACTCTTGCTGCACAGCTTTACGAAGAGATGAAGGGTTTCTTTCCCGACAACGCCGTGGAATATTACGTTTCTTACTACGACTATTATCAGCCGGAAGCATATATTCCTCATACCGACACGTACATCGAGAAGGATCTAGCCATTAACGAGGAGATTGACCGCCTTCGCCTCTCTGCCGTTTCTTCGCTTCTGAGTGGTAGAAGGGATGTTGTCGTAGTATCTTCCGTATCGTGTATCTACGGCATGGGAGGACCTTCTTCCATGCAAGGAAGTATCATTAGCGTGAAAAGGGGCGAGAAAATTGACAGGAATGCTTTCTTGAGAAAACTTGTTGATGCCCTATATGTCAGAAATGATATTGCCTTGGAGCGTGGAAACTTCCGCGTAAAGGGTGATACTGTCGATGTCTCTATGGCATATAGTGAGAATATTGTGCGCATTACTTTCTGGGATGATGAGATTGACTCTATCGAGGAACTTGATGGATTAACTTTCAAGAGGTTGGAATCTTTTGATGATTATCAGATTTATCCTGCAAACCTCTTCGTGACAACTAAGGAACAGTCGGAAAGGGCTATTCATGACATACAGGATGACCTTGTAAAACAGATAGAATATTTCACGGAACTTGGCGACGGTATCAAGGCGCAGAGGATTAAGGAGCGTGTGGAATACGATATGGAGATGATCAAGGAACTTGGCCATTGTTCGGGCATAGAGAACTATTCTCGTTATTTCGACGGTCGTGCCCCTGGCGAGCGTCCTTATTGTCTCTTTGATTTCTTCCCTAAAGACTTTCTCCTTATGGTGGATGAGAGTCATGTTTCCGTACCTCAGATAAGGGCTATGTACGGAGGTGACAGGGCGAGAAAACAGAATCTTGTGGAGTTCGGTTTCCGCTTGCCGGCAGCCTTTGATAATCGTCCTCTCAGATTCGAGGAATTTGAGGAGCTTATCAATCAGGTTATCTATGTTTCTGCCACTCCTGCAGACTTTGAACTTGAAGAGTCGGAAGGTGTTGTGGTTGAGCAGGTTATCCGTCCGACAGGACTTCTTGATCCTGAGATTGTTGTCCGTCCGAGCGAGAACCAGATGGACGATCTCCTGGAGGAGATTCTTGTCAGAATTGAAAGAAAGGAACGTGTTCTTGTCACCACTCTTACCAAGCGAATGGCAGAGGAACTTACGGAGTATCTTCTCAACAACGGCATTCACGCGAACTATATCCATTCTGATGTCTCTACTCTTGATAGAGTGAAGATTCTGAGCGACCTCAGAGCTGGCGTTTATGATGTCCTCGTTGGCGTGAATCTTCTGCGTGAGGGACTTGATTTGCCAGAGGTTTCACTTGTTGCAATACTCGATGCTGACAAGGAGGGGTTCCTGCGCTCTCATAGGAGCCTTACCCAGACGGCTGGTCGTGCTGCCCGTAATGTCAACGGACTTGTGATAATGTATGCCGATACTATTACCGAGAGCATGCAGCAGACGATTGACGAGACCATGCGTCGCCGTAAGAAGCAGATGCAATATAACGAGGAGAATGGCATAACCCCTCAGCAGATTGTCAAGAACATCAGCGGCTCCTCTCTTGCAAGGGCTAATGCAGAACAAACAGATGTTAAGGCTGTTGATGCGAAGAAGACCAAGGCTTATCAGCCGTATATTGAGAAAGAAACCTCTATGGTTGCCGATCCTATTGTCGGGAAGATGTCGCGCAAGCAACTTGAGGACTCTATCAAATACACTACAGAGAAGATGAAAGAGTCTGCCCGTAATATGGACTTCTTGCAAGCTGCCCAGTATAGGGATGAGATCGTCAGGCTTCAGGATCTGCTTGCCGTAGCGGGGAAATGAAAAATGTAATTTAATTCGCTCCTATGATCCTCCGTACCAAACTCGATGATCCTCTGCTCTTAGATAGGCCCTTCACCGACTTTGCACCGACTTTGGTACGGAGGATCATAGGAGGAAGAACGGAGGAAGAACGGCGAATCAGCGAAGAAACTAATCTGAAATCCAAAAATAAAGGGAGAAAAATTTGGTTAAATGAATAATTATCATTTTTTTGAAAAAAACAAACAATTGTGGAAATGACACAATTAATTCTAAACATTGAGGATACAACCATTTTGCCAAGTCTAAAGAAAATTTTGGGGGCTATTAGTGGTGTTTCTATAGCAAAGTCACAGCCGCGAAGGAAAAAGTCGGAAATGGAACTTGCCTTAGTGGATAAGGCGGAGGGAAGAGTTGTGAAGTGTAAAGACAAGCAAGACCTTTTCAATCAGTTAGGATTATAATGGCTTACAATGTTTCCTATACCAAGTGTTTCAAGAAGAATGTAGAGCAATGCCGTAAACGAGGATTACAGATGAATCGTTTTTTGGGTAAAAACAGGGAATAACCCTATTTGTATCAGGGAAGCGGAGGTTGTATCGACTTTAACGGAGAATCTGAAAGAAGCGATTGATAAATACTTTAATTCAAGTTTTGCAAGCTCTGAACTGTCTGGAAGATAGCACTATGCGTGACCGTAGGCATACTCGACGAAGGGGAGGATACCCACGGATAGCAAACAACAACTACATTCCCAGCCTGGAAGGCTGTACCTGATTATCTATGTACTGCCCTTCAGGCAGTTAGGCGGTATTGGCACCATATCCCCGCACATCCTCGTTTCACTCGTATGTACGGGGTTACTCATAGTACTGTCTTCCAGACAGTTCTCAACTTGCGAAACTTGAGTACTTTAAATTATAAAATGAAAAAGTGAAAAATAAAGCCGTGCACAATTTGTGACCTTATTTTTCACTTTTCATTTTTATTTATTGTATAGCCCTTATCCGTTCATGGCAACAAGGAACTCCTCGTTGGAGTTTGTTCGTTTCATGAGGTCTCCGATCATGTTCATAGCCTCGATAGAGTTCATGTCAGAGATATGCTTACGGAGAATCCACATACGGTCGAGGGTTGTCTTGTCGTGGAGAAGGTCATCGCGACGAGTGCTACTCTGAACAAGATTAACGGCTGGGAAGATGCGCTTGTTGGCAAGTGAGCGGTCAAGCTGCAACTCCATGTTACCCGTACCCTTGAATTCCTCGAAGATAACCTCATCCATCTTAGAGCCTGTATCTATGAGGGCTGTTGCTATGATGGTAAGAGAACCGCCACCCTCGATGTTACGAGCAGCACCGAAGAAACGCTTTGGCTTCTGAAGGGCGTTGGCATCAACACCACCGGTAAGAACCTTACCAGAAGCAGGAGCAACGGTATTGTAGGCACGAGCAAGACGAGTGATAGAGTCAAGGAAGATAACAACATCATGTCCGCATTCCACCATTCTCTTTGCCTTCTCAAGAACGATACCAGCAATCTTCACGTGACGCTCGGCAGGCTCATCGAATGTAGAGGCGATAACCTCTGCGTTTACGGTACGAGCCATATCCGTTACCTCCTCAGGACGCTCATCGATAAGGAGCATCATAAGGTAAGCCTCCGGATGGTTAGCGGCGATAGCGTTGGCAATATCCTTCATGAGGATTGTCTTACCAGTCTTTGGCTGAGCCACGATAAGAGCACGCTGTCCCTTACCGATAGGGGAGAAGAGGTCAACGATACGTGTAGAGATGTTCGTTGTGCGACGGTCGCCTGTGAGGTTGAACTTCTCGTCAGGGAAGAGTGGGGTGAGATGCTCGAATGAGAGACGGTCGCGTATTTCGTTTGGCTGACGACCATTAATCATTTCGATACTAGTCATTGGGAAGTACTTCTCACCCTCGCGAGGAGGACGTACGCGACATTGTACCACATCACCGGTCTTCAGCGAGTATTTCTTTATCTGCTGTACGGTAAGGAAAATATCGTCAGGAGAAGAAAGGTAGTTGAAATCGCTTGAACGGAGGAATCCGTAGCCGTCAGGCATCACCTCGAGTACGCCGTTGGCAGAGATGATATCTGTGAAGTCGTATTTCTCTTCCTGTGGCGTTGCAGGGCGCAACATAGATTGTGGAGCAACCTGTTCAACGATGGTCGTAGGGTTGTCGAGCATATCGTATGACACGCTTGCATAGTGGTCCTCTACTGGGAGATCCAATACCACGATGAAGTCAGTACCATCGCCCGGATCACCTTCCCATACATCACCTCCTGATGCGTTGTGGGCATTTACTTTCTCTTGGAACTGTGAAAGGAGATTGCCGGATGCCATTTCCTCGCCTTCCGGCATTTCGCCTTCCTCACCCTTGGCATTGTCGTCGTTCATGAGGAAGTCTGGAATGTTCTCGCCTGTTGCCTCTGCTGCCTCTTCCGTGAAATTCTCCATTTCCTGATTCTTCGCAGCAAGAGCGGCAACCTTAGCCTGAGCAGCAGCAAGAATCTCCTCTTTGCTGCGGCGTGCACGCCTTTTCTTAGGAGCGGCATCCTCGGAAACAGCGGTTGCTACATTCTCTTCTTCTGAAGGAGTATTAGTAGAATCTTCTGTGAAGTTTATTGCGAGTTCTTCCGGTTTTTCTGTGCTTTCATTCTCTGCGTTGCTTAGGTTCTTCAGGGCTTCCTCGGCAGCTCTTGCTGCAAGGTCGGCTTTGGAAGGCCTTCCGCGCTTTTTCTTGACTGTCGGCTCCTCGCCTTCAGCCGTGTCTGTTTTCTTGGTAGTTGCACGCTTCTTCTTTGGCTTCTCCTCTTCTTGAGTGAAGTCTCCGATGATGAAGTTTGCCAGGGCTTCTGCACCATCTTCTGCAGAGAGTTCAGAGCCTAAGGCCTTTGCAATTGTCTCAAGCTCTTCTACAGACTTGGACATGAGTTCTTCTTTGCTATACATATTCAAATGTGAATGTATTTGATTCAAATAGAAATTTCTTGCGAAAAAAAATTCAGGGTTTGTGTTTCCAAAATAGCAAAACTGTGAATTCTGAAACACTTTGGATTGAAATCGAGTGCAAAGATAATGCTTTTTTCTTGAAGCGCAAAATTTTAAGCGGAAAAATTTTGCTATTTCATAAAAAATATGTACCTTTGCACCCGCAAAATCGAGGCTACGGTCGAAATTTCTGCAAAAATAACTTATACACATTATTTAATTAATAAATTCATTTCAAAAAATGATGAATCATTACGAAACAGTTTTCATCTTGACTCCCGTTTTGTCTGATGAGCAGACAAAGGAAACTGTTGCAAAGTTCACAAAGGTTCTCACCGACAATGGTGCTGAGATCCTTAATGAGGAGAACTGGGGCATGAAGAAGATGGCTTACGCTATCAACAAGAAGTCTACAGGTTTCTACTTCCTCGTAGAGTTTAAGGCTGAGCCTACAGTAGTAGCTAAGCTCGAGACTGCTTATCGCCGTGAGGAGAAGGTAATTCGCTTCATGACTGTTAAGCTTGACAAGTATGCATCTCTCTATGCAGAGAAGCGCCGTAACAAACTTTCTAAAAAAGAGGAGGCTTAAACCATGGCAGAAAATTCAGAAATCCGTTATTTGACTGCTCCTTCTATTGATACAAAGAAGAAGAAGTATTGCCGTTTCAAGAAGAGCGGTATTAAGTATATCGACTACAAGGATCCTGAGTTCCTCAAGAAGTTCTTGAACGAACAGGGTAAGATCCTCCCACGTCGTATCACTGGTACATCTTTGAAGTATCAGCGTCGTGTGGCACAGGCTGTTAAGCGTGCTCGTCAGATTGCATTGCTTCCTTATGTAACTGATCTTATGAAGTAAATTTAAAAAGGAGAAGATTACACAATGGAAATTATACTTAAAGAAGATGTTATCGGTCTTGGATACAAGAACGATATCGTAAATGTAAAGAACGGTTACGGTCGTAACTATCTCATTCCAACAGGTAAGGCAGTCATCGCTTCTGCTTCTGCTAAGAAGATTCTCGCAGAGAACCTCAAGCAGCAGGCACACAAGCTCGCTGCAATTCTCGCTGCTGCTGAGAAGGAAGCTGAGGCTCTTAACGGTGTTGCTCTCACTATCGAGGCTAAGGTTAGCTCTACTGGTGCTCTCTATGGTTCTGTTACTGCTGCTAATGTAGCTGAGGAGCTTGCTAAGAAGGGTATCGAGGTTGACCGCAAGAAGATCCTCATGAAGGATATCAAGACTGTTGGTGAGTTTGCTGCTACTGTAGTATTCCACAAGCAGGTTAAGGTTGAGGTTCCTGTAACTGTACTCGCTGAGGGTCAGGATGAGGTTGCAGCTCCTGCTGTTGAGGCTGCTCCTGCAGTAGAGGAGGCTCCAGCTGCTGAGGTGGCTGAGTAAATCTTAGATACACAAGAAAACTATATAAATCCCGATTGTCATTAGTGGTAATCGGGATTTTTTTAAATGAAAAATGAACAATGAACGATTATAAAATATAAGTTTGCAATGTAACTTGTATTTTTCACTTTTCACTTTTCGTTTTTCATTTATGTATTTTAGGCTAAAACTAATAAACTAAACAATTTAAAGAAATGAAAGCATTCGTATTCCCTGGTCAGGGCGCCCAGTTCACAGGTATGGGCAAGGATCTCTATGATACAAATCCAAAGGCGAAGGAACTCTTCGACAAGGCTAACGAGATTCTCGGTTTTGAGATCACAAAGATCATGTTCGAGGGTACTGCAGAGGAACTCAAGCAGACAAAGGTTACGCAGCCTGCTGTTTTCCTTCACTCTGTAATCAAGGCTATCTGCATCGGCGATGAGTTTGATGCTGATATGGTTGGCGGTCACTCACTCGGTGAGTTCTCTGCTCTCGTAGCAGCAGGCGCTCTCAGCTTCGAGGATGGCTTGAAGCTCGTTTCAAAGCGTGCTATGGCTATGCAGAAGGCATGTGAGGCTGCTCCTTCTACTATGGCTGCTATCATCGGTCTTGATGATGCAAAGATTGAGGAAATCTGTGCTGGTATCTCTAAGGAGGGAAATATTGTTGTTCCAGCTAACTACAACAACCCTGGTCAGCTCGTTATCTCTGGTAACAATGAGGCTGTTGCCGAGGCTTGTGAGGCTTTGAAGGCTGCTGGTGCTAAGCGTGCCCTTCCTCTCCCTGTAGGTGGTGCTTTCCATTCTCCACTCATGCAGCCAGCAAAGGATGAGCTTCAGGCTGCTATCGAGGCTACAGAGTTCTCTAACCCACGCATCCCTGTTTATCAGAATGTTGATGCTAAGGCTCATACTGATGCTGCTGAAATCAAGCAGAACCTTATCGCTCAGCTCACAGCTCCTGTAAAGTGGACCTACGAGGTTCAGGCTATGCTCGCTGCAGGTGCTACCGATTTCGTTGAGTGTGGTCCTGGTAAGGCTCTTCAGGGCATGATTGCCAAGATTGCCAAGGACGTTGAGGGCGTGACAATTAGTGGTATAGCATAAGAGCCTAACCAAGCCTTCCCAAAGGGAAGGATGTTTTATAGTCTTTCTCGCTCAAGGAAGGCTTGGTTAGGATTTTTTTCTTTTTTTTATTTATAAACTATTGCTTTTTTATTGGCAATGCTATAAAACATCCTTCCCTTTGGGAAGGCTTGGTTAGGCTTCTATGACACACAAACCAATAATCTACCAAGTATTTACGCGATTGTACGGAAACCGCAATACTACCCGAAAAGAGTGGGGTAGTGTTGAGGAAAACGGTACAGGCAAATTCTCTGATTTTGATACAAAGACGCTGAAGGCGATAAAGCAGATGGGAGTATCCCACATCTGGTACACAGGCGTTATACGTCATGCCTCTCAGACGGACTTCTCTAAGTTCGGCATACCTACCCAGCACCCTTCCGTTGTTAAGGGTAAGGCTGGTTCTCCATACGCTATTTGCGACTATTATGATGTTGATCCTGATCTTGCTGATAACGTAAATGATAGGATGAAGGAGTTTGAGGCTCTTGTTTCCCGTACCCATAAGGCTGGACTCAAGATGTTCATCGACTTCGTGCCTAACCACGTTGCGCGTCAGTATCTCAGCATAGCAAAGCCAAAGGGCGTTGTTGATCTCGGTGCTGATGATGATAAGAATCAGGGCTTCAATCCTCAGAACAATTTCTACTATTGCCCTGGTCTCAAGCTTGAGACTCCCCAGCCTTCCGATTACGAGGAATTCCCTGCCAAAGCCACCGGCAACGACCATTTCGACAACCGTCCGGGAATGAATGACTGGTATGAAACCGTAAAACTCAACTACGGTATTGACTACTGGACTCATTTCGGGCATTTCGATCCAATCCCTGACACTTGGAAGAAGATGACGGAGATACTCCTCTTCTGGGCTTCCAAGGGCGTTGACGGTTTCCGTTGCGATATGGCTGAGATGGTGCCAGCCGCTTTCTGGGCATACGCTACTCGTGAGGTCAAGGCAAAGTATCCTGACATTCTCTTCATGGGTGAGGTGTATAATCCTGCCGAATACCGCAACTATATCTATTCCGGCTTTGACTGGATGTACGACAAGGTGGGAATGTATGACACTATGCGAGCCGTTACCTGCGGATTTGCCTCTGCAACAGCCATTACAGGCGCTTGGCAAGCGGTTGACGACATCAAGGAGCACATGGTTTATTTCCTTGAGAACCATGACGAGCAACGTGTGGCATCCGATTTCTTTACTGGCGATGGCAAGAAGGGAATACCTGCTATGGTGGCTTCTGTGCTTATGAAATCATCTCCTTTCATGCTCTATGCAGCCGAGGAATATGGTGAGAAGGGAATGGATAAGGAAGGTTTTTCGGGTAAGGACGGCCGTACCACTATCTTCGACTACTGGAGCATCGACACGCTTTGCAGAGCCGCTTCTGATGAGCTTACCGACGATGAGAAATACATCTATCAGATGCATGAGAAGACTATGCAGATTGCCCGAAAGGAGAAGGCTGTCGATGGCGATTTCTATGATCTGATGTATGTAAATCCGTGGTCAGAGCACTTCGACAACAACAAGCAGTATGCTTTTCTGCGTAAGAAAGAGGATGAACTGCTCTTCGTCGTGGTCAATTTCGATGATAAGGATGTGGATGTGAAGGTGAGAATGGCTCCACACGCTATGGATTTCTTGCAGATTCCGGAAGGCAAATACAAGTCAAAGGATCTTCTTTCCGCTGAAAAACAGACCATTGAACTCGCTTCTGACGCTCTCGTGCCTATGACGATCAAGGCAAGAAACGCAAGAGTTTGGAAGTTCACCCTCTCTCCCTCTCCCTTGTTTTCCTAACAGTTATATGTTAGATAGCAGTAAGTCCGTGTCACCCATGCGTGTGCAAAGTTACTAATTTATTTTGGGGAACTGCAAAGAAAACGCGGAAAAAACGCGACAGGTAGCATAAATGTTTAGTTGCGATGTCTAAGGTGTTGATAATCAGAGGTGTATTTTCGGAAGATAGTTCGCTTGGAATGCTATCTAACATATAACTGTTATATAAAACACACACAGGGGTAGTCTGTATTTTTACCCCAAATAATATATAATATAATAATATTATTATATTATATATTATTTGACCATAGGACACCCATACCCCCTGTCCCTTGTTTATCTAACGGTTATATGTTAGGTGTTTATCTTCAGTAAATGCTTTTCCGAAAATAAGTTTCTGATTGTCAAAACGTTAAGCCGCGAATGAATGCTTTTTTGTGGGAATAACGTAATTTTTTGCATTTTTCTTACATTTCCTCAGAAAATATTCTTACCTTTGCACCCAAGAAAACAAAAGCCCATGAGCGTCATAGTTGTAAGTCCGTTGTAATACCGTTGTAAGTCCGTTTCAAGTCCGTTCGCAGAAACGACCATAAAGCGGAGTTTCAAGATACGATTACTAACCTCAATGGCGATTAAAACAAGAACAATAACTAAAACAAAAACTAAAAAACAAAACGACGATGAAAAAATCCTTTATCACATTTATGCTTCTACTCACCGCAATCTGCAGTTGGGCACAGAAGTCAAAGGCTTCTGACGAAAAGCCTATTGCCCCAGTCATTGTTGAAGGCACTTTAGAGGGTGTGCCTGATGGTACTGTCATTATGGTACAGGAACGTAAGGGAGGAACTAAGAGCTTTTTCAGAGAATTTGAAGAAGGAATTGATACTCTAAGAAATGGTATATTCAGAATAGTTTACACTCCCATGAATCAAGTTGACGAATATATGTTGACTGTGGAAAAAAGTCCTCGTTATTTGCTTATCTATGTTTCTCCTGGCTCAAAGGCTACTATAACAGGTGTTGGAGTTCATCCTTCACATTGGTATGTGAAGAGTGACAATCCAAAACAAATCGAGGCAAATGAATATCGCGCATATTTGGATGAGAAGCTCCCAAGATATTGGGATTTGCAAGAAAAAAGAGACAGAAGTACAGTAGAAGCAGAATCTTTATATGTTGAGTACATGATTGAATTTATGAAAGATAGAAAATATAGTTCTGTTTTTGCAAGCAACCTCTGTACTCTTTCCCTCATGATTTTAGAAGGTAAAAATAAAAATAAGGGAATAAGGGAAAAGGCAGTTAAGTTGTTGGCAATAGTTCCGAAGGATGAAGAACAGCGTGATCAAAACATCTATGATGCAAAAAAACGCCTGTTGCCAAAATACAGCCCTATAAAGAATGGCGAGAAGTTGCATGATTTCGTGCTTTATGACCATCAGGGTAAGCTGCATCACCTGACGGAATTCAATGGTAATGGCAAGTTTCTTTTGCTTGAATTCAATTCAAGAACATGTGTGCCATGTGTGGAACATCGTCCAAATGCTGTGCTCAATAATCTCTACAAGAACCATTCGGACAAGGTGGATATGCTTATGGTGAATTGTGATCCTCCGTATTATTGGGATATAGAATGTAAAGACCCGAATAAATACGGAAGAGATCCTTGGCATGAATGGAATGACAAAAAGGGTGCAGAGGACATTAAGCAGAGATACGGAACAGAAACAGGTCCGAGCTATTTCTTCGTCTCTCCAGATGGCACGATTCTGGGCAGAATAAGCTATCAAGAGGATTTGAAGGCTGCTATTGCGAAGTATTTCAAGATTTGAATTGGATATGAGAAAAGGCTCACCCAATATATGAGTGAGCCTTTACTATCTACATTATACTTTACACTATCTACTTTACTCTTTACTTGTAAAGATACCTCTTGATACTCTTCTTCGGAGTCTTCTCAAATTCCTCTTCCTGAATCTCGATTGCAGCAAGTTTGCAGTACGCTGGCTGTGTCTCGTTAAGCGTCTGGCGGTTCTGCTCCATAGTCTTCTTTATCTGCTCCATTGAGAGGTTTTGAGTCTTTGCTTCATCGAAGTCAGGATATACAAGTCCTACGAGCTTATCGTCACGCTGTACTACGAGGCTTTCAGTAACCAGAGGTAATGAGTTGAGAGCGTCCTCTATCTCTTCAGGGAAGATGTTCTGACCGCTTGCTCCGAGAAGCATGTTCTTTGAGCGTCCCTTGATGAAGATATTGCCTCTTGAGTCGATAACACCAAGGTCACCAGTATGGTACCAGCCTTCATCGTCGAGAGCCTGTTTGGTTGCCTCCTCGTTCTTGAAATAGCCGAGCATCACGTTCATGCCGCGAGTGAGGATTTCGCCAGGAATCTTGTGAGGGTTGACAGAGTCAATCTTTACCTCCATGTTTACTACCGCCTTTCCACAAGAGCCTGGTACGTGGTCGCTCCAGTCGTTGTATGAGATAATAGGGGCACACTCTGTTGCACCATATCCCACGGTGAAAGGTAATCCGATGAAATGCAAGAATTGCTCAATCTCCTGATTGAAGGCTGCACCGCCGATTATGATTTCGTAGAAACGGCCGCCGAAAGCCTTCTCGACCTCTGTACGAATCTTTTCACGAACTTTTTGTGAAACTAACGGAGTCTTGAGAAGTATCTTCATGGCTGGTGTATCAAGCTTTGGCAGCACTTTCTTCCTGATGATCTTCTCGATGACCAGAGGCACAGCGATGATGACGACAGGCTTGATTTCTGCAAATGCCTGAGCCACAACGGCTGGTGAAGGGATGCGTGTGAGGAAGAAGATGTGACAACCAGATGCAAACTCCTTGATGAACTCGAACGCCATGCCGTACATGTGAGCCATTGGCAGGATGCTGATGGTGTTGTCGCCAGGGTGGAGACACTTGTCGAGAGCCTCGTTTGCAAAGATGAGGTTGCTCCACATGGCGCGGTAAGGAATCATTACACCCTTTGAGAAGCCTGTTGTGCCTGATGTGTAGTTGATAAGTGCCAATTCATCGGGATTCTGCTCCTTGTAGTAGTTCACCATTTCCTTACGGAAGAACTTAGGGAACTTCTGGCCGAACAGCAGATTGAGGTTCTCTCTTGCGTATGTGAGCTTGTCGGTGCGGGAGACCATAAGGGAATAGTCGGGTATGTTGACGATTCCGTGAAGGTCAGGCATCTTGTCCGGATCAATCTGGGTAGAGACGACATCGCCCACGAAGAGGAGCTTTGCCTCAGAGTGGTTTACGATGTTATGAATCTGTTCTGCTGTGAACTCGTGTAGGATAGGAACTGCGACAGCTCCGTAGGTGAGTGTGGCAAGGAAGGCTACTGCCCAGTTGCTCATATTGCGTCCGCAGAGGGCAATCTTGTCACCCCTCTGAATGCCGCTTTCTTCAAACAGGATGTGTAGTTTTTCTATCTTACGGGCAACATCCTGATATTGGAGTGTAGCTCCTTTGTAGTCAGTAAGTGCATCGAAGTTCCAATACTTCTTAATGCTATCCTCTATACAGGCGTTAAAACTATTTTCCATATTCAATGTGTTTCGCAATAGAAATTGCTCAAATTTCCTTTTGGTGTGCAAAGGTACAGACTTTTCTGCACATTTCAAAATCTTATGTGCAATTTTTTGACTTTAACCCTTGAAATTGGGTAATTTATACTTTTTATTGCTCATTTTTGTTATAAAATACCTTATTTTATGCATTTTTTGTCTCTATATCAATAAAATGTCATTTTTTTTTCTTAATTTTGCAAGCAAGTTTTATTTTTATAAGGACAAAACGAAATTATGGGATTTTTCGGCTTTTTTAGCAAGGAAAAGAAAGAGACGCTTGACAAGGGTCTTGAGAAAACCAAGACGGGAATGTTTGACAAGCTTGCTCGTGTCGTAGCTGGCAAGAGTAAGGTTGATGACGACGTACTTGACGATCTTGAGGAGGTGCTCATTACAAGCGATGTAGGTGTGGATACTACCCTCAAGATTATTGAGCGTATCGAGAAGCGCGTGGCACGCGACAAGTACGTTTCAACGAAGGAACTTAACGGTATCCTGCGCGATGAGATCGCGTCTCTTCTTGCCGAGAACCATTCAAATGACCTTGAAGATTGGGATCTCCCGTCTGACCATAAGCCGTATGTCATCCTCGTAGTTGGCGTGAATGGAGTGGGTAAGACCACTACAATCGGTAAGCTTGCGTGGCAGTTCAAACAGGCAGGAAAGAAGGTGTATCTCGGTGCTGCCGATACATTTCGTGCTGCTGCCGTTGAGCAAATCTGCATCTGGGGTGAGCGTGTAGGTCTTCCTGTTATCAAGCAGCAGATGGGTTCTGACCCTGCTTCTGTTGCCTTTGACACCATTTCCTCAGCCAAGGCAAACGGTGCTGACGTGGTTATCATCGATACTGCAGGACGTCTGCACAACAAGGTCGGTTTGATGAACGAGCTGAAGAAAATCAAGGACGTGATGAAGAAGGTCATGCCGGACGCACCTGACGAGGTAATGCTCGTTCTTGACGGTTCCACCGGTCAGAATGCCTTTGAGCAGGCAAAGCAGTTTGCTGCCGTTACTCAGATTTCAAGTATGGCGATAACCAAGCTCGACGGTACTGCGAAGGGAGGCGTGGTGATAGGCATTAGTGATCAGTTGAAGGTGCCTGTTAAGTATATCGGTCTTGGAGAGAAGATGACTGACCTTCAGCTGTTTAACAAGAGGCAGTTTGTTGATTCACTATTCGGCGAATGAAGAAAAACCAGATAGACATCATAACCCTTGGTTGTTCCAAGAATCTTGTGGATAGCGAATCTCTTATGCGTTTGTTTCAGCGTAAGGGATTTGTTTGTAAACATGATGCGGAGCGTGTAGAGGGTGAGTATGTTGTGATAAATACCTGCGGTTTCATCGAGGATGCCAAGCAGGAAAGCATTGACACGATACTTGAGTTCGCTCAGGCTCGTGAAGAAGGCCTGATTGCCGGATTGTACGTCATGGGGTGCCTTTCCCAGAGATACCAAAAGGAACTTGAGGCAGAAATCCCGCAGGTGGACAAGTATTACGGCAAGTTCAACTATAAGCAGTTGCTTGAAGACCTGCCTGCACCGACACAGAAAGCTGACGAGAAGGCTTCTGTAAAGCAGGACACAACACCTTCACATTATTCTTATATAAAGATAAGTGAGGGATGTGACCGTAATTGTGCATATTGTGCCATACCGATCATTACAGGCAAGCATGTGTCACGTCCGAAGGAGGAGATTCTTGATGAGGTTCGTGCGCTTGTAGCCGAGGGTGTGAAGGAGTTTCAGGTCATTGCACAGGAACTTACATACTATGGCGTTGATTTGTACGGCAAGCGTAAGATCGCCGAACTTATCGATGAAATGGCGCAAATAAAAGGTGTGAAGTGGATAAGACTTCATTATGCCTATCCTAATCAGTTCCCTATGGAACTGCTTGACGTGATGCGTCGTAATGATAATGTCTGCAAATATCTCGATATTGCTCTTCAGCATATTTCCGACAGAATGCTTGACCGTATGCGTCGTAATACTACCAAGCAGGAAACCATGCACCTGATAGAGAAACTGCGTGAGGCTATGCCTGGCATACATCTTCGTACAACGCTCATGGTGGGTTTCCCAGGTGAGACGGAAGAGGATTTCAAGGAACTCATGGAGTTTACTCGTTGGGCTCGCTTCGAGAGAATGGGTGCTTTTGCCTATTCTGAGGAGGAAGGTACATACAGCGCAGAGCATTATGAGGATGATGTTCCGAAGGAAGTGAAGGAGGCAAGACTTAGCAAACTCATGCGTCTGCAACAAGGCATTTCCGCAGAGATAGAGGCTGAGAAGATTGGCAAGACAATGAAGGTTATCGTTGACAGAAGGGAGGGCGACTATTATGTAGGTCGTACCGAGTTCTGTTCACCGGAAGTAGATCCGGAGGTTCTCATACCTGTTGCAAACCGTCGTTTGCGCAAGGGATGCTTCTACGACGTGAAAATAACCGGTGCAGAGGAATTTGACCTCTACGGAGAGGTTGTTTGATTCGTGAATCTTGATTTGGTATTAATAAACCTAAATCGAAATATAATATTTGTAAGTTATGACGAATAAGGAATTTATATCACAGATAGCCAAACAGACAGGCTACAAGGTTGATGATGTCCAGAGAATTGTGCGCACGACGTTCAGTTCGATTGCTGATGAACTCGTAGAGGGCGAGACTGCCAATGTGACAGGTCTCGGAACTTTCGAGGTTCGTAAGCGTATGGAACGTGTTATAAAGAATCCTTCTACGGGACAGAAAATGCTCGTTCCACCGAAGCTTGTTGTGAATTTTAAACCTTATGGATCATTAAAAGAAATGCTGAAGTAATATGCTTACAATTAAGGATTTGGCAGAGATACTGGTGCAGAAGCATCAGTTGGATTCACGTAGTGCGGAGGCATTCATAAATGCTGTTATCGAGACTATTCATGAAGGTTTGAAGAGCGACCGTGTTGTCAAGGTCAAGGGGTTCGGAACCTTCAAACTTACAGCTGTTCGTGAGCGTGAGAGTATTAACGTAAATACCGGTGAACGTGTGGTTATCTCCGGTCATGACAAGGTGTCGTTTACTCCAGATGCCGTTTTGCGTGACTTGGTGAACAAACCATTTGCACAGTTTGATACCGTTGTTCTTGCTGATGGCGTTGACTTCGAGGATATGCCTGAAGTGGAGATCGAGGATGGTGATGCCGCTGCCGATGAGGTGGCAGACATCCCTGCTTCTGTTAAGGAAGATGCGAAGGTTGTTTCTGAAGCTCCAGAGGTTTCAGTAGCCCCCAAAGAACCAGAGCCAGAGGATGTTGGTGCACCTGTTGCAGAGCCGGAGGTGGAAGTAGAGCCTGTGGTAGAGCAGGAACTTGAGCCTGAACCTGTTGCTGAGGAGCCAATCGCAGAAGAGCCAATCGCAGAAGAACCAGTTGCAGAAGAACCAGTTGCAGAAGAACCAGTTGCAGAGGAAGAGTCTGTTGTAGAGGTGGCTCAGCCTGAAGAATCGGAATCTCCCGATTCTCCAGAGACACTAGGCTCTTTAGAATCTTCAGAAACTATAGAAAATTCAGCCTCTCCAGCCTCCACAAAGGAGCCTGAGCAAGAAGAGAATCAAGAGGAAACTCCCGACTATATTTCTGAATTCTATGAAGATGCAGATGATAACAAGAGGATGTTACTTATTTACGCAATAATCGTGAACGTGGTTGTTGCTGCATTGTTCTTCGTATTCGGTTATTATGCTCGTTCAACAAATCTTCTTGGAATAGAGAAAGAGCAGGCTGTCGAGACTCCTGCGGCTCCTGCTGTTGAGAAGCCGGATACAACAAAGAAAAAGACCGTTGAGCCTGCTGCTCCTGCTAAGGTAACAGAAGAACCTACAGTTGAGAAGACAGAGGAGAAACCTGTTGAGGAAAGCAAGCCTGTTGCCGAGCAAAAGAAAGAGGAAAAACCACAACCGAAGGCAGAGTCAACGGTTGAGTCGACTTCAAAATATGATAACGACCCACGTGTAAGGACAGGTGCGTATCGCATTGTTGGTGTAGCCAATACCGTGACAGTCAGAAGCGGTCAAACGATAAAGTCTATTTCGAAAACATATCTGGGTCCTGGCATGGAGTGCTATGTGGAAGCCTTTAACGGTGGAATCACCGAACTCAAGGAGGGACAAACCATCAAGATTCCTAAGCTTGCACTAAAGAAAAAGAGTGCGAAGGCAAAGAAGTAAATTGTTTACAAGAGCGACGTGATGTTGGCATCACGCCGCTCTTGTGTTTTAGGACATTTTTGCCATTTTAAGGTAAGTGGGGAATAGGCTTTTTATGAGGCTATTTGTTGAACTGCTCATAAATCGCCTTTGTGAAACGTTAAAAAGTTGAAAAGTATATGAAATGACAAGAATTTTATGTATCTTTGCATCCTAAAATAAGCGAATAGGTGATGGGTGGTAGGTGTTGGCGATCAGCAAAAACACGAACTGCATCATTATCCTAAAGCATAAGAGTTTTAAAGTAAGAAAAATCATATATAGATCAATGAATAAGAAATTTACGGAACGTAAAGGCTTGAATCTCGTAGAGACAAACAATGAGGTTCTTGCTGAGTGGGAGAAGAAAGATTTGTTCCACAAGAGTATCAGCGAGCGTGAGGGATGTCCTCAGTTCGTGTTCTTTGAGGGACCTCCTTCTGCAAACGGACATCCGGGTATCCATCACATGATGGGACGTACCATCAAGGATACATTCCTCCGCTACAAGACGATGAAGGGCTATCAGGTTAAACGTAAGGCTGGTTGGGACACTCATGGTCTTCCTGTTGAGCTTTCCGTTGAGAAGAGTCTTGGAATCACAAAGGAGGATATTGGCAAGAAGATAAGCGTTGACGACTATAATGACGCTTGTCGTAAGAACGTGATGATGTACACCGACGAGTGGACACAGCTCACCAATAAGATGGGCTACTGGGTGGATCTTGAGCATCCTTACATCACTTACGACAACAAGTATATAGAATCACTTTGGTATCTCCTCAAGCAGCTCTACAATAAGAACCTGCTCTATAAGGGATATACCATTCAGCCATATTCACCAGCAGCAGGTACTGGACTTTCCTCTCACGAGCTTAACCAGCCAGGTTGCTATCGTGACGTGAAGGATACAACAGTTACTGCACAGTTCAAGGTGCTTGACAATGTGGAGTTCAATAAGACCGGACTTCCAACATATATCCTCGCATGGACAACAACCCCTTGGACACTTCCTTCAAATACAGCTCTCTGTGTAGGTCCGAAGATTGACTATGTTGCTGTCAAGGGCAATAACCCTTACACAAACGAGGAGGCTATCTACGTACTTGCTGAAAGCCGTCTTTCTGCTTACTTCCAGCCAACAAAGGATGAGGAAGGTAATGAACAACCAATAGAGATTCTTTGGAAGGGTAAGGGCTCCGACCTCGTAGGAACTCATTATCAGCAGCTCATGCCATGGGTTAAGCCATGTGCTCTTGAGGGTGATAATATCGTAGTGAAGGAAGCAGAGGCATTCCGCGTAATCCCTGGTGACTATGTTACTACCGAGGATGGTACAGGTATCGTTCACATTGCACCTACATTCGGTGCTGATGACGCAAAGGTGGCAAAGGATGCTGGTATTCCATCACTCTTCGTTATAGACAAGGCCGGTGATACCCGTCCGATGGTTGACTTCACTGGTAAGTACTTTGTTAAGGAAGATATTGATCCTAAATTCCTTGAGGCTTGTGTTAATGAGTCATATTGGAAGCATGCTGGTGCTTTTGTGAAGAATGCATACGACCCTAAATATAATGTTGGTGGTAAGTATGACGAAAAGGCAGCATCAAAGGATATGGATCTCAACGTAATTCTCTGCCTTGAGATGAAGGAAGAGGGTAGTGCGTTTAAGATAGAGAAACACGTACACAACTATCCACATTGCTGGCGTACCGATAAGCCAGTGCTTTATTATCCTCTCGACTCTTGGTTCATCCGTTCTACTGCGAAGAAGGAGCGTATGGCAGAGTTGAATAAGACAATTAACTGGCATCCTGAATCAACGGGTACAGGTCGTTTTGGTAAGTGGCTTGAGAACCTTAACGACTGGAATCTCTCACGTTCACGCTACTGGGGTACTCCACTTCCTATCTGGCGTAACCGTGATACCAAGGAAGAGATTTGTATAGGTTCACTTGAAGAACTCTATAATGAGATTGAGAAGGCTGTTAAGGCTGGTGTTATGCAGAGCAACCCACTCAAGGATAAGGGCTTCGTTCCTGGTGATATGAGTCAGGAGAACTATGACCGCATTGACATCCACCGTCCATATGTTGACGATATCAAGCTCGTAGGTGAGAGCGGAAGCGTTCTTACCCGTGAACTCGACCTTATTGATGTATCGTTCGATTCTGGTGCTATGCCATACGCACAGATTCACTACCCATTCGAAAATAAGGATGTTATTGATGCCCGCAACGCATATCCTGCTGATTTCATCGCAGAGGGTGTTGACCAGACACGCGGTTGGTTCTTTACCCTCCACGCAATAGCAACAATGGTATTTGATTCTGTTGCATACAAGAACGTAATATCCAACGGTCTTGTACTTGATAAGAACGGCATCAAGATGTCAAAACGTCTGGGTAACGTGATCAATCCATTCGATTGCATTGGTACATACGGAACAGATGCAGTCCGTTGGTATATGGTTACAAACTCATCTCCTTGGGATAATCTCTCATTTGACCCAGAGGGCGTAAAGGATGTTACAAGTGCATTCTTCGTAAAGCTTTATCAGGCTTACTCATTCTTCACCCTCTATGCAAATGTGGACGGCTTCACATACGAGGAGGCTGATGTTCCATTCGCAGAGCGTCCTGATTTTGACCGTTGGTTGCTTTCGGAACTTAACTCTCTCGTTAAGGATGTTGACAAGTATCTTTCTGACTATGACGTTACTCCTGCAGGTCGCTTGATCCAGAACTTCGTCATTGACAAGCTCTCTAACTGGTACATCCGTCTGAACAAGAAGCGTTTCTGGGGTGGTGGTATGACACAGGACAAGCTCTCGGCTTACCAGACACTCTATACTTGCATCGACACAATAGCACGTCTGATTGCACCTGTCGCTCCATTCTATGCCGATCAGCTCTTCCTTGACCTTAATACCGTAACAGGTAAGGATAAGTCGGAGAGTGTTCATCTTGCTAAATTCCCAGAAGCTCAGGAGAATCAGATTGACAAGGAACTTGAGCAGGCAATGCAGCTTGCAATGCAGGTTACATCTATGGTTCTCTCACTTCGTAAGAAGGTGAAGATACCTGTAATTCAGGCTTTGCAGACAATCTCAATTCCTGCTTCTGATGCTGAGATGAAGTCTCGTATCGAGCGTATGGCAAGCGTTATCCTTGCTGAAACCAACGTGAAGGAACTGCAATTCATTGAGGACGGTACAGGTATGCAGCTCGTCAAGAAAGTGAAGTGTAACTTCCGCACAATGGGTAAGAAGTTCGGTAAGCTCATGAAGAGTGTCAATGCTGCTGTTATGGCAATGAGTCAGGAGCAAATTGCAACTCTTGAGGCAAATGGAACAATCGATCTCGTTGCAGAGGGACAGAACGTCACCGTTGAGGCTGTTGATGTTGAGATTATCTCAGAGGACATACCTGGATGGACAATAGCTCAGGAGGGTAAGATTACAGTTGCCCTTGACATCGAGATAACTCCTGAACTCAAGAACGAGGGTATTGCACGTCTTATCATCAAGCGTGTGCAGGCTCTCCGTAAGGAACAGGGCTTCGAGATAACGGACAGAATCCGTGTGGTACTCCAGCAGAATGATCAGCTCGCCGAGGCTGTAAAGGTATTCGGTGACCATATCTCTGCACAGGTACTTGCCAACTCTCTTACCATAGGTGATGCAGAGGGCGGTTCTGAACAGGAGTTCAATGACTTTAAGGCATTTGTGAAGGTGACCAAGGATTAATCCTTGGTTGCTTCAACCTAATACAATATTAAATCTAAAACTATAAATCTAAAACAACATGGCAGAAATAAAAAAACGCTATAGTGACGAGGATCTCGAGGAGTTCCGTCAGATCATTGAAGAAAAGCTGGAAGTAGCGCGTCGTGACTACAAACAGATGATGAGTGTATTGCGTAATGATGATGGCAATGACGTTGCTGATACATCGCCTACATACAAGATCCTTGAGGAGGGCAGTATTACCCAGACAAAGGAGGAGATGATGATGTTCGCTGCTCGTCAGGAGAAGTTCATTCGTGGTCTTGAGGCTGCTCTTTTGCGCATAGAGAACAAGACATATGGTATTGACCGTATCACTGGTGAGTTGATTCCGAAGGAGCGTCTCCGCATTGTTCCTCATGCAACACTTAGCGTTGAGTCAAAGAACGCACGAAAGAAATAATGACAAAGACACAGAAACAGCAGACAGTCGTTTCCGTATTGATCTTTCTTGTCATCCTTATTATTGACCAGGTTATTAAAATCTCGGTCAAGACAGGAATGACTCTTCATCAAAGCATACGTGTAACCGACTGGTTCTATATTTCCTATATAGAGAACAACGGAATGGCGTGGGGGATGTCCATCATGCCAAAGATAATGCTTAGCCTCTTCCGCCTCGTGGCAATATTCGGAATCGGCTGGTATATTTACAAACAGATACAGAAGGGCTCAAGGTGGTTGTACGTCGTACTTCTTTCCATGGTTCTTGCCGGAGCTGCAGGAAATCTGATTGATTGTATGTTCTATGGGATGATTTTTTCTGGGGCATCTTCGGACTATACATCCTTTTTCGTTCCTTGGGGAACAGGCTATGCTCCTTTTCTTGAGGGTAGGGTGGTGGATATGTTCTATTTCCCTCTCATTGTGACGAATTATCCCGACTGGTTCCCCGTATGGGGGGGCGAGAGCTTCGTGTTCTTCAGTCCTGTGTTCAACTTTGCCGATGCGAGCATCAGTGTAAGTGTTGTGTCAATACTCCTTTTCTGTAGAACGGAGTTACAACTTCTGTTTAAGTGAAGAAAATACTATACATACTCATATTTATTGTGGGCATGGCATCATGTTCCTCCGACTCTTCCGATATTCTGTCAATGGGTGAGATGGAGGACATCTTGTATGATATATATTTGTCACAGAACATAGAGGATAAGGAAAGTCGTAGTCATAATGTGTATGACGAGATTACGAATCGTGAGGCTATATACCGTAAATATGATATCACGCAGGCTGAGTGGGATTCTTCGTATAACTATTACTGTCGTCATGCAGATAAATTGCATACTATATACAAGAATCTTTCTGAGCGTATTCGTAATGAAGTGATTGAACTTGGAGGAGATGTGTCTCTTGATGAGGCTACTCTTTCTGGAGATACGGTAAATATATGGAACTCAGAACGTAACTTTATCTTGATGCAGCAGATGCCTTACAACCTTAATCAGTTTACAATCTCTGGTGACTCGACATTTAAGGCAGGGGATGTGCTTACGCTTCAGTTTGATAGTAAGTTCATATTCCAAGAGGGGGCGCGTAATCTGGTTGCCGTTCTTGCCGTTACTCTTTCCAATGACAGTGTTGTCACCAATACGTGTCATGCCAGTTCCGACGGAAGGTTTACGGTTTCGTTTAGCGATTACAAGCGTCTAGGCATAAAGACTGTGAAAGGATATATTGTCTTGCTTAGAAATAACAACGAACAGATTTCCACAACTTTCCATCTGGCTTCAGTGGAGAATGTCCGAATGATTCTTGCTCATTCAAAAGAAGTTCCTGAACAGACGACTAATCTTAAACCTGTAGCAGGAAAAGATTCGTTAAAAATAGACTCTGCTCGTAGCATCAAACCAGTTGAAGTCTTTGATCGTACAGATGACAGATCGCGAATTCCTCCTCTTCATGGACGTAAAGAATCTGATATGCCTCCCAAAAGACTAATAGGGAGTTCGCAGGTAAGGCTTAAATAAATCAATAAGAACAGATGCTACCATCAAGGTTACTCGATAATGCGGTTAATCAGTTCTCACGTCTTCCGGGGGTGGGAAGGAAAACTGCACTCCGACTTGTCCTGCACATGCTTCGTCAGGATAATGAGTTTATGGACGAGTTCACAGGTGCGCTTACGCAGATGAAACGTGAGATAAAGCATTGTCGTGTCTGTCATAATATCTCGGATACCGATGTCTGCACTATCTGTTCTGATTCTCGCAGGGATCCGAGTATTGTGTGTGTGGTGGAGAATATACAGGATGTGATGGCAGTTGAGAATACTCAGCAGTTTCATGGACTCTATCATGTACTTGGCGGTGTTATTTCACCAATGGACGGAATAGGTCCGTCGGATATTGAAATAGACTCACTTGTTGAGCGTGTATCAAAAGGAGATGTGAAGGAGGTGATTTTTGCTCTTGCAAGTACTATGGAAGGCGACACTACCAATTTCTATATCTCCAAGCGACTCCAGCAGTTTGATGTGAAGCTTAGTGTTATTGCCCGGGGAATAAGTGTCGGCGATGAGCTTGAATATACAGATGAACTTACCCTTGGACGTTCAATAGTAAACCGTGTTCCCTTTGAATAATTCCTTATCCTTATGACATTCTATATTCAGATTTTATCTCTTGCCCTTTCGCTAATAGCTATATATGCATGCTTGAAATGGTTGCGCAACAATGCATTCTATCGCATATCTTTATGGGCGGTAGCTCTGGTTGTTGATGCTGTGGCTTACTTTCACTATAATTATATAGGTGCGGGATACTTGGCTATAATGCTGCTTGTATGTATCCCGTTCATCTTCCGTAAGAAGGAAAAGAAAGAACCAAAAGAATAACTCTATGCTGAAACTCCGTGCCCTTGAACCAGAAGACCTGGAACAGTTATATGACATAGAGAATAATCTCGATGATTGGGATTACTCTTGCATGAATGTGCCGTTCTCGCACTATGCATTGCGCGATTATATCGCTAATCAGCATTGTGACCTCACTATCGACCAGCAGGTTCGCCTTGTTGTATGTGATGATGAGAACGAGCAGCAGGTTATCGGACTTGCAGACATCTTCAATTATGATGCCCGTCATCGTCGTGCTGAGATTGGGTTGATAATTGGAAAAACTTTCCGTAATCAGGGGTATGCAACCGAGGCGACGAAGTTATTGATCGATTATGCAGGCAAAACCTGTCTCTTGGATCAGATTTATGCTTTCATATCAAAAGATAACGAGCATTGTTGTCGAATTTTTGACAAAAACGGCTTCAATCGCGTATCAATTCTCAAAAACTGGTTCAGAAACGCAAATTCTTTTTCTGATTCTATTATTTTTCAACTTTTTTTGAAAAAAGCATAGTAAAAATTTGGCAAATTCAGAAAAAATGCCTACCTTTGCACTCGCTAAAAAGAAATAACGATTTTTGGTGCGTTAGTTCAGTTGGTTAGAATGCCAGCCTGTCACGCTGGAGGTCACGAGTTCGAGCCTCGTACGCACCGCCAAAATCATATTTCAAAAAGCTCAATTGGTGCGTTAGTTCAGTTGGTTAGAATGCCAGCCTGTCACGCTGGAGGTCACGAGTTCGAGCCTCGTACGCACCGCAAAGGTTCTTACAGAAATGTGAGGACCTTTTTTCATTTACAATTGTTTGCCCATGATTCAAGACATTCAACTTCGCGTATTGCCTCAGATAGCATCTGATTCTTCGCTTATCATCAATTATATATCCGAAGAGAAAGGTATTGATGCACGTACCATCAATGCTATTCGTATTATCCGTCGTAGCATTGATGCGCGTCAGCGTCAGGTCTATGTCAACCTCACCGTGCGTACATACGTTAACGAAGAGCCTTCCGACCTTGCTTATACCCTGACTGAATATCCCGATGTCAGCAATGGCAAGCAGGTTATTGTTGTGGGTGAAGGACCTGCAGGTCTCTTTGCTGCCCTTCGTCTTATAGAACATGGCCTTCGTCCTATTGTCATTGAGCGCGGAAAGGATGTACGTGAACGAAAGAAGGATCTTGCCCGTATCAAATCCGAACAGAAAGTGAATGATGAGTCTAACTACTGTTTCGGAGAGGGAGGGGCAGGTGCATATAGTGATGGCAAACTATATACCCGAAGTAAGAAACGAGGTAATATAGAGAAGATTCTCAACGTGTTCTGTCAGTTTGGTGCCTCTACAAACATTCTTGCAGACGCACATCCGCATATAGGTACAGACAAACTGCCTATTGTCATAGAGAATATGCGAGAGCAGATAAAGAAATCGGGTGGAGAGGTGCATTTCCAGACAAAGATGACGGAATTTCTTTTAAAGGGAGAGAAAGTGGAAGGTGTTCTTTGCCGTAATCTCGTAACTGATGCTGATGAGACTTATCTAGGTCCTGTGATTCTTGCCACAGGACATTCTGCGCGTGATGTATACCGTTATCTCGCTCATGCAGGAATACATATTGAGGCAAAGGGAATTGCTGTGGGGGTGCGTCTTGAACATCCTTCGCAGCTTATTGACCAAATTCAGTATCATAATAAACAAGGACGTGGCAAGTATCTACCTGCTGCTGAATATTCTTTCGTTACTCAGGTTGAGGGTAGGGGAGTATATTCTTTCTGTATGTGTCCTGGTGGCTTTGTCATTCCTGCTGCAACTGGCCAGGAACAGATTGTCGTTAATGGCATGAGCCCAAGCAATCGTGGAGGCAAATGGAGTAACTCTGGTATGGTTGTTGAGGTACGTCCAGAAGATATTTCCAATGGAAAATCTAATGACCCACTCATTGTAATGCATTATCAGGAAAAACTTGAAAAAATATGTTGGCAGCAGGGAAATATGAAACAAACGGCACCAGCCCAGCGTATGGCTGATTTCTGTAAAGGCAAGCTCAGCTACGATCTTCCAAAGTCAAGTTATGCACCGGGATTGGTTAGTTCACCTCTTCATTTCTGGATGCCTAAGGAAGTTGCTGGCAGATTACAACAAGGCTTTCTGTATTTTGGCAAGCAGCGTCATGGATTCCTTACCAATGAGGCATGTCTGATAGCTACAGAGACACGCACATCTGCACCTGTGAGAATCACACGCGATGCAGAAACCCTTCAGCATGTAACAATTCGTGGTCTCTTCCCATGTGGTGAAGGTGCTGGATATGCAGGTGGTATTGTTTCTGCGGGTGTGGATGGAGAACGCTGTGCAGATATGGTTGCAGAGGTAATTACGGGTTACTAATTACCTTTCACTTTACCCTTTACCCTTTACTCATTTCCCCTATGCGTTCCCTATCTATTGCTTTCATAGTAGGATTATTGGCTGGTAGTGTTGTTGCCGAGGATTTGTCGGCTACATCACTATACATACTCCTTATAGCCCTATTATTAGCTGGCATATTCTTTAGTAGGGAGTGGCTTCGTACAATATCATTTTTCTTAGCGTTCTTCGTTGTGGGTGTTCTTCGGATGACTATTGCTGATGTTCCCTTGCATCTTGACGGCCTCGTAGAGTCTTTTGAACCGTTGAGAAGACAACTGAGCGATGGATTCGTTAGTTTCGGTATTTCGGGAGATGAGAATGCTGTGGTAAATGCTATGGCACTCGGAGATAAGAGCGGTATAAGTCCTCAACTGAAATACGTGTATTCTCAGACAGGAGCCTCGTATGTTCTTGCACTATCGGGAATGCATCTCGCAATTATCTATTTCATTCTTTCGTGGGTAGTGATGAGAACAATGCTATGGCTATATGTTGTTCCTGAATTGCTGTGGGAGAAGCTTCCTGTAGAAAACAATACCCGTTTGCGAAGGATTATAAAGATGTTTCTTCGTTTACAGCCTTCAGAACAGCTATATCGCAATATCATATCCTTTGTTATATTGCTGATAATCTGGCTATACGTCATACTTGTCGGTATGTCTCCGTCAGTTGTTCGTTCTGCCGTTATGCTTTCAATCTACGGAATTTCAAGAATGCTCTTTAGAAAGCATGACGTTATAACCGTACTTGCCCTTACCGCTTTCTTGACACTTATGATAAGTCCCTTGTCACTCTTCGATGTGGGTTTTCAGATGTCGTATCTCGCGGTATTAGGAATAGGCGTGTATATGCCGTATTTAATGCAACTTGTTTATAAGACGGATTATAACTGGTCGGGAGATTCTTCTACATCCATGCTGAGGAAGATTCTGCTATGGGTATATGGCAGTTTGGCACTCTCATTTTCTGCCCAGATAATGGTAATGCCATTAGTGGCATACTATTTCCACTCACTACCTTGTTATGGATTGCTGAGCAGTCTTGTACTGTCTATTACGGCAATGCTAATTGTCGGTCTCTCATTTGTTTTCCTCGCATCTCTGTTTTTGCCGTTAGCTCTTCTAAGTGAGGCTCTTGCATATATGCTAAGTGCGGTGGCACACTTTCAGAACGTATTCCTTGAGCATGTCATCGCACTCCCATTTTCAGTCATTTCAGATGTCGATATCAACATCTGGCAACTTCTTATAATCTATGTGATTATCTTTTGTCTAAGCAGAATCGCATTTATTTTGCTGCGAACTTCTTTCCATTCACAATATTGATACCTTTGCTGACAGACTTCTTCTGTACGCCATTGATATCATATACCTTGTCATTGTCCTTGTCATTAGCAGAGACGTTGCTGATAGCTGTGGTACTCTTCTCGTTATGAACAGGGATGAAATTCACGTCCTTGTCACCATCAACGGTAATGTAGCAGCGTGTGGCATAGCATCCAGTTGTTTCGCCAATCTTCGCGAACTTTGAATCTGTATTGTCTTTTGCGAAGATGCCATAGATGTTATCGCCACTCATGATCTTGTCTGCACCATTAAGGCTTATGGTATAGCCATTGGCAGAGAATGTCAACTTTGACTGACCTGCCTGAATTGTTGACTCCGCAATAATCCTCACGTCCTGTGGCTCGCCTGAGAAGTATAGAATGTATGGAGTATTAGCCTTGATGCCTTCCGACTTCACGTCCTCGAAATAGAGTTTCATAGCATTACCGTCACCAGATATGCCTGTAAGAAGCTCCAGACGGCAGTCGTTGCCGAAGAACTCGTTGATTTTATCCGTAGAGAGGTCGAATGGGAAACTCACGGTATTCCAGCCGGTAAACATATAGCGGTTCATCTTGACATCTGCAACCTGACCGTCATACTGCTCTACGTTAGTGCCATTGATAGAGCTTATTGTTACATACTTTGACTGAGCCGAAGCGAAGAGGCTCATAGATAGAAGCACAGCTGCAAGAGTAAATTTTTTCATCATATTGTATCTGTTTAAGTTGTTATTGTTTATGGTTGATTGTATTCCGTGGCAAAAATACAAAAATGTTTTCATTCGTCCAAATTTTTTCGTAGAAAAAGCATATTTTCTTTTTAAAGAAACATTTTTTCTGATCATCATCGGAACTTGCTTGGCTTGGTTAGCCTTAGCGTATGATATTCTCAGAAGTCAAGCATCGAAATCGCATTTGTAATTATGGATTATATCTGCAAGCCATATTATTATTAAAAAGCAAAGTCAAATTCCCTTTGAAAGTCCACGGATACTCCATCGATAGTCCATCAGTTCTCCATAGATACTCCATCGAAACGATGGACTTGCGATGGAGTAACGATGGAGTAACGATGGAGTATCTTCGAAGGAAGAACGGAAAACAGCGGAGTTTCTTGCAAGGAAAGCCAATGTTCTTGGGGTGAAAAATCTAGAAAGAGAGAAAAGAAAAATCCCACACCGCCAAGGATGTTTATGGAGGTGTGGGAAATATAGAGTTGTCGAATCAAGAAAAATACGGAACTATTTATTCATCAAGAGGGAAGTCCTTGCAAGATGAACATTCAACCTTTTCTGGTAAATATTCGTCATAATAAAACGACATTCGAGAAAGTTTCACAAATGACTTCTTTTCAATGTCATACATAACGAAGAGAACAAAGGCATATTTTCTTTCTTCATTTATGATTTCATCGAATATACTAAAAATACTTCTTGTATTTTGTACATTATTATCAGAGTAATAGATTTTATTATCCTTCCCCTTATACCCTATGACGATTTTTGTGATTTCTTTTCTTTCCTTGATTTTTTCTATATTCTTCAATATAGTAGAATCTAATTCCATGGATTTGAAATTGGGGTCATATAAGAAATCGGTGGCTTTGACCATAAGTGAACTGGCAATATATGACTTGTTGAAATATTGACCTCCTGGTTTTAACAACCTTAAATATAAATCAAAAATACCATTCTTTATTCTTGTCTTATCAATTCTAAATTGTGCCAACGTATCTATATGAACGATGTTCAGAGTGTCATTTGAAAGACTCCATTTGAATTCAATATTTTTATATTTGGGGCCACGAGCAGGGATAACAACATTTCCTTTTCCATTTTCGTTGAAATAAAAATCCCATCCCACATTTGCATTAATGTAAGAAATATTATCGGAATTAAAATCTCCTCCTTCGGGTATGAATGCAAAGGTCGTAACTCCCCATTTCCCCAACATGTTCTCTGCATTAAATGCAAGTAACTTGTGTTGAGACAATAGAGCAAACAAGAGAACAAAACATAATTTAATTCTGTATTTCATTCTTAATGAACTTTGAAGATTAATGATTAATTTCTTGAATCTTGTTAATTCCGAGGACAAAAGTAAACAAATAATCTAATACAACCAAATGAAAACGGGGAAATATCTTGTATGTAAAATGATTTAAGTAACTATCTTCATCTTCTGATATGAATTTTTTCCTGTGATTTTCTTTGGCAGTTTGGGATTTATTGTTTACTTTTGCCATCTGTAAGAACTATATCATAGTTGATGTTAAATGAAGATAATGACTACTTTATTGCTAATGTTATTTACAATTCCATTAGCAGCTGCCAATACAATAACTTTTGAAGGTGAATTTGTGTATTACAATTCTCCTTGTCTTGTATATTACACATACTCTGATAGCGAGAGTAAAGAGAAGAATGTGTATTTACAGAACTTAAAGACCAATCAAAAGGATTCGCTATTGTCAGTAGAAGTAAGGGTTTTGGGGGATATGCTTTATTATTGCGACAACAATACAATTAAGAAAAGACATCTTTTTCAAGAGCCGAAAGCCTCTGTGTTTTTACAAACAGAGTTTGAAATTGATAATTTCTATATAGACAATCGAGATGTTATTATAGCAGAGATAGACTCGTCTTATGAAAAGGTGAATATAAAGCATTATGTTGATGGTATCTGTTCTTTCAGGCAATCTGTTCCGTGTATTCCACAGGAAATGGAAGGGCAGATAACAAGGATTTATGAATTTGAGGATTATTATGTTGTATCAGTACAATATGACTTGTATGTTTATTATAAAAAGGAAAACAAGTTAGTTCAACTGGTTAGTGGAAGTCCTGATTTCTCTATGGATGAAACTGGCAATATTTATTTTACACAAAATTCTGAGGATTTTCTTGCAAAGACTTTGTTCGTATGTAACGTGAAAAAGCCTGCTGACAAACATGAAATAAGGAAGTCCTCTGGTGGAACAGAGGTGTATAGTTATACAATAAACGACAAGAAAAAGGGCTTTGCTCTTATTGGTGATAAGCTATATGAACTGAAAAATCAGCAGCTTCAACCAGTTCCTGATATAAGGTTTTCTATTAATGAGGATTCTGAGGTGACTATAAACAAGGAAGAAGGCAATTTTGTGCTCTGCACTAAATAATAAAAGGCTGACTTCACAGCCAGCCATATTATTATACAAAAACATTATGAACTTTATCTTATAACAAAAATCTGCGACGTCTGACTGTTTTCTATAGATTAATAGAGCGTAATGTCAGATATCTGGGTGCAAAGTTACGACTTTTTGCTGAATCTCACAATACCAAGAAATAGTGATTTTATGTCATAATTCTATGGTATGTGCCAAAATACTTACATTTTTCTGCTAAATTATAGAAAAAAGTGAGAAAATGTTTGTGAGTTCGGAATAAATTTAGTAATTTTGCACCGCATTTAGTAATAATTGCATTAAATAGTAAACAAGAATATAGTTGAAATATGAATAAGAATTTCTCATCTTATTATTATTACTTTTACTTTTACTTTGCAGGAAACTGTGAAGCGGGAAGTTGCGTGTAAATTTCAACTTAAGACAAACGAAACCAAATGTAAGGTTTTACGTAAAGTCCCGCTTCATACAAATGATGCGGGATTTTTCGTTAGTAAGGACAAAAGACAAAAGGCAAAAGTCAAAAGGCAAAAGTCAAAGGTGAAAGACTTTAGACCTTAGACTTTAGACAAAAAATAGAAATATGAAAAGAATAGCAATACAGGGTATTATCGGGTCGTTCCATGACATTGCGGCTCATCAATTCTACGAAGGCGAGCAGATACAGCTGATATGCTGCCAGACTTTCGAGGAGGTCTTCGAGAAGATAAAGGAAGACCCAACGACAATAGGTATGCTTGCCATAGAGAATACTATTGCCGGCAGTCTCCTTCATAACTATGAGCTGCTTCGTGACTCTAACACCACTATTGTGGGTGAGCATAAGCTTCACATACAGCACTCTATCAACTGCTTGCCAGAAGATGATTGGGACACCATAGAAGAGGTTCATTCACATCCGGTTGCCCTGATGCAATGTCGTAACTTCCTCAGCAAATATCCGCATATAAAGGCTGTGGAAGACGAGGATACCGCAGGATCGGCAGAGAAAATCAAGCGTCTTCACAAAAAAGGATGTGCCGCAATATGTCACTCAGACGCAGCACGTTTCTATGGGATGAAGGTTCTTGAGGATGCCATAGAGGATAACAAGCACAACTATACACGTTTCCTCGTGGTTAGTAATCCGATGAAGGCCGATTTCCTTCGTCCTCTAAACGAGGCAGACAAGGCAAGTCTTGTTTTCTCTTTGCCTCACGAGGAAGGATCGCTTAGTAAGGTACTCACAATCCTCTCTTTCTACGGCATTAACCTCACAAAGATTCAGTCACTTCCGGTAATCGGTCATGAATGGGAATATATGTTCTATGTGGATGTAACCTATACAGATCTCATCCGATATCGTCAGTCAATTGACGCTATCATTCCTCTTACCAAGGAACTGAAGATATTGGGAGAGTATAAGGGGAAGTAAAGACCCACCCAGGCCCTCCCCAAGGGAGGGATGTTTTATAGACAGATAAACATTAAAAAGTACAAATCAAAAATATCCGTGAAGCCTCAGCGGTTAGTAGTGAGCAATCATTACTATAAAAAGTTCCCCCTTGGGGGGATAGGGGGTCTTCTTTATGAAACCAGCAGACAGATTAAATCTCGTACAGGAATATTACTTCAGCAGGAAGTTGAAGGAAGTTGCAAAGCTAAATGCAGAAGGCAAGGACATTATCAGTCTAGCTATCGGCTCACCTGATATGCCACCATCACAGCAGACAATTGACAAGCTTGCGGAAGTGGCATCACAGCCTTCAGCTCATGGGTATCAGCCAACAATGGGTACGCCTGAGCTTCGTAAGGCAATGGCAAACTTCTATAAGAGGTGGTATGATGTTGATGTGAATGCCGATACAGAGGTATTGCCTTTGATAGGTTCAAAGGAGGGTATTCTTCATATCACTCTTGCTCTCTGTAACCCTGGTGATAAGGTGCTTGTGCCAAATCCTGGCTATCCTACTTATACATCACTTAGCAAGATTCTCGGTCAGCAGATTGTGAACTATGACCTTCGAGAGGATAATGGTTGGCAGCCTGATTTCGAGGCACTTGAGAAGATGAATCTTGAGGGTGTCAAGATTATGTGGACGAACTATCCTAATATGCCTACTGGCGGTCGTGCTATGCGTGAGACCTACGAGAAACTGGTTGATTTCGCAAAGCGTCATGATATTGTAGTGGTGAACGATAACCCATACTCATTCATCCTTTCTGACGAACACCTCTCTATTATGCAGGTTCCGGGGGCAAAGGACTGTTGTGTGGAGTTCAACTCTATGTCTAAGAGCCACAATATGCCGGGATGGCGTGTGGGTATGTGTATATCAAACCCACAGATTATCTCTTGGGCGCTCAAGATAAAGTCTAATATCGACTCTGGTACCTTCCGCGGAATACAGTTGGCTGCTGCCGAGGCTCTCAACAACAATACTCCGGAATGGCATCATGAGGCTAATGTGGTTCTCTATCGCAAGCGTCGTGATGTTGCAGAGAAGATAATGGATGTACTTGGATGTACCTACGACAATACTCAGGTAGGAATGTTCCTCTGGGGACGTATTCCTGAGCATTACAAGACATGCGAGGAACTCACAGAGAAGGTTCTCCACGAGGCTCGTGTCTTCATCACTCCAGGTTTCATCTTCGGAAGCAATGGCGAGCGCTATATCCGCATCTCCCTTTGTGCAAAGGAGGAGAAGATACAGGAGGCTCTGGAGAGAATCAAGAAAATTTTTTAAGAAAAGAAATAAAAATACATTAAGATATGGAACTACAACTTTCACCACTTAATCTTCCAAGTGATTTGAAACGTCCTTTTGTAATTGCAGGCCCATGCTCGGCAGAGACAGAAGAACAGGTAATGAAAACGGCAACTCAGCTTGCTGAGAAGGGATGCCACATCTTCCGCGCTGGTGTGTGGAAGCCTCGTACAAAGCCGGGAGGCTTCGAGGGACATGGTGAGCCTGCTCTTAAGTGGATGGTTGAGGCAAAGAAAGAGACGGGTATGCTTATGGGTACTGAGGTTGCTACCCCTGAGCACGTTGAGCTTGCCAACAAATATGATATGGATATCCTTTGGATTGGTGCACGTACATCAGCCAACCCATTTGCTATGCAGGCTCTTGCTGATGCCCTTCAGGGATATGACAAGCCTATACTCGTAAAGAATCCTGTAAACCCGGATCTTGAGCTCTGGATTGGTGCTCTTGAGCGTCTTAATGCTGCAGGTGTAAAGCAGCTTGGTGCGATTCATCGTGGTTTCTCTTCATACGACAAGACCATTTACCGTAATCTCCCTATGTGGCAGATTCCTATTGAGCTTCGTCGTCGTATTCCTGACCTTCCTATCTGCTGTGACCCTTCTCACATGGGTGGTAAGCGTGAACTCGTAGCTCCTCTTTGTCAGCAGGCTATGGACCTTGGTTTTGATGGTCTTATGGTTGAGAGCCATTGTGATCCAGACAAGGCTTGGAGTGATGCAAAGCAGCAGGTAACTCCAGATGTACTCGACTATATCCTCTCTATCCTTACCGTTCGTGATGAGGTTTCTACAACTGAGGGTATTAAGTTGCTCCGTAAGCAGATTGACGAACTTGACAATTCTCTCATGGATTTGCTCTCTAAGCGTATGCGTGTGTGCCGTGAGATTGGTCAGTTTAAGAAGGAGCATAACATCACCGTTCTCCAGACAGGCCGTTACAACGAGATTCTCGACAAGCGTGGTGCTCAGGGTGCCCTCTGCGGAATGTCTGCTGATTTCGTTAAGCAGATTTTCGAGCATATCCACGAGGAATCTGTACGTCAGCAGTTGGAGATTGTGAATAAATGACCCACCCATGCCCTCCCCAAGGGAGGGCTCCTCTCCCCCTTACCCCCTTGGGGAGTGGTTAGTGATAGAGTTATACAATAATTAATTATAATACTATAAAACATCCTTCCCTTGGGGAAGGCTTGGTTAGGCTATATGAAAATCTTAATCCTTGGCGCCGGAAAGATGGGCAGCTTCTTCATCGACACTCTCAGCTTCGAGCATGAGGTTGGCGTATTTGAGAAGAACCCACAGCGTTTGCGCTACACATACAATTGTCAGCGATTCACAGAACTTGAAGAGATTCGTGAGTTCGCACCAGAGCTTGTTATTAACGCAGCTACAGTAAAATACACGATTCCTGCCTTTCAGGAGATATTGCCATACCTTCCTGAAAGTTGTATCCTGAGTGATATTTCTTCCGTAAAGACCAATCTTAAAGAGTATTATGAGAGTACTGGTCGTCGCTATGTATCTACTCACCCTATGTTCGGTCCTACCTTCGCCAACCTTAATCAGCTCTCTGAGCTCGGTCTTAACATCTATGAATATACATTTGATGATCACGACCGTACTGTGGCATACTCGCTCAGTATTCCTTTCGTGTCAACATTCGTGTTTGCTGCCGTTATGAAGCCACAGGACGCCCCGGGTACCACCTTCAAGCGTCACATGCGCATAGCGAAGGGCGTGCTTAGTGAGGATGACTATCTGCTTCAGGAAATCCTTTTCAACCCTTACACTCACGATCAGGTTTCTGAGATTCGTGATGAGTTGAAGGAACTTCTCGATATCATCGACCATAAGGATGCTGACAGAATGAAGAGCTATCTGACAAAGATTCGTCAGCATATCAAGTAAATTTCGTTGATTCTGGATTTCTCGTTCAGATTTAATGGTGATATTAAAGGGTAAAATTCTTTTACAAGGAGGATGAATAACCCTCATATTAAGTAGGAAGTAAAAAGGAAGAACCTTCGTTTATCCTTCGCTCTTCCTCCTAACCAAAGTCGGTGCAAAGTCGGTGAAGGAACGGATTTTCATCGAGTTTGCACCGAGTTTGGTTAGGAGGAACATAGGAGGAATTGCTTTCTGACGGAAAAGATATAAAACACGAAAAACATAGGAATAACATAAAAAAGTCGGACTTTCGATTGCGTTATCTCGAATTTTTATTACCTTTGCATTCGTAAAATTTAGTAACATAAGGTAAAACTATTCATAAAACAATTATAGGGTGAAAGAAATATCATTATTCCTCATGGCTGTAGTATGTCTAAGCCTAAAGGTTGAGGGTAAAAGTAATGACAATTTGTATGTGATATCAGATAGCGATACCATAGTTCAAGTGAAGAATGATAGTGTTAAGTCTGAAAGTATTCCAGAGCAAAGTGTGAACTCAGATGAAGTAATAAGAGAGATAATACTCCCTCCCGAGGACGGAATATATGACTTTGTAGAAAAATTACCTTCATATCCAGGTGGAATTCCAGCATTGAAAGAATATCTGAAGAAAAACTTTAATATTCCTGAAGATACAAAACGTTGCGATAGGGTGATATTTGAGCTCGTTATAGATACCGACGGCTCAATAATAAGAAAACGATATGATAATTCTGCAGAGCCGGCTGTAATAGAGGAAATAATACGTGTTATAGATGCTATGCCGAAGTGGAATCCTGGTAAGCATAAGGGTAAGGTAGTAAAAGCGAGATATGTTTTACCGATATTCTCTGATAAAAAAAAGTATGAAAATTGATTGTGTTTCCTTGGAATTTTATTACCTTTGCATTCGTAAAATTTAATAACATTTGGTAATACTATTTTTATAGCATAGCAGGAATGAAAAAACTATCATTACTCCTTATGGCAGTTGCGTGTCTCTGCTCAAAGGTTGCCAAAGCCCAAGACGGTAAAGGCTCTATCAATTTCGTGCCATACGTTGGCGTAAACTATTCAGATTTCTCAAGGGATAGCCAAGATTTTTTTTATGGTACATCTGGTAAAGTAAACTTTATGGCTGGTGCCCGCTTTGAATTTCAGATTGTTGATAAGTCAGCGATTATTGTAGATGTTAATTATCGCCGTCTGGGTGCAACTGCGGATAAAAATATTCTTTGGTATACTTTTGTAAATAATAATTATTCCGCAGGGGAGGCACATGGATACTATAACAAAGAAGAAATTCTTGAAAATGTCAAGGAACAGCAAGGAGTTGCGTGTGAAAGTACAAGAATAACACTTGATTGCATCTCTCTTGCATTACAGTTTAAACAGAATATAATAAGTGGATTATCTGCAAGGGTTGGTTTGGAAGGTACTGGAACTCTTTCCAAAAAGTGGCACTATCATTACTATAATTTTTATTATTATAAAGAGACTGGAAAAAGTGAAGAAGGCGATGATACGTCAGATGCTGATGATGTTTTCCATGATAAAGATTTCTTTACTGCTGCAATCCCTCTTGGCCTTACCTATGACTATAAGGACTTCAGTTTTAATGCCACATATCATCTGCCAATTACACATTGCGCAAAACAGGATGGATATTCTATCCGCAATCAGGCTTTTGACCTTACAATTGGTTATCGTCTGCCATTGCGAAAGAGATAAGATTATCAGTATATAGAATTAGCATAAAAAAATAAGAATGAAGAAACTAACATTACTCTTTGTGGCAGTTGCTTGTCTCTGCTCAAAGGTAGCCAATGCCCAAGATGGCAAGGGCTCTATCAATTTCGTGCCATACGTTGGCGTAAACTATTCTGATTTTTCAGGGGATAGCCAAGAGTTTTTTTATGGTACATCTGGTAAAGTAAACTTTATGGCTGGTGCCCGCTTTGAATTTCAAATAACTACCAAGTCTGCTATAATAGCTGATCTTAATTATCGACGTTTGGGAGCAACTACAGAGAATCATCCAATTATTGTCGCATCAGGATTTGATAATAGTTATATAAGAGAGGGCGGTATCTATAACCCATATGAAAACTTAAGTTTTGAAGATTTGAAGAAGTTAGTATCTGAGAGTGGTACTTATGGTATTATAACAAACACAACAAAAATTACTCTCGATTATATTTCTTTAGGTGCTCAGTTCAAGCAAAACATAGTATCTGGGTTGTCTGCTAGAATCGGTGTAGAAGGTTCATTGGGTTTTGCAAAACGGTACTACCATTATTATTATTGTGCAAAACCTGATGAGAACGGGGAATTACCAGAGAGTGAAGGAGGTGACAATGAAGATATTGATGATGTCTTAAAAAAATTCAATGTTGCAGTTCCTCTCGGTCTCACCTACGAATTCAATAATTTCAACGTGAATGCTACATATCATCTTCCACTCATGAAGTGTGCAAAGGATGGCGATTATTATCTTCGCAATCAGGCTTTCGACCTTACAATAGGCTATCGCTTGCCTCTTCGTAAGAGATAAGATAATGTAGAAAATTGAGTATGCCTATCAGAGCCAGTATTGATTCTGATAGGCATATTTTTGTTTTATAATATTTCTTACGAAATTCAAAAAAAATCAAAAAACATTGTGAATAAGGGGAAAAAAGATTAACTTTGCAATTGGATTTAGAATAACTATTCGGAATATTTAATTGGAATAACATAAAATATAATAGACGGTATGAAAAAGTTCTTAGTATTAATCTCTATGTGTATTGCAACTTACACAAACGTCATGGCTCAGGATGAAGATGAAGAGGACGATGATGAAGTGTATGTGTATGTTTCAGACGGTTGTAAATACAATGAGTGTTATCACCAGTCATTATATTGTTCGGAAATGAAATTCTGTCGTCATGAACATGATAAGAATGCAGTAAAGAGATGTCCTGAAACATGTGTTCATAGAGGACATGTTAAAGGAGTGCCCCTTGACGTGGCAGAGAATAGGGGAAAGACTCCATGCCCAAAATGTTGTGATGTGAAAGACAGAAAGAAGAATAAAGGCAAAAACAAGAAGAAAAAGAAATAAGGATATAGTTATCCCCGCGCTCCAATGTTATGGTAGCGTGGGGATTTCTTTTTATTTGCTAATGACAAGCAAAAAAATACTCCACTGGTCATCGCGACTTGTGGAGCATTTAAAAATATGTTTAACTAAATCCTTTTCAAAAGTAAAAGAATAACCTCGCGGTTGTTCTTTGTTATCCAAGAGTCAAACAATCTTTAACCTAATAACTAAAACCTAAATCTATTATTCTACTAACCTAAACAATCTTTTTCATATCGTCTGAGGAATGTTTCCGGAAGTTTTTAGCTTCTTTTTTCCTTTTGACAATGCAAAGGTACGACTATTTTCTTGTGTGCGCAAACAATTTGGCGGAATTTTTGCGAATATTACCATAAAATTGATGTATATCAAGGTTTTGTGTGCGTACACAGGTTAAATAAAGGAAAGAGGGTGTGTCTTTTTGGCTAATATATTTGCTTATTCTGTTTTTTTTCCGTACTTTTGCATTTCAAAATAGGATAATACAAAATGGAACAGGCAATAATAGATTATTTGAATAGGTTTGAGGAGAAGTTAAGAAAGACTCTCCTGAAACTTGCAACTGACCGTAAAGCACTTGATGGTAAGCTACTTGAGAGTGATGATTTGAAGGAATTCTGGCATCGTATAGAACCAAACTATATGGCTGATGCTGTGCCTCAGATTGCATCTTACCCAACAGTTTCTGTTGCGTGGGCTTTGTATCTTGGGATGGGGGTAGCTTATTACTGGGATACAGATTGGGCAACATATTCAAATACAGCATACGAGACATTCTATGGAGATCAGGGCTTTGACAACATGGATGACCATATCGTTCATGATATCCTGATGCTTCCCCTTGACTCGGAAGAGGCAAAAAAAATAGTATCGCTTGTGCAGTGTCTTGCACAGGAAACGGTTGATGTGATTCGTCATGAGCAGATAGAACCGCAGTCAAAGATGGCATTCTATGCCTTTGCACGTGCCTGCGATGCAATGTTTGCTATCGGCGCAGCAATTCAGTTGAAGAGAATGGGGTATAAGTTCTCTAAAATTGATAATTGAAAATAGATAATTATTCGCAAACTCATCAAGCTAAAGCAAGTGATAATTGGAAGTCGGAAAGTGAAAGTTAAGGCGATTTTCTTTGATATAGACGGAACGTTGGTTTCATTTAAAACCCACGCTATTCCGCAGTCGGCTTTTGACGCCATTCACAGGATTCGCGAGAAAGGTGTCAAGGTGTTTATAGCCACCGGTCGTCCGATGCCGTTCATAAGGAATCTCAAGGGATTGGAGTATGACGGTATAATGTCGGTAAACGGGGCATCGTGTGTTACGGCTGACGGTAAGGTCATCTGTCATAGGCCTGTGCCAAAGGAAGATATAAAGAGGGTTATAGCAGATGCTGAGAAACATCCAATGCCAATAACATTTGCAAGTAATGACAAGGCGATAGTTTGCAATATTGAGGCTGCGATGGATAGGTTCAGGGAGGTTTTCACGCTTCTCGATATTCCACTTCCAAAGTCAACGCCGATAACTGAGGCGCTCAATATGGACGTTATGCAGATGGTGGCATTCTTCGGTAAGGATGAAGAGCCAAGAATCATGAAGGAGGTGATGAAGGAGTGTGATGCTAACCGATGGCATCCCTATTTTGCCGACTGTATAGCAAAGGGAACTAACAAGGCGACGGGTATTGATGAAATATGCAAATACTACGGTATTGACATCTCGGAGACAATGGCATTCGGAGATGGAGGAAATGATATCGCTATGCTAAAACATGCCGGGGTGGGAGTTGCAATGGGTAATGCCTCAGACGAAGTGAAAGGCTATGCGGATATGATAACGGATAGCGTTGATGATGATGGAATCGCAAAAATACTGAACCAGATGTAGGTTGTGTTTTTATGTGTATGTGTATTTTTACACTAAAAAATACAAGGAAATGTCAAAATGTAAAGAAAAAAAGGCGTTTTCAGACGCATTTTTCTACTTTCGGGGCAAAAAAACATCACTTTTCTTTGGGAAAAGCGAAATTTATTGTAACTTTACAACCAATTTAGACTAAACAACAAACATTTTTAAAAATGCAGAACCTAAAAACTATTCTTTTTTGTGCTGGAGCAGCAGTAGCTATGTTCTCAGCATGTAAGTCAGGCGAAGCTCCTTCGCAGTTGACACAGTCAGGACTCGATGCCGCTAATTTTGACACTATCATCGGTGGAAAGAAGGTGGCTCTCTATACCCTCAAGAATGCCAATGGCATGGAGGTGTGTATCACAAACTACGGTGGTCGCGTGGTTTCGCTCGTTGTACCAGACAAGGACGGCAAGCCAACAGACGTAGTTCTCGGTTTCGACAACATCCATCAGTATGCTGATACCCTTAACTCTCCAAGTGACTACGGTTCATCAGTAGGCCGCTATGCAAACCGAATCAAGAACGGAAAGTTCTCACTCAACGGAGAGGAATACCAGCTTCGCCTCAATGACGGCCCTAACAGCCTTCATGGTGGTGGCACAACAGGTTGGATGCATCAGGTATATGAGGCAGAGCAGGTTGGTGACTCTATCCTCAAGCTCACAATCACAGCAGCTGACGGTGAGAATGGCTATCCTGGTAATGTGACAGCCACTACTATATATAAGGTGACATCAGACAATACTCTCGATATGACTTGGGAGGCAACAACAGATAAGGAGACTATCATCAATCAGACAAACCACAACTATTACAACCTCAATGGTGACTTCAATAGCGTAGGTACTGATATGGTTCTCTATCTCAATGCTGATAACTTCACTCCTTCTGACTCTCTCTACATCCCAACAGGTGAGATCAAGCCAGTTAAGGATACTCCATTCGACTTCACCACACCTCACGCTATCAGCGATGCTGTAGGTAAGGTTGACTTCGATCAGATCAAGAATGCTAACGGCGGTATCGACCACAACTTCTGCCTGAATACATATAAGGACGGTAAGGGTGACGATACTCAGGTTTGTGCTTCTCTCTACTCTCCAAAGACAGGTATCTTCATGGAGATGTTCACTAATGAGCCAGGTGTCCAGTGCTATACTGGTAACTTCCAGGGCATAGGCAATGAGCCAAACATCGCTCACAAGGGTGGTAAATACCCACAGTATGTAAGCGTATGTCTTGAGAGCCAGAAGTTCCCTGATTCTCCAAACAAGAAGAACTGGGTTCAGGCTGTCCTCAAGCCAGGTGAGAAGTACTACAGCCATGCTGCTTATAAGTTCTCTGTGAAATAATTCTCTTAGGACTAAGGCCAAAGGTCTAAGGTTTAAGGTTTTATGCCTGATAACCCTTGACTTTTGACTTTGGAAAAAAACTAAAACTATAACTAAATAAAAAAACTGACAAACAAAAATGAGCGTAATTGAAGCTTTAAAGAACAATGGCTTTGAAACCATTGACTATGTAGTATTCGGTGCTTACATAGTGCTTCTTGTAGGTCTTGGATTGTTCCTTAGCCGCGACAAGAAAGGTGAGGAGAAGTCTTCTACAGACTACTTCCTTGCTGGTAACACTCTTACATGGTGGGCAGTAGGTGCATCACTTATTGCTGCCAACATCTCAGCCGAGCAGTTTATCGGTATGTCTGGTTCTGCTTTCGCATCTGGTATCGCACAGGCTGCATACGAGATCATGGCTGCTGCTACATTGCTGGTAGTAGGTAAGTTCCTGCTTCCTTTGATGATTGAGAAGAAGATCTTCACCATCCCACAGTTCCTTCGTGAGCGTTACAACTGGGGTGTAGGTCTTGCATTCTCTTTGCTTTGGCTGTTCCTTTATGTATTTGTAAACCTTACTTCTGTAGCTTGGCTCGGTGCTCTTGCTATCCAGCAGATTCTTGGTCTTCCAACTGATATGACTGTTCATTTTGCTGGTATGGAGATTGACCAGGTTCGTATGGTTATCATCCTTGTTCTCTTCTTGATTGCAGGTGTATATTCTATCTACGGTGGTCTTGCTTCTGTTGCATGGACTGACGTTATGCAGGTAACATTCCTTGTTGGTGGTGGTCTTATTACTGCATACGCAGCACTTTCAGTTATCGGTGCTGAGGTTTGGGGCTGTGGTGCATTCGAGGCATTGGGCAATATATTCGACTGGTGTGTCAATCAGCCTGGTGATAAGCACTTCAACCTTGTTGTTACCCGTCAGGCAGACCTCTATCCTGTGGTAAATGGTGTAACTGATGCTGCTGGCAACGTTATTCAGAAGGAGGATCCATTCTTCACAAACCCTGGTATCGTACTTATCTTCGGAGCTCTTTGGTTGACTAACCTCGGTTACTGGGGCTTCAACCAGTATATCATCCAGAAGGGTCTTGCTGCTAAGTCTCTCGCTGAGGCTAAGAAGGGTATGATCTTCGCTGCATTCCTTAAGATCCTTATCCCATTCATCGTTTGTATCCCAGGTGTTTGCGCATTCTATATTATGAATGGTGATGGTGAGGCTCTCGAGAACCTCCGTCAGACTCTTGCAGGTGGCATTGAGCGTTCTGATGACGCTTATCCATTCCTTATCCGTAACTTTACCCCTACATTTATCAAGGGCCTTTCATTCGCTGCTCTTGCTGCTGCTGTTATCTCTTCATTGGCTTCAATGTTCAACTCAACATCAACATTGTTCACAATGGATATCTACAAGCAGTTCATCAATAAGAATGCAAGCGAGTCTAAGCTCGTGAACGTAGGTCGTATGACATCTGTAAGTGCACTTATCATTGCACTTCTCGCTGTATATCCACTCATGGGTGGTATTGACCAGGCATTCCAGTTCATTCAGGAGTACTCAGCATTCGTATATCCAGGTGTTGTAGTTATCTTCGGTCTTGGTCTTCTTTGGAAGCGTGCTTCTGGTACAGCAGCTGTTGTCTGCGCTATCGGTACATTCGCATTCTCAATCCTCTTCAAGTTCACATTGCCTGACGTACCATTCCTCGTTCGTTCTGGTTATGTATTCATCTGCCTCGTTATCCTCTTCGTAGGTATCTCTCTCAAGAGCGAGAAGTCAGTTGCAGCAGATGAGCTTGACGAGAATACCGTTAAGACACAGCTTTTCTGGAGTAATATCCTCTTCGCTGTAGCAGCAGTTTCTATTGCTCTGTTCGCTGCTTCTTTCTTCAGCGAGACTCTCGCTGTTCATGGAGTTGCAGGTGCAATGATATTCTTTGCTGCTATCACAGCAACAATCGGATTCTATCTCCGTTCAAATGCCCTTGATTCAGTCCAGGATCCTAAGCTCGTAGCTATCGACCTGAAAATCTTCGAGACAGACAGAGCATTCAATATTGGTGCTTTCTGCGTGATTGCAATTATCACATTCCTCTATATCATTCTCTGGTAAAACTGAAGAAGTCTTCACTGTGTACATTTATGTGCATGGTGAAGACTTTCCTTAGTTTATATATCTCACACTTTTTTTCTTTAATAATTTAATCATCAGCAGCCTTTGAGGTTCACAAATCGTACATTGTTCGCAAAACTAATCAAGTTGTGCAGATGTAAATTGTAAATAGTACATTGGCTTAGCTTTTTCTCCTTTTTTATTATGGGCAATTACTATGAGGGCATGACCCCGTTACTTATTTCTGTTGACTGTATCGTCTTCGGTTTTGAAGAAGGCAAGTTGAAACTGCTTATCGGAAAACGAAAGATGAATCCAGGCAAGGGTGAATGGTCACTTTATGGTGGATTCGTTCAGGCAAATGAAAGTCTGGAACAGGCTGCAACAAGAACCCTGTGTAGTCTTACAGGTCTTGACAATATCTACATGACTCAGGTCGGAGCGTACGGTGCTGTTGACCGTGACCCGGGTGAGCGTGTAATTTCAATAGCCTATTGTTCGCTTATCAATGTGAGCGACTATAATGAGGTGCAACAAAAGGAATATGGAGTAGAGTGGGTGAGTGTTGATGAACTGCCTGACCTGTATTCCGATCATAAAACCATGGTAACTGAGGCCATAGAAAAGCTCAGAAGACATCTTTCTACCGAGCCGTTGTGCTTTAATCTGCTTCCGGAGCATTTCACGCTCACTCAATTGCAGAAGGTTTATGAGGCAATACTCGGTGAGGAGATAGACAAACGCAACTTCCGTAAGCGCATCAAGACGATGGAGTGCATACAGAAGACCAAGTACGTTGACAAACTGTCAAGCAAGAGAGGTGCTGCTCTCTATCGCTTTAGTGAGTCACGTTTCCAAAAAGAAGTGAAATTTAAGCTGTAAGGCTTACAACATATACAATAAATCGGTTAAAATTACGTATAAACTATAAAAACAGATTATTATGCTGGAAGAACTCAAACAGAAAGTGTTCAAGGCTAATCTCGATTTGGTTAAGCAGGGACTTGTTATCTTCACATGGGGAAACGTCTCTGGTATTGACCGCGAGAAAGGTCTTGTTGTTATTAAGCCGTCTGGTGTTAGCTATGACGATATGAAGGCTGAGGATATGGTTGTTGTTGACCTTCAGTCAGGTAAGGTTGTTGAGGGTAACCTCAATCCTTCAAGCGACACTCCTACCCACCTTGTTTTATATAGAGCATTCCCTAACATTCAGGGTGTTGTTCACACTCACTCTACATACGCTACTGCATTCGCACAGGCAGGACAGGATATCCCTAACATCGGTACTACTCATGCCGATTACTTCTACAAGGCTATCCCTTGCACACGCGATATGACTAAGGAGGAGGTTGAGGGTGCATACGAGCTTGAGACAGGTAACGTGATCGTTGACGAGATTCTCAATATTCGTAAGATCAACCCAGATCACACTCCAGCCGTTCTCGTTAAGAACCACGGTCCTTTCTCTTGGGGTACATCTCCTGACAATGCCGTTTATAACGCAAAGGTAATGGAGCAATGTGCAAAGATGGCTTTCATAAGCTTCAGCATCAATCCTTTGACAAAGATGAATCCTCTCCTCGTAGAGAAGCATTACAACCGTAAGCACGGTCCTAATGCGTATTACGGACAGAAGAAAAAATAAGCCCACCCAGTCCCTCCCCAAGGGAGGGTTCCTCCCCCCTTTCCCCCTCAAGGGGGAGTAGTTAGTATATTCTGCTTAGGGAGAATTGTGGACGATTTTCGTAATTACGAATAGAAACAAATAATATTAACATAATACCAAGTCTTCTTGATTGTAAGGCATTTACATTTATACTATAAAACATCCTTCCCTTTGGGAAGGCTTGGTTAGGTTTTTTTTTATGTTTGAAAATTTAGAGCTCTGGTGGGTAACAGGTGCCCAGCTCCTTTACGGAGGCGAGACAGTTAAGATAGTAGATGGTCACTCAAAGGAAATGGTTGAGGGCCTTAACAATAGTGGTATTATTCCAATCAAGGTAGTTTACAAGGGTACAGCAAACTCTTCTAACGAGGTTGAGGATGTGATGAAGGCTGCTAACAACGATGCTAAGTGTGTCGGTGTTATCACTTGGATGCACACTTTCTCTCCTGCAAAGATGTGGATCAAGGGCCTGCAGGCTCTTCAGAAGCCATTGCTTCACTTCCACACTCAGTATAATGCTGAGCTTCCTTGGGATTCTATCGACATGGACTTCATGAACCTCAACCAGTCTGCACATGGTGATATCGAGTTCGGACATATCTGCACTCGTATGCGTGTTGCTCGTAAGGTTGTTGTTGGTTATTGGAAGAGCGCAGAGGCTCAGAGACAGATTGCCGTATGGGCTCGTGTAGCTGCAGCTGTAGCTGATGCTCACAATGTTCGTTGCTTGATGTTCGGTATGAACATGAACAACGTAGCCGTTACTGATGGTGACCGTGTTGAGTTCGAGCAGCGTCTTGGCTATCACGTTGACTACTATCCAGTATCATCTCTCATGGATTACTTCAAGAAGGTAACCGATGCAGAGGCTGATGCTCTCGTTGAGGAGTATAAGAAGGCTTATACAATTAAGATTGACGAGTCTGGTGAGGACGTATATTGGGAGAAGGTAAAGAATGCAGCAAAGGCAGAAATCGCTCTCCGTCGTGTATTGGAGGATGAGGGTGCAACAGCATTCACAACAAACTTCGACGACCTCGGTGATGCTGATATCAACGATCCTAACTTCGTAGGCTTCGACCAGATTCCTGGTCTTGCTTCTCAGCGTCTTATGGCTGAGGGCTATGGTTTCGGTGCTGAGGGTGACTGGAAGACAGCATGTCTCTATCGTTCACTCTGGGTAATGAATCAGGGTCTTGAAAAGGGATGCTCATTCCTTGAGGACTACACTCTCAACTTCGCTTCTGACTGCACATCATCACTCCAGAGCCACATGCTTGAGGTCGCACCTCTTATCGCTGTTGATAAGCCAACACTTGAGGTTCACTTCCTCGGTATCGGTATTCGTAAGCAGCAGACAGCCCGTCTCGTGTTCACTTCAAAGACAGGTGCGGGTTGTAAGGCTACTATCGTTGACCTCGGCAACCGTTTCCGTCTCATCACAAGTGATGTTGAGTGCATCAAGCCAAAGGCTATGCCTAAGCTTCCTGTTGCTTCTGCTCTCTGGGTTCCACAGCCAACATTCGAGATTGGTGCAGGTGCATGGATTCTCGCTGGCGGTACTCACCACAGCGCATTCTCTTATGATATCACAGCAGAATACTGGGAGGACTTCGCTGAGATGACAGGTATCGAGTTCATCGGTATCAACAAGAATACAACAATCAGCGAGTTCAAACAGCAGCTTCGCAACAACGAAGTTTACTATATGCTGAACAAAGCATTGAAGTAAAGCCCACCCAGGCCCTCCCAAAGGGAGGGATGCTTTATAGTAAGATAAACATTAATAAATTAAATAAAATAACTAAGCTTTCTTTTTAAGCGACAGAGTGTATAAAACATCCTTCCTTTTGGGAAGGCTTGGTTAGGCTTTTATTATGACAGCAAAAGAAACCATTACTTCTGGTAAGGCCATTCTCGGTATCGAGTTTGGCTCAACCCGAATCAAGGCAGTTCTCATCGATGAGGAGAACAAGCCAATAGCACAGGGAAGTCACGAGTGGGAGAATCAGCTCGAGGACGGTCTTTGGACATATAGCACAGAGGCAATCTGGTTCGGTCTTGAGGACTGTTATGCAGACCTCCGCAGAAATGTGCGTGCTGAGTTCGACTGTGAGATCGAGCACCTCGCATCTATCGGTATCTCTGCAATGATGCACGGTTATATGGCATTCGGTCCTACTGGTACCGCAAGCCGTTACGGTGATCCTTCTGAGGCAGAGAAAATTCTCGCAAGCTTCCGCACATGGCGTAACACTAACACAGGTGCTGCTGCTGCTGAGCTTTCAAAGCTCTTCAACTACAACATTCCTCTCCGTTGGTCTATCTCTCACCTTTATCAGGCTATCCTGAATGGTGAGGAGCACGTTAAGGACATCACTTACCTCACAACCCTCGCTGGTTATATCCACTGGCGTCTTACTGGTAAGAAGGTTCTTGGTATCGGTGATGCTTCAGGTATGATTCCTGTTGATCCTGAGACAAAGAACTATAACGCTGAGATGGTTCGTAAGTTCAATGAACTCGTTGCTCCAAAGGGCTATCCTTGGAAGCTTGAGGACATTCTTCCTAAGTGTATCCTCGCAGGTGAGGATGCTGGCGTTCTCTCTGATCATGGTGCTCGTCGTCTCGATATCTCTGGTCACTTGAAGGGCGGTTGTCCTGTATGTCCTCCAGAGGGTGATGCAGGTACTGGTATGGTTGCTACAAACGCTGTTAAGCAGCGCACAGGTAATGTTTCTGCCGGTACATCATCTTTCTCAATGATTGTTCTTGAGAAGGATCTCAGCAAGCCATCTGAGATGATTGACATGGTAACCACACCTGACGGTAGCCTCGTTGCTATGGTTCACTGCAACAACTGTACTTCTGACCTCAACGCTTGGGTAGGTCTCTTCAAGGAGTATCAGCAGTTGCTCGGTGTTCCTGTGAATATGGATGAGGTTTATGGCAAGCTCTACAACAACGCTCTCACGGGTAGTGCTGATTGTGGCGGTCTTGTTTCTTACAACTATATCTCTGGTGAGCCTGTAACAGGTCTTGCAGAAGGCCGTCCAATGTTCATCCGCTCTGCTAATGATAAGTTCAACCTCGCTAACTTCATGCGTGCTCACCTCTATGCATCAGTAGCTGTACTGAAGCTTGGTAATGACATTCTCTTCAAGGAGGAGAACGTGAAGGTTGACCGTATCACTGGTCATGGCGGCCTGTTCAAGACAAAGGGTGTTGGTCAGCGTGTTCTTGCTGCTGCCCTCAACTCTCCAATCTCTGTAATGGAGACTGCTGGTGAGGGTGGTGCATGGGGTATTGCCCTTCTTGCTGCATACGCTGTACGCAATCCTAAGAAGCTCAACCTTGCCGACTGGCTTGAGGAGGTAGTCTTCGCTGGTAATACTGGTGTTGAGATTGCTCCTACTGCCGAGGATGTAGAGGGCTTCAACAAGTATATCGAGAACTATAAGGCTGACCTCGCTATCGAGCAGAAGGCTACGGAGGTGCATAAGCTTTAGACCCTCTTAAATGAAAAATGAATAATGAAAAATTATAAAATACAAATTACATTTTTCAGGTAATGTCTATACCCGAAAGTACAAACTTGTATTTTTCATTTTTCACTTTTCATTTTTCACTTAACAAATAGGTACTTTACATCTAATTTAATATTTAATAACAAAAATGGCAAACGACATTAAAGTTTTGAATCACGCAGCGGATAACATTCGTATCCTCGCTGCTGCTGCAGTTGAAAAGGCTAAGTCTGGTCACCCAGGTGGTGCTATGGGCGGTGCTGACTTTATCAATGTACTTTATTCAGAGTATCTCCAGTATGACCCAAAGAACCCAAGTTGGGTAGGTCGCGACCGTTTCTTCCTCGATCCAGGTCACATGGCTCCAATGCTCTATTCTCAGCTCTGCCTTACTGGCAAGTTCTCTCTCGACGAGCTCGCACAGCTCCGTCAGTGGGGTTCTGCTACAACAGGTCACCCAGAGTATGAGGTAGCTCGTGGTATCGAGAATACATCAGGTCCTCTCGGTCAGGGTCACGCTTATGCTGTTGGTGCTGCTATCGCTGCTAAGTTCCTTGCTGAGCACACAGGCAACCCAACATTCGCAAAGGAGACTATCTACGCATACATCTCTGACGGTGGCGTTCAGGAGGAGGTTTCTCAGGGTGCTGCTCGTATCGCTGGTAACCTCGGTCTTGACAACCTCATCATGTTCTATGACTGCAATGACATCCAGCTCTCTACAGAGACTAAGGAGGTTATGAACGAGGATACTGCTGCTAAGTATCGCGCTCAGAACTGGGAGGTTATCGAGATCAACGGTAACGACGCAGCTCAGATTCGTGCTGCTATCGAGAAGGCTCAGGCTGTTAAGGGCAAGCCAACTCTCATCATCGGTAAGTGTATCATGGGTAAGGGTGCCCTCAAGGCTGACGGTACTTCTTACGAGGCTAACTGCAAGACTCACGGTGCTCCTCTCGGTGGTGACGCATTCATCAACACAGTTAAGAACCTCGGTGGTGATCCAGAGAATCCATTCCAGATCTTCGAGGATGTTAAGGAACTCTACGCTAACCGCGCTAAGGAACTCGAGAAGATCGCTGCTGAGCGTTACGCAGAGGAGAAGGCTTGGGCTGCTGCTAACCCAGAGAAGGCTGCACAGCAGGCTGAATGGTTCTCAGGCAAGGCTCCAAAGATTGACTGGAGCAAGTGCGTACAGAAGGACAACGATGCTACTCGTTCTGCTTCTGCTGCTTGTCTCTCTGTTCTCGCTGAGCAGGTTCCAAATATGATCTGTGCTTCTGCCGACCTCTCTAACTCAGATAAGACTGACGGCTTCCTCAAGAAGACTCACGCTCTCAAGGCAGGCGACTTCTCTGGTGCATTCTTCCAGGCAGGTGTTGCCGAGTTCACAATGGCATGTTGCTGTGTAGGTATGGCTCTCCACGGTGGTGTTATCCCAGCTTGCGGTACATTCTTCGTATTCAGCCAGTATATGCTCCCTGTAGTTCGTATGGCAGCTCTCATGCAGCTCCCTGTTAAGTTCATCTGGACTCACGACGCATTCCGTGTAGGTGAGGATGGACCTACTCACGAGCCTGTTGAGCACGAGGCACAGATTCGTCTCATGGAGAAGCTCAAGCGTCACGACGGCAAGAACTCTACACTCGTTCTTCGTCCTGCTGATGCTAAGGAGACAACAGTTGCATGGGCAATGGCAATGGAGAACACAGAGAGCCCAACAGCCCTCATCTTCTCTCGTCAGAACATCAACAATCTCCCAGAGGGTAACGACTATGAGCAGGCTCGTAAGGGTGGCTATGTAGTTGCTGGTTCTGATGCTAATCCAGATGTAGTAATGGTAGCTACTGGTTCTGAGGTTTCTACACTCGTTTCTGGTGCTGAGCTCCTCCGCAAGGATGGCGTTAAGGTTCGTATCGTTTCTGTACCTTCTGAGGGCCTCTTCCGCACACAGAGCGCTGAGTACCAGCAGAGCGTTGTTCCAACAGGTGCTAAGGTATTCGGTATGACCGCAGGTCTTCCAGTAAACCTCCAGGGCTTCCTCATCGGTGCTGATCCAGCATCTAAGGTATGGGGTCTCGAGACATTCGGTTTCTCTGCTCCTTACAAGGTGCTCGACGAGAAGCTCGGCTACACAGCTGAGAACGTTTACAAGCAGGTTAAGTCTATGCTTTAAGAAGCCCACCCAGTCCCTCCCAAGGGGAGGGTTCCACCCCCCTCACCCCCTCCAGGGGGAGTAGTTACTACTTGAGGGCAATGGAAGAGTGGTCTTGAATTATTGATAATAAAATAACAATTTAAACACCAAGTCTTCTCGAAGGGTAGGGTGATAGCTATTATTACTATCAAACATCCTTCCCTTTGGGAAGGCTTGGTTAGGCATTTTATGGAAAAGAAAATAATTGGCGTAGCCACCGATCATGCTGGCTTCCCACTCAAGCAGTTCGTTCTCCAGTATCTCGAGAAGAATGGCTATGAGGTAAAGGACTATGGCACATGGAGCGATGCTTCTGTTGACTATCCTGACTTCGGCCATGCTCTTGCCGAGGGTATTGAGAAGGGCGAGGTTGACTGCGGTATTGCAATGTGCGGTTCTGGCGAGGGTATCTCTATGACCCTTAACAAGCATCAGGGTGTACGTGCAGGTCTCTGCTGGAATGTAGAGGTAGCACATCTCATCCGTCAGCACAACAATGCCAACTGTCTCGTAATGCCAGGTCGCTTCATCAGCAACCGTGAGGCTGAGGTAATCATGAACGAGTATCTCAAGACTCCATTCGAGGGCGGTCGCCATCAGACACGTATCGACAAGATACCTTTGAAGAAATAAAAACTTATGAAATCGCAGGCTTAACCAAGTCTGCGATTTCTTTTTGTACTATGGAAGTAACGAAACGAAAGTAAATTTGGAGAAAATTAAATCTGAAAATTAATGCGATATTAATGTGTTATTGATGAGAACTTGCTTTAGCTTGATGAGCTTCAGCGAATAATTCATGTAGGTTCGCAAAGCGAAAACATATAAGTCGCATTAATATCACGTTAATGTCGCATTAATTTCCTGTTCCTATACACCTCCCTTGCAAATCCTATGTAAGTCCTATGTAAGTCCCATTTTTCTCCCATTCTAAGGAACGGACTTACAACGGACCTATAACGGTATTATAACGGACTTACTGTAATGGCATAAACTGACAACAAGTGAACTTTTTTTTAGGATTAAACGCCAAACACATACACGGGGGCAAAAATGAAAGGGTAACAAGTTGTTAATCAGATAGTTTATGGGCGTGTACGTGTTTGGTGAACATATACACAAGTCGTACACACCATATACACAAAGATCGTGACAACTTGTGTACGTGTTGTGTATGTGTTGTGTATATGTTAGACAAACACATACACGCTTTTAACTTCTTGACCATCAGTACAGTTAGAAGCTGTTTTTCCGAGTGTGTATGTGTTTGGCGTTTAATTCTAAAAAATCTATCATAATTCAGCATTTAACTCTACACTCTACACCTAATTCTATATAAATGGATGGTTTATAGAAAGTTATAATGATGTATAGTTCGTTTTTACTTTACACCAACTATACACCCTTTACATCATCTTTGTTTATGACAAGGTGTAAAGATGTAGAGTTGATGTAAAGTTATTAAAAACTCTACACCGCCACAATATACTGTATTTCAATAGATTGAATACAATTTGGTGTAGAGATGTCCGTAAATCCCATTAATCTTTGTATATCATATTGTATTTTGCATGGTGGGTAATAAGAAACATTTATAATATCTGATGCAAATAACTGCGATTTATTACTTTTTTTGATGATATTCGTCATTTTTATAAGGAAATTATAGTAGAAAAGGTAAAATTTATTACAAATTATTTGTTTTTGTCAGGAAAAAGTATTAATTTTGCAATCGCAAATTTAAAACGTGCGCCGGCCTTGTGGGCTGACATGCACTATTTGCATCGTGCGAGGTGCTTTGCACGTTGCACTCGCAAATTTTTTTGGTGATGGGTGTTAGGTGTTGGGTGTTGGTGGATACCACTCTCTAAACACTAATCTCTAATCACTAAACAGAATTAAAGAAATAAAGGAATATGACAAATAACATCACACTATCAGCCCTTATTATTAACATCCTCCTTCGAAAAGAGGCGGGAAGTGATAAGGTGTGCTGGTAATTATGATGCGGAAAATATTACGAGCCTTTTTCACTTCCTGCTCGGGATGTGAAGAAGGCTTTTTTCTTTGAGATAACGTAAGTAATTTAGAAATAGTTAAAAATTAATATAAATATGAGTGAAAGATTATATATTTTTGATACCACGTTGCGCGATGGCGAACAGGTACCAGGATGTCAGTTGAATACCGTTGAGAAGATTCAGGTGGCAAAGCAGCTCGAAGCCCTCGGCGTTGATGTGATCGAGGCTGGTTTTCCTGTGTCATCACCGGGCGACTTCAATTCAGTTGTAGAAATCAGTAAGGCTGTGACATGGCCTACCATCTGCGCACTTACACGTGCCGTGGAGAAGGATATCGATGTAGCTGCCGAGGCACTTAAGTTTGCTAAGCGTGGCCGTATCCACACAGGTATCGGTACAAGCCCTTCACATATCAAGTATAAGTTCAACAGCACTCCAGAGGAGATTATCGAGCGTGCCGTTCGTGCCGTGAAGTATGCAAAGCGCTATGTAGAGGACGTGGAGTTCTATGCAGAGGATGCTGGTCGTACTGACAACGAGTATCTTGCACGTGTGATTGATGCAGTTACAAAGGCAGGTGCTACTGTCTGCAACATACCAGATACTACTGGTTTCCGTGTGCCAAACGAGTATCATGAGAAGATAAAGTACCTCTATGAGCACGTTGATGCTTTCGCAGCAGGTAAGTCAATCCTCTCAACCCATTGTCACAACGACCTTGGTATGGCAACAGCCAATACCGTGGCAGGTGTGCTTGGTGGTGCGCGTCAGGTAGAGGTGACTATCAACGGTATCGGTGAGCGTGCCGGAAACACTTCACTTGAGGAGATTGCAATGATCTTCAAGACACACCCAGACCTCGGCATTGACACTAACATCAACACAACGAAGATATATCCAACAAGCCGTATGGTAAGCTCGTTGATGAATATGCCAGTTCAGCCGAATAAGGCTATCGTTGGTAAGAATGCCTTCGCACATTCTTCTGGTATTCATCAGGATGGTGTGCTGAAGAATGCCTCTACATACGAGATCATGGATCCAAAGGATGTAGGTATCGATGAGGCAAGCATCGTATTGACAGCTCGCTCTGGTCGTGCAGCCTTGAAGCATCGTCTGCATATCAACGGTGTGGATGTTGAGGGTGAGAAGCTCGACAAGATTTATGCAGACTTCCTCGTACTTGCCGACAAGAAGAAGGAGGTTACAGATGATGATATCCTCGTACTGGCAGGTGCTGAGCGTAATGAGATGAACAATGTGAAGCTCGACTACCTTCAGGTTACAGCAGGTAAGGGCACACGTGCGGTTGCAAGCATCGGTCTTCAGATTGCCAACGAGCATTTCGAGGCAGCAGCATCGGGCAATGGTCCTGTTGATGCAGCCATCAAGGCTCTCAAGACAATCATCAAGCGTGAGATGACATTGAAGGACTTCACCATTCAGGCTATCTCTAAGGGTTCTGACGATCTCGCAAAGGTACACCAGAGCGTGGAGTTCGACGGACACATATACTATGGCTTCGCAGCCAATACGGATATCGTAACAGCTTCTGTGGAGGCTTATATTGACGCAATAAATAAATTCAGATAAACAAGAAAATGGCAAAAACATTATTTGACAAGATCTGGGACGCACACGTAGTACAGAACGTGGAGGACGGTCCTACACAGTTGTATATCGATCGTCTCTATGCACATGAGGTGACATCACCACAGGCATTCGACACACTTCGCGACAAGGGTATCAAGGCTTTCCGTCCTGACCACGTAGTCGCTATGCCTGACCACAATACTCCTTCTGATCAGCAGGAGGTAATCAATGACCCAGTAGGCCGTAAGCAGGTTGAAACACTCAAGGCTAACTGCGAGGAGTTTGGCATCAAGCACTTCGCAATGGGTACAAAGGATAACGGTATCATCCACGTTGTTGGACCTGAGAAGGCTCTCTCTCTCCCAGGCATGACAATCGTGTGTGGTGACTCTCACACATCTACCCACGGTGCAGTAGGTGCTATCGCTATGGGTATCGGTACTTCTGAGGTAGCTCAGGTATTGGCTTCCCAGTGTATCCTTCAGTCAAAGCCAAAGACAATGCGCATCAACGTTGAGGGTGAGCTTCCAAAGGGAACCACCGCCAAGGACGTTGCTCTCTATATCATGGCTCAGATGACAACATCAGGTGCTACTGGCTATGCTGTTGAGTATGCTGGTAGTGCTATCCGCAATATGTCAATGGAAGGTCGTTTGACTCTTTCTAACCTCTCTATCGAGATGGGTTCACGTGCAGGTCTTATCGCTCCTGACGAGACAACATTTGCATATCTCAAGGGTCGTGAGTACGCTCCAAAGGGTGCTGACTGGGATAAGGCTGTTGAGGAGTGGAAGAAGCTCTACAGCGATGCTGATGCCAAGTTCGACAAGGAGGTGACATATCGTGCCGAGGACATCGTGCCACGTATCACATACGGAACAAACCCGGGTGCCGGTATCGCTATCGACGAGTGCATCCCAACACTCGACCAGATTGCAGAGGCTGACAAGACTCAGTTCCTCGACATGCTTGACTATATGCAGTTCAAGCCAGGACAGAAACTTGAGGGCACACCAGTTGACTATTGTTTCCTCGGTGCTTGTACCAATGGCCGTATTGAGGACTTCCGTGCATTCGCTTCTGTTGTAAAGGGCAAGAAGAAGGCTGACAGCGTTGTAGCATGGCTTGTTCCTGGTTCTTGGCTCGTTCGTCAGCAGATCATCGACGAGGGTATCGACAAAATTCTTGAAGAGGCAGGTTTCGAGCTTCGTCTCCCTTCATGCTCTTCATGTCTGGCAATGAACCCGGATAAGGTGCCAGCAGGCAAGCTCTCAATCTCTACAAGTAACCGTAACTTCGTTGGTCGTCAGGGACCTGGTGCACGCACCGTCCTCGCATCTCCACTCGTAGTTGCAGCATCTGCTATCACAGGCGTTATTACTGATCCAAGGAAGATCTAAGAAGCCCACCCAGTCCCTCCCAAAGGGAGGGCTCCTCCCCCCTTACCCCCTCAAGGGGGAGTAGATAGTATTTTCAATCAAAAAAAATAATTCAAATAGATAAGACTCCCACATAGGGATTAATACAATCAAACATCCTTCCCTTTGGGAAGGCTTGGTTAGGCTTATGAAAGAAAAATTCGATATAATCCAGTCAACTTGTATTCCAATCGAGATTGACAACAACAATACAGATAACATCATCCCTGCACGTTATCTTGCGTTCACAACACGTGATCCTAAGTTCTATGGCGATGCTTTCATGCACGACCTTCGCTATGATGCTAACAATCAGCCAATAGCAGACTTCGTGATGAACAAGCCTGAGTTCTCTGAGGCTCCTAAGAAGGGTATTCACGAAATCATCGTTGGTGGTCAGAACTGGGGTTCTGGTTCTTCACGCGAGCATGCTGCATGGGCTATTGCCGGCTATGGCGTTCGTGTGGTTATCTCAAACTCATTCGCTGATATCCACCGCAACAACCTCCTCAACTGCTTCGTGCTTCCTGTAATCGTTAGCCGTGAGTTCCAGCTCGAACTCTTCGCTACAATAGCTGCTAATCCACAGGCAGAGGTAAAGGTTGACGTTCCAAACCAGACAGTAACCAATCTTACAACAGGCAAGTCAGAGCACTTCGAGATCAACTCATACAAGAAGTACTGTCTGATGAATGCCTATGACGACATCGACTTCCTCCTTGCTAACAAGGATAAGATCGAGGCGTTTGAGGAGAAGTGACCCAACGGCCCTAACGACCCCAACGGCCCCTCACCCGTCACTACGTGACACCCTCTCCCCAAGGGGCGAGGGGGAAGTATGTATTTCCAATCACGTTTTTAGCGAACAAATGTAACTTCCTCCTCGCCCCTTGGGGAGAGGATGCCCATAGGGCAGGTGAGGGGCCGGTATGATTAACTTATGCAACAAAAAATAGAAATAATGGACTCCACCCTTCGCGATGGAGAACAGACCAACGGCGTTTCATTCCTTCCGCATGAGAAACTCGTGATAGCGCGTATGCTGTTGCGTGATGTCAATGTTGACCGTATAGAGATTGCCTCTGCACGTGTCAGCGAGGGCGAGAAGGAAGCCGTTAAGATGGTTTGTCGCTATGCGAAGGGTGCGGGTATGCTGGATAGGGTAGAGGTGCTCGGATTCTGTGATGGCGGTCGTTCGGTCGATTGGATCACGGAATGCGGCGGCTCTGTCATAAATCTCCTTACCAAAGGTTCTGAGAAGCATTGCACAAAGCAGCTCAAGCGTACTCCTGACGAGCATATTGCAGATATCAAGGAGGCTATCAACTATGCGCATGAGCAGGGACTCAAGGTGAACATCTACCTTGAGGATTGGAGCAATGGCATGAAGGACGGTCCTGAGTATGTCTATCACATGATAGATTCGCTCAAGGACTGCGGAATCATGCGTTTCATGCTGCCCGATACTCTCGGTGTGCTTACCCCGATGCAAACAGGGGCTTTCTTCCGTGAGATGACAAGCCGATTCCCAGACCTCCGTTTCGAGTTCCACGGACATAATGACTATGACCTTGCCGTAAGCAACACTATGGCTGCGGTTTCCGAAGGCGCTTCTGGCGTTCATGTCACGGTCAACGGACTTGGAGAGCGTTGTGGTAATGCTCCTCTTGCATCCGTTCAGGCAATTCTTCACGATCATCTTGGTGTTGAGACATCAATAAAGGAAGACGTGCTTAATGATATCAGTCGCGTGGTGGAAGGCTATTCGGGTGTTGTCGTAGCACCTAATCAGCCAATCGTTGGTGAGAATGTCTTTACTCAGGTAGCAGGTGTTCATGCTGACGGCGACAACAAGGACAAGCTTTATTGCAACGAACTTGTGCCTGAGCGTTTCGGCAGAAAGCGTGAGTATGCGCTTGGCAAGGCATCGGGCAAGGCAAATATCGAGATGAACCTTCAGGAACTCGGTCTTGAGCTTACTCCTGAGCAGGTGAAGAGGATAACGCAGCGTATCACCGAACTTGGCGACCGTAAGTCTGTCGTTACTCCTGAAGACCTTCCTTTCATCGTTTCCGATGTTCTGAAACACGATACTCCTGACGAGAATGTGAAGCTTCTCGGCTACATGGTCAGCCTCTCGTATGGCATAAAGCCGCTTGCGTCAATCAAGGTGAGCATCAACGGACAGGAGTTCTATGGTGATGCTACGGGTGATGGTCAGTATGATGCCTTCGTAAAGGCTCTCCGCCGCATCTATCGCGATAACCTTGACCGTAAGTTGCCTGATTTGCTCAACTATGCCGTCACCATTCCACCGGGCGGTCGTACAGATGCCCTTGTTCAGACGGTCATCACATGGAAACTTCTTGACGGAAAGGTCATCCGCACTCGTGCCCTCGATGCCGACCAGACGGAAGCAGCCATCAAGGCAACGTTCAAGATGCTGAATCAGATAGAGAATAATTGAAATAATAAATGACGTGATACAAAATATATCACGTCATTTCTTTTTTATTAGGCTATTGAAGTTTCTACTTAATCGCAATCTTTGCGGTTGGGAGTCCCTTGGCTGATACGGAGAGAGTGCCTTTCTTGCCATTCTTGCTTACAACAGCGAGGCAACGGCCATGCCATGTGCGATGCTTTGTATCGAAATATGGATCATCGTCCTTTATGTCAGCGTTGCCTGCTGCAAGGAATGTGACACCTGTAGCGGCGAAGGTGAGCTCTGTATCTGATGCAGGAACCACACGACCCTGTGCGTCGATAATCTCTGCTGTGATGAATGACAGATCCTTGTAGTTCTCAGCTTTCAGACGGATGGTCTTGGCAGCTCCTGCTGTCTGAATCTCTGAACGCTCGTTGCCTGCCTCTGCACGAAGTGTGCCTGGCTGATATGTCAGTTTGAAGGTGGCTTTCATCTCCTTAGTCTCCTGCTCGCCGATGAGCTGGTCGTTGAGGTAAAGGCTTACCTTTGGCTGACGGCTGTAAACCTCAACCTCGATAGGCTTTCCTTCCCAATTAGGCCATGTCCAGCTATGCTGTGTAGGCCATGTGCTCCACATGGAGGTTTTCACCTTACCAATATAGCCGTCAGGTTCGCGTACAGCGAGATGAGTCTGACCACCGTTCCAGAGCATAGAGCGATAGTAGCTGATAGGCTTGCGCTCACCTGTAAGGTCAACGTCTCCGCAATATGCTGCGTGCCAAGGGTAGAGTGGGCGTTCCCATGACTCGCCTGGCACGTCGCCCTCATAGTAATAGCGACCAATACCAGACTCACCGATGTAGTCGAGACCTGTCCATACGAAGTCACCGAGGATATAATCGTGTTTCTGTACTGTCTGATAGTTGCGCCAAGCGTCACGAGGATAGCTCTCTGTCTGCATCATCACGCGGTTAGGTACACGCTCGTGGTCGCTCTCTGCCTTGAAAATCATATAGTTATAGCCAACGATATCGTGCTCAGCTGCCAATGGGTCATAGATATCCCAGTCGCGATCCCATGCTGCGAGGGCAGAGGTTACGGGACGGTTCTGAGGATCAATCTCATGGATGCGTGAAGCAAGCTGATGAGCAGTCTTTATAATCTCAATCTTCTTACGCTCGATAACCTCGTTGCCGGTACTCCAGCAGAAGATACTTGGGTGAAGACGGTCGCGCAGAACCATTGCGTCGATGTCTTTCTTCCACCACTGGTCGAAGAGGGTAGAGTAGTCGTAGTCATTGGTGTTCTTCTTCTCACGCCATCCGTCGAAAGCCTCGTCGATGACGAGAAGTCCAATTTCGTCACATGCTCTGAGGAAAGCCTCAGAAGGAGGATTGTGGGATGTGCGCACGGCATTGAAGCCTGCCTCCTTCATAAGTCGTGCCTTGCGGTATTCAGCATCGTCGAAAGCAGCAGCACCGAGGATGCCGTTGTCGTGGTGTACGCAAGCACCATTGAGATTTATTGACTTGCCATTAAGGAAGAGTCCCTTCTCTGCACTATACTCGATGGTACGTATGCCGTATGTTACTGTAATACGGTCACCCTCTGGTATTGTCAGTTCCGTGTGATAGAGATATGGATCTTCTGGAGACCAGAGACGAGGATTCTCCACCTCGATGGTCTGCTGGTACGGACGTGTGGAGCCGTCGGGCAGTATTACGGTAGCCGTAAGGTTGACATGATGAGTGTCAGGTGTGCTTACTGCTATGCTCCAGTCGTCGATGTATGTCTTGTCGGTAGTAACGAGCCATACGTTACGGTAGATACCTGAGCCGGAATACCAACGGCAGTTAGGTTGCTTGGAGTTATCCACACTCACGATAATCTCGTTGTTTCCTGTCTGTACGTAAGGTGTGGCATCTACCCAGAAAGAAGAATAGCCATAAGGCCATCCACCGGCTTTCTTACCATTAATATATACTTGTGAGTTCATATACACGCCTTCGAAGTATAGGCGTATCTTCTTGCCCTCGTATTCCTTTCCGAGAGTGAGGGTGCGCTTGTACCAGCCCTTACCTGTAGGCAGATAGCCACCACCACCGCCAGCCGGTACATTTGCATCGAAACGATGGTGTATGCTCCAGTCGTGAGGTAGGATTACAGGTTTCGCCTTGGTGAAATCACTGTCGTTCTCAACGAACTGCCATTGCGTGTTGAGAAGTTTTTTTCGTTCAATTGTTTCAGTCTTAGCAGCTACGGCTTTTGCGGTCGTAAGCATCATCGCTGCCATGAGCAGCGAGGTTGAAAGTTTTAGGATATTCATATGATTTTGTCAATTAGTATTGCAAAGATAGCGATAATTACTTAAGAACATATATACTTTCAAAACAAATTAACATATTTAGCAAATAAAAGTCGGAAAGAGAAAGAATGATGTCGTATTTGTCTGTTCCTGAATGGCGTTTGGGACTTGCAAGCGAGTGAGAGGTCGGTAAAATGAAAGTGAGAAGAAAAGTCGGCCTGACTGCAAAATATCGTCAGGTCGACTTCTTGTTGAAAATGTTAGCTCTGCTATAGGAATGCAAATCCTTATTGCTTTCCGCTGATGGCTTTTGCTGCTATTCTGCCTGATACCATAACCTCTGTGAGAGCATTACCTCCAAGACGATTGCCACCGAAGAATCCACCTGTAACCTCACCTGCAGCATAGAGGCCAGGGATTGGCTTGCCGTGCTTGTCGAGTACCCTGCGGCTTGTGTCTATCCTAAGTCCGCCCATGGTGTGGTGAAGAGATGGAGCGAGAAGACGAATGCGAAGTCTTGCATTATTAATATCGTATGTGCTTTTGTCATAGCTTCCATCAGCCTTGCGTTTCGCAGTACCGATAAGTCCAACCTGATGCTGTTTTCTGAAATCCTTTGGCTGACGGTTCTCCATTCCTGCCATGTCATATTCGCGGATTGTCTCAAGCACAACCTTTGCATCGGTCTTCATTCCTAATTCCTTGAAAAGGCTTGAAAGTTCCTTGCCAGTTCGTGTCCATTCCTTTCCCGGAATGTCGGATGTGATGATGTCAAGTCCTGCTTCATCGGTCTTCACATCTGCCCTGATACAGAAGAATGTACCTTTGATGCCTTTGTATGTTATGCCGTTTTCGAATGCAGCGAGTGAAAGTACGTCACGTTCAGAACATTCGTCAACAAAACGCTTTCCTGTCTTTGGACTTATGAATACGGCGGTCTCTACGCTTCCCTTTGCTATTAGTCCGTCGGCAGAGAAAGCCAAAGGCAGAAGTTGTGTCCATCCCTCACCGCACTCGTCGGCACCGATTTCTGTTGCCATTGACAGACCTTCACCCAGAAGAGAAGAACGGTTTGTTGTGCCCATGTTGTATGAAAGATATTTCGCTGGCCAGTATTTATTGGTCTCTATTACCTTCTTTATATTAGCAGCATAGCCTCCAGATGCAATAATCACACCTTTTCGTGCATGAGCTACCACAGTCGTGCCGTCATCCATTATGCCTTTTACTCCTGTTACCCTTCCATTCTCCATGATAAGGTGCTTGGCTGTGGTTGATTTAATCACCTTATTATGTTTGTTGGCTTGAAGCATGTGTGTGAGAGGTGCCATTACGTATGCTCCCCAATTCTTAGCAAAGAATGTCTTCTTGCCATCCCCTGCGGTATCTGTGTTGCAGCCGGTCATCCTGTTGCAACGATACCAGATGGCACCAGGAAGGGTTGTCTGTGTGTTCATAAACTCCACTCCCATGCTCATAAGCCATGGCTTGAGTTTCTCACCTTCTTTAATAAATTGATTTACAAGATTGTAGTCACTATATACCCATTCCTTCTTGTCGTTGCTCAGACGAAGACCTCCATAATATGTCTGGAAGATATGCAGGTTCGTAGTAGAGAAAAGCAAAAGCTCATTCTCTTTCATGCCTTTCTTTATTTTGGGTTCTGCATAGGCAAGATATGCTCGTATCTCTTTCTTCAGGTTGCGGAGGATAGGAAGAAATTCCTGATGAACGCCATGCTTTGATAATTCTATCACATCACCTGCTACGAACTCATGTGTGAGATAGTAGTTCTCGTCAAAAGGTTTCTCATTCCATGAGAGAATTGTTTTTAATTGGTCTATACTTCCTATGGTAGCCTTAACCTTGTCAACCCTTTTACCGTCAAAGCCGATAGCCGAAGTGGCTTCTGGATGATTGATGTCCCATACTAGGTGGTGGTCAACAGCCTGGTACATTCCACCTGCAATCAGAGTATTACCGCCAAGTTCTGAATTTCTCTCTATTACGAGAACTGTATTACCATCTTCTGCAGCTTGTGCCGCAGCGAAAAGGCCTGCACCTCCGCCACCGACAATTACTACATCCCACGTATCCTCTATCCTGTTTTGCGCTGTCATGGTTAATTTATTGTTATAGAATTTATTACGATTGGTTACTTTTGCTTTCTCTGCAGCATCGTTTACAAGCTTTCTCAGGGCTGTTACTGTAAATGTGGCACCTGTTACTCCATCTACTCCTGTTCCATTGGCTTTTAGCATATTGCGTATGGTCGGTGGAATTGCATTTTGGCCAACATGAGGCGTCTCATTCGATTCCTTTATTATTATGGTGTCGATAGCATTCTTGCTGAAAGTTACATCAGCCTTGATCTTGCTAAGGAATCCGTCGGTTTCCACGGAGTATGTTCCGGGGGTAAAGCTCAAAACCTCGGTATTGTCAAGAACAGTTTTCTCGCCTCTTGACTGTGCTAAAGCATCGCGTACAGCGTCTTTTATGCCGTCAGAAAGATATGTTGCACCTGATACTCCGTCAACTTCTGGCGATTGGTTCTCTATGATGCTTTCACATAGCTGTTTTATCTGACTGGCATAAGTCTTAAGTTCTTCAAGAACATGTACTTCCGTGATGCGTTGCTCCTCTATTGTAACATCAACATTGATTGTTCCTGTAAGATTCAGTCCTACAGAGTGAAACGTTCCATCTGTTAGAGTCTTGTCTTTTGGTTGGTTATTACATCCCATTACCATGAATGTCAATAGCATTAGGGATAGTATTGTGAGTTTTTTCATTGCGTATAGTTTTATAAGGTGGAGGATTCGTGTTTTCCACCATAATTTAATATAGATTATGATGTAGATTCTTGTATTCTTCGAACAGTTGCTGGCATGCTTCACGGTCAATCTCTGTCATAAAGCCATCAAGCTTGTCACGACCGCCGAAAATCTTGTCGAACTTATCATCGCGGAATCCAATGAGTCCGTTGTCTTCTATCGTACATCCGTAGTATATCTTATCGATGTTTGCCCACATACAGGCGCACAGGCACATATGGCATGGTTCTCCCGTAGTGTAAAGTTCGCATCCGCTCAGGTCGTGCGTACCAAGCTTCTTACATGCCTTGCGGATGGCATCAACTTCTCCGTGACATGTAGGGTCATTATTCAGGAGAACTTTGTTGTGTCCTGAACTTATTAAGACTCCGTCCTTTACGATGGCAGTACCAAACGGACCTCCATGTCCGTTCCTGATACCATCTCTGGCTTCATCTATTGCTATTTGCATGTATTTGCTATGTGTCATAATGTCATTATTGTTGTTTTCTGATTGTTTGTTGTTGGAAATAAGTCAGTTTTGATCGTCTATCTATAATAGATTTATGTTGCAAATATACATTTTTTTTCTTTCTCCTCCAAACTATTTCGATAGAAATTGTATTTTTGTATATAAATTCATCGTAATTCAAAGAAAAAGAATATGGTTGACAGTTATTTGAACTGATCTTCATAGAAAATAACTTTTACAAATACCGTAAAATCATATAATGTGATGTTTGAGTGTATAATTGGGGCTAAAATCTGTATTACGGTGATTTTTTACCTTTTTTTTCTGAAAATTTTTGTATAATGACGAATTTTGTATTCTGAAATGTTAATTTATTTATAATTTAGGCAGTAATGACGGATATTTTTTGGCGATATCAATAAATATAACTATCTTTGCACTCGTAAAAACTTTAGTTTTTCAATGCAAATGTTATAATATATATACCGAAAAAATCATTTAAACGATTATAGAGTTTATTTAGTCTGTGAAGATTGAAATTCTCGCAATTCATTTAGTTATTACTAGGTTTCTTAGCCTGTGAAGGCGATAGAACCGGAGATAGTCCTCGTTTTCGGCCGAGGACTTTTTTTATGTGCATAGGTGATGAGGTAAAAAGCATGGGTTGGAGTTTAAGGTTTTAGGTCTGATTGATATGAGCCGAACATAGTATATAACATTTGTTAACAGATAAAAGCATTTTTAAATACTACGAAATGGATTTTTTTTGCTATGTTATTGATTTTTCGTTAAACCATTCATTTTATAGTTCGTCAAAAAGCCAGTAGAAAAAGCAAGTGCTATTAATATTTGATGAAAAAATCAATATTTACAATTCTGTTTGCAATGATGATGGCAGTAATCTGTGAAGCGCAGAATCCTGTCATTAGTGCTATATATACTCCTGATCCTGCGCCATATGTTCATGGTGACAAGGTATATCTTTTTGTTGACCATGACGAGGATGATGCCACATACTTCCTAATGAAGGATTGGCTCGTGTTTTCCTCTGAGGATATGGTGAACTGGCAGTATCTTGGTGCTCAAGTCAATACCGCTACATTCAAATGGGCAAAGCAAGGTGATCGTGCCTGGGCGGCTCAGGCTGTTGAGCACAAAGGCAAATGGTACTGGTATCTATGTTGCAACACCGATGACGGAAAAGATGCTTTATGTGTTGCTGTAGCCGATAGTCCTACAGGTCCATGGCGTGATGCCATAGGGGGACCTTTGGCTACAGGCTTTGGATTTATTGATCCTACAGTATTTATCGATGATGACGGTAAGCCGTATCTCTTTTGGGGAAATAAGGGATTCTGGTACGGAGAACTTAACGATGACATGATTTCGTTTAAGAATGGCTATAAGGAAGTTCCCGGATACACAGATCCTAAGAGTTTTGGCACCTTGCAGTCAAAAATGGACTGGTCTATTGGTAAGGAGCGTGAAATGACTCAGTATGAGGAAGGGCCTTGGGTGACAAAGCGAAACGGCATCTACTATGCTGTATATCCTGCAGGTGGCGTACCTGAGTATATGGCTTATTCTACCGCTCCTACCGTTCATGGTCCTTGGACTTTCAAGGGACGTATAATGAACGAGGCAGAGAACAGTTTCACTATTCATGGCGGAAATATCCATTTCAAGGGACATGACTATATGTTCTACCACAATGGTGCCCTGCCTAATGGTGGAGGATTCAAACGCTCTACTGCTATTGAGGAGTTCAAGTTCAATGCTGATGGTTCAATACCTTTCATTCCATTCACTAAAGAGGGTGTGAAGCCTGTCGGTAGTCTTGATCCCTACAAGACTGTTGAGGCTGAAACTATGTCACAGAGCTGGGGCGTTAAGCTTGACCGTATGGCGGGTGCAAGGCATTATGTAACATCAATACATAACGGCGACTGGACAAAGGTCCGTAATGTGGATTTGGGTTCAGAGGCTCCAAAGGAGATCACGGTAGAGGTGCTGAATGTGAAGAATCCCGGTGTCATCGAGTTTTATGCAAATTCAATCAGCGGTAAGCCTTTTGCCCGTATAGAGGTGGATGGCAGCAAGAACATTATAACTTCTCCTATCACCCAACATCCATCACCTACCACCCAACACGATGTCTATATCCTCTTCCGTGGAGGAGATGAACAGCTTTTCGACTTTGACTGGTGGAAAATTGGACGTTAAGGAAAATAACAGATGACTATTTCCGATAACTAATAACTAAATTGAATGAATTGTATGAAAAAAATCGTTAGAATGTTTTTCGTTGCTTCACTTGTGACGATGTTTTTCTCTTGTTCTCAGTCAGAACCAAAGACAAGCGAGAGTACTCCGTCATTTGATGAGGTTATCAAGACTCGCCGTAGTGTCCGTAGTTATGATGCAAGCAAAACCATAACAAAGGAACAGGTGAAAGAGTTGCTTACAGCCGCTCAGGAAGCACCTTCTTGGGCAAACCAGCAGCCAACAAAGTATTATGTGGCTATCAGTCCTGAGCAGGTAAAAGCCGTTGCAGAGCTGATAGGTCCTAATAAGGAGAAGGTAGCAGGTGCGCCTGTGCTGATTGTATCAACATTCGAGCGTTCAAAGTCCGGATTCTTCCAGGGAGAGCAGACCAATGAAGTTGGAGACGGGTGGGGCGCTTACGACAATGGCCTGAGTAATGCTTATCTCGTGTTGAAAGCCCGCGCAATGGGATTTGACACATTGATCATGGGAATGAGGGATGCCAATGAACTGCGTACTCTTTTCAGCATACCGAATGAGGAAACCATTATGGCGGTTATCTCGCTTGGATATAGGGCAGAAGAGCCACAGCAGCCACAGCATAGGCCTTTTGATGAGATTGTTCGCTTCTATTGATAATATCTGTAGGTTGTCAGGCATCGTTTATGAGGCAAGTAGTGCGTGTACCACTTTCATAGCCTTATCGCGATGCTCAATGTCAAGCACATAGTGCTCTTTTGCTCCATCGTAGGGATAACCTGTCCATGCTGATGTCATCATATCATCAATGGCAGGAGTCATCCTGACGTATGATAGATTGTCAAAAGCGAGTATTATAGGCTTGCCGTTTATGTAGATGCACCAGTCATCTGACATCTGCTTTTTCATTATAATATCGCCAACTCCCCTAAGCTGGGAGCACACGAAATTTATGTATTCTGATGTACACATTTTTTTTATAATTACGAATTGCAAATTACCGATTGTTCGCTAAGGCTCACCAAGCTAAAGCAAGTTTTCGCTAAAGCTCATCAAGCTAAAGCATGTTCTTTGTTACATATCTTGGTTGCATTGTTATAAATACTTATAAAAGGTAATTTGTGATTCGTAATTTGTAATTTTACAGTTCCACGTATTCCTTTGGCTTAAAGTTATCCTCAAAGCTCCATGTGTGAGCCTTGCCATGTTCCATTCTATATACTTGAATGAAGTCAAGAACAGCATCCAATCCTTGCTCTGCTATCCAGCCCTGAAGGAACTTGCGTGAAGGATGGTTGATAATCTCCTTTTTGAATTCAATATCGTCAACAAGTTTGAACTCACCCTCAACACGTACCTGATACTTACCGGTAGCGAAACAAACCTCTGCCTTTGGATTTTCCTGAAGCTGCTTGTGGAGAGCCTTGAACTTACCCGTATGGAATACTATGCCGTTTTCGTCAGCACTATATAAGAGGATGCCACGCACATGAGACTGTCCGTTCTCACTTGTAGCCACATACATCACAGGATTCTGCATCCCGTTGATTAATTCAAAAATCTGTTCTTTTGTCATAGTCTTTGTGTTTAGAGTTTTGGGCGTTTATAGCCTAAATAATTATCTGAATGCAAAGATATATCATTCTTGTGATATATCCAAATATATAACGTGACTATGTTGTGACATGTCATTTGGTCACGCGATAGTCACGCTAATGCCTTCTTTATCTTACTCCCGAATCATTATCCTTGTTATTAAGTATTCGGTCAGCAGCCTTGTATTTGCGTCCGTGGCTGAAATTCCATGAGGCGCTAAGATGAAGCATATTACCATTTTCAATATAGTAGAGATGCGCGTCTGTCTTATACCATTTGTTGTTTATGGTATAATCGTAGTCAAAGCCCATTGGAGAGCCGACCAACATACATCCTAAGGATAACTTCAAATCCTTCCATTTGTAAGAGATGCTTACGTCGCCGCTTTTTTCTAAACCTTGGATGAGTTCGCTTGTTAAATAACGCGGTTGTGTGCTAAAACGAGCATCCATGCTAAAGTTGCCAAATTGAGCCCATGAATAGAAACCGACCTGAGTCGTATTGTAGAAGTGACGGTATGTATTGCCGATACTTTCATAGTGGTCGTATGATGTCCAGAATGACACATGCCATTTGTCAGGAAATATTTTCCATGTCATATCGCCGTATATGTTGCCTTTACTGAATCGCTTATGATTCTCTGGACGGCTTACGATTACCCAGTTTCCGTTTGCTTCCTTTTCTGGGGTGTATGTATTCATGAGAGCATTCGGATTGTTCGACCATGAAGCTTCTAACGTATATTCCACGTTCTTCACCTCTCCGCCTAAACTTACCTCGTTATACCATGTGTGTGATGGTTTAAGTTCCTTGTTGCCTGATTTGATAAAAAGCGAATTGTCATATTGCCTTACATCGGTCACATTTGCAAGTGATGGTTCGTTTGGAGTTATGCGTGACTGTAATTTTATGTTCGCATTTTTGCTGACAGGAATTGAAACCGTCAGTTGCGGACGTATCATCCAGTTGTCGTAACCGAAATCACCCTGATGAATAGATGAACGGTTTGCACCTATGCCTAATTGATAGCCTATCGTCTGTTCCTTCTTTCCGAAAGGAATATTTCCTTGAATCTGAGCAAACAGATATTCGTTGTTATTGTGAATCAAGGCATGGGCGTTGGTGCTGCCTACGTATTTGTTGTCCGTGAAGCCAATGGTATATTCACCTCCAACCGATATGTTTACTTTCTCCGTTTCCTTCGTATAGATAGCCTCGGTAATGAGAGAGTGCTTCTTTCCGTTTGTAGAATAGTAGTAATCGGCTACAGGTTCGCCCAGAGAACTTAGTTCTGGGGCTTTCCTGTCCTCGCAAACGTAGTTTTGAGGCAATATGTACTCGCTCATACCGTATTCGTTTCTTGTCGTGATGATTGTACCTACTGCATTTATTGCAAGAGTCTGCTTCTTTGGCAGATTAACGAAATAATAGAGGTCGAGTGAAGGCTTATATTCCTTCATCTTTCTATTTTCGTACTCATACATGTTGTCTTTTCCTGTTTCGCTTACAATAGAATGTATCCCTCGCTTTGGAGAATTATATGCATAGAGATAGAAACTTGCGTTGAACGTGTATATATCAGGCTTGGCAAGGTTATATGCTGCCTGCATAATGTTTTGGGCGTACATGAATGGAGAATATACACCATCATAGTTCATTTTATGGGTTTCTCCGTCTGGGAATATATATTCCTCTTTGCTTTCGTGATATCTCTTGTAAACATCGCGCCAGCCTAAGTAATGACTGATACTAAATTCTGAAAGCTTATAGTTGTACTTGAAATACGAATTGGTGTTGTTGAATCCAGATGTAAAGGCTTGTAATGACTTGACTCCACCTACATATCCAGCATATCTGCGTTTCACAACATAGTTGATCACGGCATCCAGAGTCCAGTCGCCATAGCGTACTCCTGGCATATCTACATACTCCACGCGAACCACCTCATCGGGGCGTATTGCCATAATATCCTGACTGTTAGCCTTTATGTCGTTTACACGAACCTGAACGCTACCACCTCTGTTTGACTTGATAGTCTGGTTGACAGGATCCACCATTATACCTTTTAGCGACATACGTTGCAGAAGGTCATAGCCGTTGCTACTTCCCTTCACCATATTCTCCGTTGGGATGATATACTGACGATCCACCTTGTTTATAATACGTGCGCCTGTAACCGTAAGTTCTTCGAGCACCTTGCTATCTGCTCTCATCACCACTTTTCCTATTTCAGGCTTTGTGCATAGGCGGTATATCGTGCGGAAGCCCATATACGATATTCTTGCAAGAACCGTATGTGCGTCGCAAGGTACCGTGAATGAGCCGTTCTCATTACTCACACCACCTGTGATGAAAGCAGAATCTGTAGGATTGAGAAGCGAAACGTTGGCAAAGGCGAGAGGCTGTCCCTTTGTATCAACGATATGCCCTACATATCTAATAGAAGCCTTCTGTACGCATTCCACGAATATATCGCTATCCTGTACGGCTATGCTCATAGGGTAGTAACCACAAACCGAACGGACGGCATCCTCAACCGACTGGTTATGAATCTTTTTCGTCACGCGGAAGTCTTCGAGTTCGTCAAATATAAAATTGATGCGCTTGGCATCCTGTACCTTGTCAATTCTTTTGAGTGCTTCTGATAGTGATACGTCCTCAAAAGTGAGTGTCACCTTTTGGGCGGAAGCCGTTGTGAATCCTATGACAAGGTAAATGATGAATAATAGTATCTTTTTCATAAAGCCGCTATCTTATGTGGATACTATTACCCTCTATCGTCAGATGAACCTTTTTGAAGTTATTCATAAACTCCACAACTTCCTCTATGCTCTTTGTCTTCTCAATCTGAATGTAGAGGCGCACGTGCTTAGCTTCCTCATTCTCAAAGATTATCTGCTTGCCATAGTAATCGCCAACCTCCTTGGCTATGGTCTTCATTTCGATATTGTCAAACTTGAACACCTCGCGGTTAATAGTCAGCGTGTCGGTCTTGATCTCTTCCGTATGTTGAACAGCAGCAATCTGTTCTGCAACATCCTTTTTATTTTCAGTTTCCTGTTTTGGAGTAGGGTAGAAGTAGATAGAAGCGAGGGCGATGAGGCTAACGCTCATGATGATTCCTATGAACATGGCTGCTCGCGACCAATTGCTATTTACTTTCCACTTTCTACTCTCCATTTTACTCTTTTCCTCGGAAGCATCAATAACCTCCTTCTCGAATTTTGCCCATTCCATATCTATGTCGGGCATTCCTATCTTACGGTCTATATCTTCTGTTTTCATTATCGGGCAATTTTAAGGATTGAACGTATCTTCCCAAGCGAACGGGTTATATGCTTGTTTACTGCTGATGAACTTATTCCTAACGCCTTTGCAGTTTCCTCGTAGGTCATTTCTTCATCATAGTGAAGTGACAGTACCCGTCGGTCTTGCTCTGTGAGGTTATCATTGATAACTCTCTGGAGTTCTTCCATAAGTTCCTCACGTTCTTCGTTCTCTTGCTGAGCCTTCTGCATAGCGACTTCCAGCTCCATTTGCTGACGCAAGCGTTTCTGTCGCATTATGTTCAGGCTTTGGTTTCTTGGTTGACTGTTCCACATCTGCGTAAAGACCTGACTTACCGCATCCCTCGCTTCCTCTGCATCCTCAAGAATAGAGAAGGCGAAGCGATACATCTGCCTGTAATTGTCTTTGTAGATTCTTTCGAACCCTTGTTTGTTATAATCCATTTTCAACTCGTTTTGTTGGGTCTTTATATGTAAGACACACAACCAGGGGGAAACCAATACCCCTATGCCCGATTTTTTTCGTAATTTGTTGCAAAATTATGAAAAATTCCTGATATATGCAATAGTCGTTTCGTTTGTCCTTCTATTATCTGCCGTTATGCCTTCGCTATGACAACGCTAATCCTTCGCTCTGAAACCGAAAAAGAACTATAGGATGAGCGAAGGTAGAGCGAAGGCATAGCGAAGGATGAACGAAGGATGAACGAAGGATGAACGGACAACGAACTAAGTAATATGATATAACAGGAGAGAGGTGAGAATGGATATATTATTCAGAGAAAATGATTTCGCTGAGGGATGTTTTGTCTTTTCCTGTGTATTCGTTGATGAAGGTGCCGTCTTTCAATGTGTTCTTGGCAGTTATGGAGGCTTGCGCTTCATAGAATGTTTGGTATTCTGCGAGTTGGTCATCAGAATTTGCGTACTCTGTGTAAACGATATGACTTATTGTTAAAGCTATCGCTACCGCTAAGATTGTTGTATCCATATTATAGAAAAGTAAAAGTTTGAAAATCGAAATTCTGTTATTTTTGCTGCAAAGTTATATGATGTTTGTGAACAGAACAATAGTTGGGGATAAACGGTAAGTTATTGGGGACTTATAGTTTGCGGATGGGACGAAATGCATGTTTTTGTGACGAATGGTATGTGAAAATGTTGTTTGATTGACAAAAAATAAGTACCTTTGCAGCTGCATAAAAAAGTTTAGGGTTTAGAGTTTAGAGTTTAGTGTTTAGAGTTTAGTGATTAGAGTTTAGTGTTTAGAGTTTAGTGTTTAGGGTTTAGTGTTTAGGGTTTAGTGTTTAGGGTTTAGTGTTTAGAGTTTAGTGTTTAGTGTTTAGAGTTTAGAGTTTAGAGTTTCCCAAAATGAACGATTACATATATATACTCAAGCGTGCTTTCAAGTGTGGTATCGGGGTGTTGTTTTTTCTGGCACTCGTACAACCTTTCGGCATAGGCAGGCTAAATGAAGGTCGTATGGGGTATATTCTTATATGCTCCTTGATATCTTTCCTTGCCGTCTTGTTTTCCTTGCTGCTGACAAAGGCTGCTCTTGGAGATTATGAAAAGCGTAACGGTTCGCTAAAGTACTTCCTTGTTCGCGAGTCGGTTGCCTATATTGTTAATACTCCAATTCTCGCGCTTTTGCTGCTTATGTACGATGGTTGGTTTTGTCAAAGGCGATGGGATATGTTCTTCTATGAAGACGGGCATTTCACACTATATAACGTGTGGCTTATGTGTGTGAATGTCGGGATTGTGACTGTGTTTATGTTCTTGTGGGCTTTCTATGAATTCAGGAACGACCAGCTTCGTCGTGAGCTTGACGATGTGAAGGCTATCAATTCTCTGTTGGAGAAACGTCAGGAGGAAATTTTCCAGAGAGATGACAAACATGAAGAAGTTGAGGAGAAACCGGTGACGGTGGTGATTGAAGGTCAGGGACAGGGTGCCCGACTGGAGGTAGCCCCTTCAAGTATTCTCTATGTGGAGTCGATGGCGAACTATGCTGATATATGCTATATCTCGGAGAATGAGACCAGGCACATAACTCTTCGCATCACGTTGAAGCAGATAAAGGAAACACTTTCTGAGTTCTGCTATATCGTACAATGTCACAGGGCTTTTCTTGTCAATATCAATTTCGTGGTATCTATGACGGCTCGTAATCCTGGCTATCAGTTGCAGTTGTTCGGTGTTGAGAAGCAGTTGCCGGTATCGCGTGCCAATAACGATGTCATCAAGTCGGTTTTGAGTGATAAGTAGAGCAAAGGAACAGCTTTTTCTTGACACTTGCAATAGTTGTCCCAGATATCAGGGCGGTTTGTCCCAGATGTTGTAGAAAAGACTGGTACAAGGAATTTGGTTTGTAATAAAACCTTAACACCTTAACGCCTTAACGTGGGTAAGGTGAAGAATTTAAGATTAAGGTTGAGACGAATATATAATATAACATGCGTATGCGCGATACTTATATATTTTTATATCCTGATATATTATTAAGATGATATTGAAGATAGAAATAATTGCCTTGAGAGGAATGTGTTCATTCCAAGTTTGTAGAACGTGATAGTGCGTATATATTGTATTGGTAAGGTGTTAAGGTGTTAAGGTGTTAAGGTTTTTGCTTGCGTTTAAGGCTAAACCTAAATAACGTGAGTTCGACGACTTCAAGACTGCGAGGGCTGAAAGCCCGACACCTAATAGGGCAGTCCGTAAGGGCTGTTATTCTATAGATGCGTGATTAAAAGGAGCGCTGTAAGTGCGACACCTGAAGACTAAGACTATAGGTGTCGGTCCTTCAGACCTCATACCCCCTATATCGACAAATATGACAGCCCTAACGGACTGCCCTATTAGGTATCGCTCCTTCAGAGCTCTTTCAA